>JBMFWZ010000042.1:0-24926 GCA_049964755.1 Steroidobacteraceae bacterium | reverse complement strand
TCCACGGCCCGCAAGGGCCAAGACCGCTCGAGTGCTGTCAGGAACAGCCCGATGAGCGGTCAGGGCGGGACTCTGACGGGGGACTCGTTTCGCTGAACGGAGCACCCGGGCTCGCGGGGCAATCAGCCGAGCGGCAGGGTTCTCGGGCCGGTAAACTCACCGGCTGCCCCGCCCCCGTAGCTCAGTGGATAGAGCGACCGCCTCCTAAGCGGTAGGTCGCAGGTTCAACTCCTGCCGGGGGCGCCAACTGCGAACGGCGATTCCGCCTTTAATTATAAAGACTTATGCTTCAGTCGTTTCCTCGACAGGCTTCGCTCCCTTATGCCCGGGTGGGGTGATTTTCGTCCCCTCCAAGCGCAAATTCAGCGCAGATTCTCGTGGCGCTAGGTCTTGAGAAAGCGATGGCGCGCTTGGAAAACCGGCTGAAGTTCACCGAGTCGAGCCTCGAGAAGCTCGTGCCGCCGAAGCGTCCCGACGGCGGCGCTCCGCTGCGATTGGTCATCCGTTAGCGGACGTTCAACGCGTGCGCCCCCTTGGGCAAGTTTGCGCGGCCACAGCGCCATATCGATATGCACCATTTCCATCTGCGGATCAGAAAGTAACTGCCACAGCCGGCATATTCCCGTATGGTGTAATCGCCATATGCGGATTAGACTTCGATCCTATGACGCCAAGCTTCGAGTGGGATCCGGCCAAAGATGCGGAAAACCAGCGAAAGCATGGCGTGGCGTTCATCGACGCCCAACGGGCGTTCTTCGATCCCCAGCGTGTGATTGCAAAGGATCTGTCTCATAGCCGGTCTGAATCACGGTTTTACTGCTTCGGACGGCTTGAGGACGGGATTGTGACGGTGCGGTTCACATACCGTGATGGCGTCATTCGCATTTTCGGCGCCGGATATTGGCGCCGCGGGAAGAGGCTTTATGAAACGCAAGGTAACGTATAAGGACGAACCGCTAGGCAAGGTTGAAGTGGTGAGCGACTTCCTGCCTCCGCCGGACCAATTGGTGCTGCGTGACGACGGTGTCAAAATCACCATCTCCCTGAGTAAGCGTAGCGTGAGATTCTTCAAGCAGCACGCTGCCAGATCCAAGGTTCCCTATCAAAAGATGATTCGGAGCTTGCTGGACAGTTACGTCAAGCATCACGAATCTGGGCATTAGCCCGCGCTGGCCCGGATGTGTCGGCACTGAGGCGCTTGGCCGTGGTGCGGTGCAGAGGGAGGTGCATCAGTTGCCAGCGGATACCGGTCGGTAAAATCCATCGGGTCCGAGTCAACTACGGGCACAAGGTGCGTCGTTTGGCGCCGCCTCCTAAGCGGTAGGTCGCAGGTTCAACTCCTGCCGGGGGCGCCATCATCGGCCGGTCCAGTCCCCTCCACGGGGGGGCTCGCGAGGCGCTCATGGGTGGCGAAGGCGGCCCAAATCACGCACACGATCCACACCGGCAGGAAGATCACGGCGTTGATGAACAGCCCGAGTAGGACCGGCACCAGCACCACCACCGACACGATCAGCATCACCGCTGCACCCATGAGGCTGGCGTAGGCGAGGCCGAAGGGGCCGAACAAGAAGGCGAGGGCGATGGCGAGGCCGAGGGATTTGCCGGGCCTCTCTCCAATGGGGTTCGTGGCGGTCTGGCTCATGAGGGGTCTCGCGCAGGTGAACCGGTCCGCATCACTATACTCCCGCTCACCGTGCAAGCCTCTGGGACATGGTTTCCGCGCCCGCGCCCGAGCGCCACCGGCGGTGTCGGTGCGCTGCGGCGTGCGATGGGCATCACACTTCGGGACGCTGCGGACGGCAGGGGTGGGAGCGAGCCCTACAATCCGACCGACCCATCCTCGCCCGTGCCCATCGTGTCCAGACCGCTTCCCGACCGCGCCTCCGGCGCCCGTGAACCGCCGAGCGAGCCGGCCGAGCTTGAGCGGCGCCGCGGGCCGGATCGGCGCGCCCGCGTGCTGCGCGCTCTCATCTGGGGCGGTGTGCGCCCGCGCCGGCAGGGTCCGCGCCGCTTCGGCGAGGAGCGTCTCGGGGCGGTCGACTGGCACCATCCGTGGTGGCTCGCGGTGGCCACGCTCATCGTGGCACTCTCGTGCGCCGATGCGGCCCTGACGCTGCTGCTGATCAACCACGGCGCCTACGAGGTCAATCCGCTGCTCGCGCCCCTGGTGCGCGGGACGGGGGCGGCCTTCATCGCGGTGAAGGTGAGCCTGACCGGCATCGGCATCCTCTGCCTGACGATGCTGACGCGGTTGAAGGCCTTCGGACGCCTGCCCGTGCCCCTCATTCTGTATGCGGTACTCGCCGGATACGTCGTACTAATTGTCTACGAGCTGGCACTGCTCGGCATGCTGTGAGACTGTGGCGTGCCCCGTTCACTCGCATCCTGAACCTGCGTTAAGTTTCAGCGTATGACGCACGATTACATATTCCTCGCCTGTGGCCTTTCCGTTACACTAGCGACTCGCAGTTGCCTCTCCCAGCATGCTTGAACCTACACCCCTTTTCGGCGGCAACGCCGATTTCCTGGACACTCTCTACGAGCAGTACCTCACTGACCCAGCGAGCGTAGAGGAGCGCTGGCGTCGCTACTTCCAAAGCCTGCCCGGCGGCGGGAGTGGCAACGAGCAGCCCGCCGGTCCGATCGAGGCCGGAATCGTCGCGCGGGCTCATCAGCCGCGCGCACTGGCGCCGCCCGGCGGCGTCCGCGGTGCCGATGTGCGCCAGGCAGCCGTCTCGCGTCTGATCCAGATCTGGATCAACCGCGGGCATCTCGTGGCGAAACTCGACCCGCTCGGTCTGATGCAGAGGCCGCGTCCGCACGTGCTCGACCTGCCGTACTTCAAGCTCTCCGAGGCGGATCTCGAGGGCGAGTTCTACACCGGCAGTCGCATCGAGGCGGTGCCGAAGCGCATGAAGTTGCGCGATATCCTGCGCGAGCTCGAGATCATCTACGGCGGCTCGGTGGGCGCGGAATTCGCGCACATCTCGGACTCGAACGAGCGGCTGTGGCTGCAGGATCGCTTCCAGGCCGGCCGCCTGCAGCACAAATTCAGCGCCGAGGAGAAGCACAACATCCTCTGGCAGCTCACCGCCGCGGAAGGGCACGAGCGTTACCTGCACACCAAGTACGTCGGTCAGAAGCGCTTCTCGCTCGAGGGCGGGGAGACGCTGATCCCGATGCTCGATGATCTGATCCAGCGCTGCGGCAGCGTCGCGGTGGACGAAGTGGTCATCGGCATGGCGCACCGCGGGCGCCTGAACTTACTGGTGAACCTGCTCGGCAAGCCCCCCTCACTGTTGTTCTCGGAGTTCGAGGGTAACTACGACCTGAGTCATCTGAAGGGCTCGGGAGACGTGAAGTACCACAAGGGCTTCTCGGCGGATCTGCGCACCCCGACGGGCAACGTGCACACCGTGCTCGCCTTCAATCCCTCGCACCTCGAGGTGGTCAACCCGGTGGTCGAGGGCTCGGTGCGCGCCCGTCAGGAGCGGCGCGATGACGCCCAGGGCGATCGGGTGCTGCCGGTGCTGATCCACGGCGATGCGGCCTTCGCCGGTCAGGGCGTGGTGATGGAAACGCTGCAGCTCTCGCAGGCGCGCGGCTATCGCACCGGTGGCACGCTGCACCTGGTGATCAACAATCAGGTGGGCTTCACCACCTCCGCGCCCGAGGATGCGCGCTCGACGCTGTACTGCAGCGACGTGGCCAAGATGCTCGAGGCGCCGATTTTCCACGTCAACGGGGATGACCCGGAGGCGGCGGTGTTCGTCACGCGTCTGGCGCTCGATTACCGCATGCGCTTTCACAAGGACGTGGTGATCGATCTGGTGTGCTACCGACGACTCGGTCACAACGAGGCGGACGAGCCGGCGGCCACGCAGCCGCAGATGTACCACATCATCCGCAAGCATCCGACCACACGCACGCTGTATGCCGAGCGGCTGGTCGGGGAGGGCGTGGTGCAGAAGGACGAGCCGGACTCCCTCGTCGCGCAGTACCGCGAGAGCCTCGATCAGGGCAAGCCCCTGGCGCGCGCCGCGCTCGGCATGATTGGCAATCAGTTCACGGTCGACTGGACGCGCTACGGGCAGTCGGACTGGTCGGAGCGGATCGGCACGGGCGTGGACATCAAGCGCCTGAAGTCCCTCGGGGAGCGCATGACGCAGCTGCCGCAATGGCTGACGCTGCATCCGCGCGTGGCGAACATCATGAAGAACCGCACGCAGATGCTCGCCGGGGAGATGCCGCTCGACTGGGGCTGCGCCGAGACGCTCGCGTACGCATCACTCGTCGAGGACGGCTACTCGGTGCGTTTGAGCGGCCAGGACTGCGGCCGCGGCACGTTCTTCCACCGCCATGCGGTGCTGCACGATCAAAACAGCCCCGAGGTGTACATTCCGCTGCAACACCTCGCCGAGCGTCAGCCGCGTGTGCAGATCATCGACTCGGTCCTCTCTGAAGAGGCGGTGATGGGCTTCGAGTACGGGTACTCGACCACCGAGCCGGCCTGCCTGACCATCTGGGAGGGGCAGTTCGGTGACTTCGCCAACGGCGCGCAAGTCGTCATCGATCAGTTCATCAGCTCCGGTGAGGCGAAGTGGGAACGTTACTGCGGCCTCGTGCTGTTCCTGCCGCATGGCTACGAGGGACAGGGACCGGAGCATTCCTCGGCGCGCCTGGAGCGCTTCCTGCAGCTGTGTGCCGAGTCGAACATGCAGGTGTGCGTGCCGTCGACCCCGGCGCAGATGTTCCACATGCTGCGCCGCCAGATGCTCCAACCATTCCGCAAGCCGCTCATCGTCATGACGCCAAAGAGCCTGCTGCGCCACGAGCTGTCGGTCTCGGCGCTCGAGGAGCTCGCAAGCGGTGCATTCGCCCGGGTCATCGACGAGGTCGACGAAGTCGAGGTCGATGAAGTGCGCCGCGCAGTGTTCTGCAGCGGCAAGGTGTACTTCGATCTGCTCAAGGCGCGCCGCGCCGCCGGCCGGCGCGACGTGGTGTTGGTGCGCATCGAGCAGCTCTATCCGTTCCCGAGCGAGGAATATCAGGCGGTGCTCGCGCGCTACCCGAACCTGCGTGACGTGGTGTGGTGTCAGGAGGAGCCGCAGAATCAGGGCGCCTGGTACCAGATCCGCCATCGCCTCGAGGAGCCGCTCGAGAAGAACTCCGAGGTGCTCTACGCCGGCCGGGCGCCGGCCGCCGCGCCGGCCACCGGCATCAGCAAGACGCACGAGCGCGAGCAGCAGGCGCTGGTCGAAGCGGCGCTGCATGCCACGACGACAGAGAATTCGGCGCGCAAGACCCCGCGCCTGACGCACGCCCGCGGACGCAAGGCGCCCGCAGCCCCGATGAGAAAGAGTTCATGACGACCGAAATCAAAGTCCCGCAACTTCCGGAGTCCGTTTCCGACGCGACGCTCGTCGCCTGGCACAAGAAGCCCGGTGATGCGGTGCGCCGCGATGAGAATCTCGCCGATCTTGAGACCGATAAGGTGGTGCTCGAAGTGCCCGCCCCGGCAAACGGCGTGTTGCGCGAGCTGAAGGTGGCCGACGGTGCGGTGGTCACGAGCGGACAGGTGCTCGCGCTGATCGAGGAGGGCGCGGTGGCGCAAGCCGGGGCGCCGACGCCTGCTCCAGCGGCGACGCAGAGTGCTGCGGTGCCCGAGGCGAAGAGTGCTGCGGCGAAGGAGGATGCGGCGGGCAAGGACAAGCTCAGCCCATCGGTGCGCCGGTTGGTCGAGGAGAATCGCCTCGATCCGGGCACCATCCCCGCGAGCGGCCGGGACGGACGGCTCACCAAGTCCGACGTGGTGGGCTTCCTCGGTCAGCAGAGTGCGGCGGTCCCCGCGGCGCCGGCGGCCGGCGGGCGCACCGAGCATCGCGTGGCGATGACGCGGCTGCGCCAGCGCATCGCGCAGCGCATGGTGGAGGCGCAATCCACCCAGGCACTGCTCACCTCATTCAATGAGGTCGATCTCACGGCCGTGCAGGGCCTGCGCGCCCGCTACAAGGATCGCTTCGAGAAGGAGCTCGGCGTGAAGCTCGGCTTCATGTCCTTCTTCGTCAAGGCGTGCATCGAGGGACTGAAGAAGTTCCCGGTGGTCAACGCCTCGGTCGACGGCAACGAGATCCTCTACCACGAGTTCTACGACATCGGCGTTGCGGTCTCGACCGAGCGCGGCCTGGTGGTGCCGATCGTGCGCGATGCCGACCTGAAAGGCTTCGGGTCGATCGAAAAGGAGATCGGCGAGTACGCCAAGAAGGCGCGCGCCGGCACGATCGGCATCGATGAGCTGACCGGCGGGACTTTCACCATCACCAATGGTGGAGTGTTCGGCTCGCTGATGTCCACGCCGATCGTGAACGCGCCGCAGAGTGCCATTCTCGGCATGCACAAGATTCAGGAGCGGCCCATGGTGGTCGACGGGCAGATCGCGATCCGCCCGATGATGTATCTGGCCCTCACCTACGATCACCGCATCATCGATGGACGCGAGGCGGTGCAGTTCCTGGTGACCGTCAAGGAATGCCTGGAGGATCCGGGCCGCATGCTGCTGGGGATTTGAACATGGCTGATTCATTCGACGTGATTGTCATCGGCGGCGGTCCGGCCGGATATCCGGCGGCGATTCGCGCCGGGCAGAACAAGCTCTCCGTGGCCTGCATCGACGAGTGGCGCAACCGCGACGGCAGTTATGCGTTCGGCGGCACGTGCCTCAATGCCGGCTGCATCCCCTCCAAGGCGCTGCTCGAGTCCAGTGAGCTCTATCACCGTGTGCGCGAGGAATTCGCGGTGCACGGCATTCAGGTCGGAGAAGTCGGCTTCGACGTCGCGCAGATGCAGAAGCGCAAGGCCGGCATCGTCAAGACGAGCACCCAGGGCATCATGGCGCTGTTCAAGGCGAGCGGCGTCACGGCGCTGCAGGGCCACGGCAAACTGTTGCCCGGCCGGCGCGTGGAGTTCACCGCCGCCGACGGTAGCACGCGGGTGCTCAGCGCCAAGCAGGTGGTTCTCGCGTCCGGCTCGACGCCGGTCGAGCTGAAGGTCGCGCCGTTCAAGGCGCCGCACATCGTCGATTCCTGGGGAGCGCTCGAATTCGAGTCGGTGCCCAAGCGCCTCGGAGTCATCGGTGCCGGTGTGATCGGGTTGGAACTCGGCAGCGTGTGGCGACGCCTCGGCGCCGAGGTCACCGTGCTCGAGGCGATGCCTGATTTCCTCGCCATGGCCGACCAGCAGCTCGCCAAGGAGGCGGCGCGACACTTCAAGAAGCAGGGGATGGACATTCGTCTCGGTGCCAAGGTCACCGGCACGAAGGTGAGCGCCGATGCGGTCGAGGTGGGCTACCAGGACGCCAAGGGCGAGCACAAGATCACGGTCGATCGGCTGATTGTCGCGGCCGGTCGGCGTCCGTTCAGTGCCGGGCTGCTGGCCGAAGGCACCGGTGTGGCGCTCGATGAGCGCGGCTTCATCCAGGTCGATGAGCACTGCCGCACGGGTGCGGAGGGAATCTGGGCGGTCGGGGACTGCGTGCGCGGGCCGATGCTGGCGCACAAGGGCAAGGAAGAGGGCGTGATGGTGGCCGACCTGATCGCCGGCCTCTACGGGGAAGTCAACTACAAGGTCATTCCCTCGGTGATCTACACCGCTCCGGAAATCGCCTGGGTGGGGCTCACCGAGGAGCAGGTCAAATCGAGCGGGCGGGCCTACAAGGTCGGCTCGTTCCCGTTCCTGGCGAGCGGCCGCGCCCGGGCCATGGAGCAGGCACAGGGCTTCGCCAAGGTCATCGCCGCGCAGGACGACGATGAGATCCTCGGGGTGCACATCATCGGCCCGATGGCCGGTGAGCTGATCGCCGAGGCGGTGCTCGCCATGGAGTACTCGGCGAGCAGCGAGGATCTGCAGCGCACCATTCATGCGCACCCGACGCTCTCCGAGGCGCTGCACGAGGCGGCGCTCGCGGCAGACAAGCGCGCGATCGACTCGATCAACCGCTAACCGGCGCGCCTCACCGAAACCACATTCGAGACCGCTTCGAGGCGCCGCTGCAGCCGCTGCAACTGCGCCTCGTCCTCGACCGCCACGGTGAGGTGTACGTCGGCCGTCCCCGCCGTCGAGTCCGTGGTGGTGGTCATCCCCTGGATGCTCAGCCGCTCCATCGCCAGCACGTCGGTGAGGTCTCGCACCAAACCGCGCCGGTCGTAGGCGTGCACGGCGATCTGCACCGGCAGTTCGGCCGGCTGGCGCGAACTCCACTCGACTTTCAACACCCGCTCGGGACGCACTGAGCGCATGCGGGCGAACCCAGGGCAGCCGCGCCGATGAATGGTCACGCCGCGCCCGACGGTGACGTAGCCGACGATCGGCTGCGGTCGGATCGGTGCGCAACAGCGCGCCAGAGTGATCGGCAGATCCCCCACGCCTTCGATGTCCACCGGCGAGCCACCCCGCGACGGTCGCTGTGCCCGCGGAGCGGGCAGCGACACTTGCGGGCGCGGTGTCAGGCGCTGCACGGCGTGCTCGAGCTGCGCGACGGTGATCTCCCCTTCGCCGAGCAGCTGGTGAAAGTGCTCGGTGTCCTGCGCATTCAGTGCGCTGATGAGCTCCGGCAGCTGCGCCGCGGAGACCTCGAGCCGCGTCAGTTCCCGCTCGGCGATCGTGCGCCCGGCGCCGCGGTTGTCGGCGGCGTCGAGCTTGCGGAACCAGGCACGCACCTTGGCGCGGTTGCGCGCCGAGGCCAGATACCCCAGTTCCGGGGCGAGCCAGTCGCGACTCGGCCCATCCTGCTTGGCGGTGATGATCTCGACGATCTGCCCGTTCTCGAGCGCCTGGGTGAGCGGCACGATGCGCCCATTGACCTTTGCGCCGCGGCAACGGTGCCCGAGCGAAGTGTGCACGGTGTAGGCGAAATCAAGAGGCGTCGCTCCGTACGGGAGGTCGATGACCTCGCCCTTGGGCGTCAGGGCGTAGACGCGGTCCTGGAACAGCTCGCCGCTCACCTGCTCGAGGAATTCTCGCTCGGTGTCGGCGCTCTCTGCGCCGATCGGCTCGAGCACGCGGCGCAGCGCCTCGATCTTGCGCTGGTAGTGCAGGTCCGGGGGGGCGCCCTCCTTGTACGTCCAGTGGGCCGCAACACCGAGCTCGGCGTGCTCGTGCATCTGGCGGGTGCGGATCTGCACCTCGACGCTCTTGCTCTGCGGACCGATGACCGCGGTGTGGATCGAGCGGTAGAAGTTGCCCTTGGGCGTCGCGATGTAGTCGTCGAACTCCCCCGGGATGTAGGGCCACAGGCCGTGCACCACCCCGAGCGCACCATAGCAGTCGGGAATCGACTCCACGACGATGCGCACCGCACGCACGTCGAAGAGCTGGTCGAACTGCAGGTGCTTGTTCTGCATCTTGCGGTGGATGCTGTACATGTGTTTCGGTCGTCCGTACACCTCGGCGCTGATGTTGCTCTGCGCGAGCGAGGTACGCACTGTGGCGCAGAACGCCTCGATGTACCGTTCCCGGTCACGCCGCCGTTCCTTCAGCGCTTGGGCGATGTGCCGATACGCGGCGGGCTCCAGGTAGCGGAAGGCGAGGTCCTCCAGTTCCCACTTCAGCTGCCAGATCCCGAGCCGGTTGGCGAGCGGGGCGAAGATCGCTCGCGTCTCGAGCGCCAGGCGCCGGCGTGCTTCGGCGGGCAGGGCACGCGCGTGGCGCAGCGCCGTGAGCTGCTCGGCGAGCCGAGCGAGGATCAGCCGCGGATCGCTCACCACGGCGAGCAGCATCTTGCGCAGCGTCTCGGCCTGGCGGGCATCGAGACCCTGCTGCGGAGACCAGTGCTGCGGCAGGCCGATGTCGGCGAATTTCGAGAGTGCCGCGGCGGCGCTCCAGATCTCGGGGCCGGCCAGTGGCGTAAGCGCCTTCGGCGCCGAAGCGGCTGCGGCGAGCGCGGGTTTCAGCACCAGCGCGTGCGCCAGATCGGCATCTTCCGTGAGCGCCCCCACGATGGCGGCGGCCTCGGCGCTGCGCTCGAGCGCCGCCGCCTCGATGCCCCCGGCGGCCAGAGCAGCGCGCAATGCGTCGATCGAAGCGAGCAGGGCGGGTGGGCAGTGCTGCGTGGTCTGCACGGGGGGCGTCGATGCCTGAGGCGAGATTCCTGGCTATCATAATCACACACCGGCGGCGGCAGAAACCGGCCCGGCCTTGCGGGGTTGTGCGGTGCCGGTGCAGGACTGTATATTTTCACATGGTGTTGAATCCGTCCGGTGTGCAGCAGGTGTGCCTCGAGGGCTACGGCCCGGAGGGGGGCGCGGTGCTGCTCGAGTGCCGTACGGAGGATCCCGAGCGGCTGCGTGCACTGCTGCGGGACGTATTCCGGGCGCACGGGGGCTTTCTCGGCGCCGAGGGCGCGGTGCGCTATCTATTCGACCGGGTGGGCTGGATGCGCTTTGCGGCGACGGATCCGGCGAGGCTCACGGCCGCAGCCTATGCCGCGGGCGCCGAGCGTGTCTGCGGCATCGACCCTGAGGAGCTCGAGGTGCGCACCGATCCGCAGGAATTCGAGGCGATCCGCCGAGCGCTCGCGCTCGCCGGCTGGGTGCCGAGTGCTGCGGCGGTGAGCGAGCGGGCGGCGCAGATGCTGGCGCTGCCGGCGGGTGCGACACAGCGTTGGCGGGACCTGCTGCAGGCACTTAAGCAGGTTCAGGGCGTGCACCAGGTGTATTCGAATGTCGCGATATCCGACCCGAGCCTGGCGCTCGTTTGATCCGCAGCGCAGCAGCGCCGCGGTGGCGCCGTCGCCGGTGCTGGCGGCCGAGCGCACGGGGCTGCGCGTCCTCGGGCTCGATCCGGGCTCGCGAATCACGGGATTCGGACTGATCGAATGGCGCGACGGACGGTGGTGCCATCTGGCGCACGGGTGCATCGCGGTGCCGGGTGCCGAGGTGCTCGCGGTACGCGTGCGGCTGATCTTCGATCGGCTCACCGAGCTGATCGCCCGGCACGATCCGGCCGAGGTGGCCGTCGAGCGGGTGTTCGTCAACCGCAATGTCGACAGCGCGCTGAAGCTCGGCCAGGCGCGTGGCGCGGCGCTGTGCGCCGTGCCCCACGGCGTGACGGTATTCGAGTATGCTCCGCGCGCCATCAAGCTGGCCTTGGTCGGTTCGGGCGCCGCGGAGAAGCAGCAAGTTGCGCACATGGTGCGCGCGCTGCTGTCGCTTCAGGAGCGGCTCGCTGCGGATGCTGCCGATGCGCTGGCCGTGGCGCTGTGCCACGCGCACTCGCGCCCGATGGTGCGACTGGCCGTCGCACATGGCGCGGCACCCAACGAGAGCGGCACGACCTGATGATCGGCTCGATTCGTGGACAGATTGTGGCCAAGGCGCCCCCGCACCTCACGGTCGAGGCGGGCGGTCTCGGCTACGAGCTCGAAGCGCCCATGTCGACCTATTTTCACCTGCCGGCGGTGGGTGAGCCGGTGCGGCTGCTGACCCATTTGGTGGTGCGTGAGGATGCGCACGTGCTGTATGCCTTCGGCACCGAGGCCGAGCGGCGGCTGTTTCGCGACCTGATCAAAGTGTCAGGTGTGGGGCCGAAGATCGCCCTGGCGCTGCTCTCGGGGCTGAGCGTTGAGGCGTTCGCCGCGTGCGTTCACGGCCACGACGTGGCTGCGCTCACCCGCGTACCGGGCATCGGGCGCAAGACCGCCGAGCGACTGGTGGTCGAGATGCGCGACCGGCTCGAGGCCGCGACGCTCGAGCGGCCGGTGCGCGTTGCAGGGACCGAGGCGCAAACCGAGGCGTTCGATGCGCTCATCGCGCTCGGTTACAAACCACCCGAGGCGAGCCGGCTGTTGAACAGCGCAGGACCCGAGGCGCACTCGACCGAAGAGTTGATCCGTCGCGCACTGCAGCGTGCGGTGCGGGAGTAACACGTGGACCTCGAACGCCCCATCGTCAGCGCACAGGCGAGCGGTGAGGACGAGGCGGCCGACAAGGCCATCCGTCCGCGCCGGCTCGCCGAGTACGTCGGGCAGCCCAAGGCGCGCGCGCAGCTTGAGATCTTCATCGGCGCGGCACGTCAGCGCGGCGAGGCGCTCGATCACGTGCTGGTGTTCGGCCCCCCGGGGCTCGGCAAGACCACGCTCGCGCACATCGTCGCGGCCGAGCTCGGGGTGAACCTGCGCCAGACCTCCGGGCCGGTGCTCGAGCGGCCTGGGGATCTGGCGGCCATCTTGACGAACCTGCAGGCGCGTGACGTGCTGTTCGTCGATGAGATCCACCGGCTCTCCCCGGTGGTCGAGGAGGTGCTCTATCCGGCCATGGAGGACTACCAGCTCGACATCATGATCGGGGAGGGCCCGGCGGCCCGCTCGATCAAGCTGGATCTGCCGCCCTTCACACTGGTCGGGGCCACCACGCGTGCCGGGCTGCTGACCTCGCCGCTGCGCGATCGCTTCGGCATCGTGCAGCGGCTGGAGTTCTACGCGGTGGACGATCTGGAGCACATCGTGCGCCGCTCCGCATCCATCCTCGCAGTGCCGATCGATGAGGTCGGTGCGCGGTGCATTGCGCAGCGCGCGCGGGGCACCCCGCGCATCGCCAACCGGCTGCTGCGCCGGGTGCGCGATTACGCTCAGGTTAAGGCAGACGGGCGTATCGTTGCGGCCGTGGCCGAAGCGGCTCTCGATTTGCTGGAAGTCGATCCACAGGGGTTCGATACCCTCGATCGCAAGCTCCTTACCACCGTCATCGATCGTTTCGACGGCGGTCCGGTGGGCATCGAGAGCATCGCAGCGGCGGTTGGGGAGGAACGCGGCACGCTCGAGGATGTGATCGAGCCGTTTCTGATCCAGCAGGGCTTCCTGG
Organism: Steroidobacteraceae bacterium; assembly: GCA_049964755.1. Lineage (GTDB taxonomy): Bacteria > Pseudomonadota > Gammaproteobacteria > Steroidobacterales > Steroidobacteraceae > 13-2-20CM-66-19. The sequence continues at coordinate 12,069 of JBMFWZ010000042.1, read as the reverse complement.
TGCGCACCGCGCGCGGCCGCATGGCCACGCGCAGCGCCTACGAGCACTTCGGCCGTACGCCGCCGGAGCGGCTCGCTGCGCCCCTGACGCTGTTTGAGGAGAATCCATGAGCGAGTTCAGCTGGCCGGCGCGAGTCTACTGGGAGGACACCGACGGCGGCGGCATCGTTTATTATGCCAATTACCTGCGGTTCCTCGAGCGCTCGCGCACCGAGTGGCTGCGCTCGCTCGGATTTTCGCAGCAGGAGATGGCGCGGGAACCTGGCGTGCTGTTCGCGGTCGTGAACGTATCGGTGGACTATCGCCGGCCGGCGCGGCTCGACGATGAGCTGCTCGTGACCTGTGAGCCGCGCGCCGACGGCGCGGTTTGCATGCGCTTCGCGCAGCGCATCCTGCGCGCCGGGGAGGCCGAGCCGCTGGTGACTGCCGAGGTCCGAGTGGCCTGTGTCGATGCTCGCACGATGCGTCCGACGAAGCTGCCCGAGACGCTGCGTGCGGTGCTGAACTAACCGGGAGTGAGCCGAAACCTCATGAGTGGACATCTGTCGCTGATTCAGCTCGTCGTGCAGGCGAGCTTCGTGGTGCAAATCGTCATCGGGCTGTTGATGCTCGCCTCGCTCACCTCCTGGGCGATCATCTTCCGCAAGCGGCTGCTGATCGGCCGGGCGCGTCGCGAGGCCGATCAGTTCGAGAACAATTTCTGGTCCGGCGGGGATCTGGCGCAGCTGTACCGGGCGATCGAATCGCACGGCGGGGCGAGCGGCATGGCCAGTATCTTCGAGATGGGGTTTCGCGAATTCGCCCGCCAGCGCCAGCAGGGCGCCGGATCGACCGATCTGGTGCTCGAGGGCTCGCGCCGCGCGATGCGCGTGGCGCAGCTGAAGGAAATTGACCGGCTCGAGCACAGCCTCGCCACGCTCGCCACGGTCGGCTCGACGAGCCCGTACGTGGGTCTGTTCGGCACGGTGTGGGGCATCATGAGCGCGTTCTCCTCCTTGGGCGATGTGCGCCAGGCGACGCTCGCGGCGGTCGCGCCGGGGATTTCCGAGGCGCTCATCACCACCGCGATCGGTCTGTTCGCGGCCATCCCGGCCGTGGTCGCCTATAACCGCTTCGCCGATCAGGTCGGCCGGCTCGAGGTGCGCTTCGATGCGTTCATGGAGGAGTTCTCCACCATTCTGCAACGCCACGCCACGCGTGGGATCGCGGCCGCCCCGACGGTGAGCGCCGCGGGGGGCGCGCCGATGGCCGCGCCGCCAGCCCCGAAGGGCCGCTAGGAGCGCACCATGGCACAGGTCTCGCGCGGGCGCAGACTGATGGGGGAGATCAACGTCGTGCCGTACATCGACGTGATGCTGGTGTTGCTCATCATTTTCATGATCACCGCACCGCTGCTCACGCAGGGGGTGAAGGTGACGCTGCCTCATGCGGCCGCCAAGACGCTGCCGACGGGCAAGCGCAGTCCGATCGTGCTGTCGGTGACGCGCAGCGGGGGGCTGTATCTGGCCGTGGGTGCGCAGCCGAGTCTCGGTCCGGCGAGCGCAAACGACATCGAGTCGCACGTCGCCGCCGCGTTGCAATCCGACCCGACCCGCCCGGTGATGATTCGCGCCGACACAGCGGTGTCCTACGGCGTCATCGTTCGGGCGATGGTGCTCCTGCAGGATGCTGGGGCGCGTAAGGTCGGATTCATGACGCAGCCGCCGGCTGGCCGGTTGAGCCATTGACGAGGCGCCGCACCATGTCCTCGGAGCCCGCGCGCGACCGGTGGCTGTCGATCGGCATGTCGGTGCTGCTGCACGGCACCATCATTGGGCTGCTCGCCTACGGCTGGTGGCGCTACGCGCACCGGCCGATCACCCCGAGCGTGTCGCTCGAGGCTACGGTGGTCGATGCTCACTCCCTGAGAGGCGTCGGATTGGCGCCGAAGCCTTCACCGAAGCCCCCGGCACCGCCTCCGGTGAGCGCACCCCAGGGCCCGCCGGCCCCGACGCCGCAGGAGCAGGCGTTGCGTCAGCAGGCGGCCGAAGCCGAACAGCAGCGCGTGGCGGCCGCCCAGGCGGAGCAGCAGCGGCTGCAGCAACAGCACGCGGCCGAGGCCCAGGCCCAGGCTCAAGCGCAGGCCCAAGCGCAGGCGAAAGCGCAGGCGAAAGCGCGAGCCCGAGCCGAAGCCAAGGCCAAAGCGCAGGCCGAGGCAAAGGCGAAGGCGTTGGCGAAACAGCGCGCGCAGGCTCAGCAGCGGGCGGAGGCGCGGCGCAGGCGCGAGGCGGCGAAGAAGCTCGCCGCGGCGCGTAAACTCGCCGCCGAGCGGGCCGCCGAGGCGCGTGCCCAGCGTATCGCGCAGCTGCAGCAGGCGCTGCGCGAGGATGCGCAGTCCAATGCCCAGATGCGCTCGGCGGTCGGCGGCTGGATCACGGAGGTCACCCAGCGGGTCGAGGCGGCGTGGATCAAACCGCCGACGGCGCGGTCGAACCTCAGTTGCACGATCCGGGTGGTTCTGGTGCCGGGCGGGGCGGTGAGCAGCGTGAGCCTTGGCCAGTGCAATGGCGATGAGGCGGTGCGCGAGTCGATCGAAGCGGCCGTGTATCGGGCCTCACCGCTGCCGCCGCCGCCGGACCCGGACCTGTATCAGCAGCAGATCAATTTCGTATTCGCGCCCAATTCGAACTGAGAGCCATGACACCCATGACCAGAGTTGCCCGCATGCGTACCGCCGCGATCGCGGCACTGCTTGCCCTCGGCGGTCTGCCGGCGGCGCAGGCGCAACTGACCATCAAGATCACCTCCGGGGTGACCCATCCGGTGCCGATCGCCGTCGTGCCGTTCGCCGAGACGAGCAGCGCGTCGGTCAATGTCGCCGCGGTGGTCCAGCACGATCTGGTCGGCAGCGGGCGCTTCAGCGGCCTGCCGGCCGCGCAGATGCCGGCCACGCCGGATCATGCCGCGCAGGTCGCTTTCCCGGTCTGGAAGAGCACGGGCGTCGATTACCTGGTGGTGGGGCGCGTCAAACCGGTCGGCAATGGCGAGCTTGCCGTCGACTTCAATCTGCTCAACGTCCTGACCGGCCAGAGCGTGGTGCGCAAGCGCTTCACCGGCTCGGCCGCAGCGCTGCGCAACGCGGCACACCGCGTGAGCGATGCGATTTACCAGGCCATCACCGGGATCCGCGGTGCATTCGACACCCGCATCGCCTACGTGGCGGTGGTCGGAAGCGGCGCGGCGCAGCGCTTTCAGTTGGTTGTGGCGGATGCGGATGGCTACAATCAGCACCTCATCCTCGAGTCGCGCTTCCCGATCATGTCCCCGGTGTGGTCACCGGATGGAAAATGGCTCGCCTACGTCTCATTCGAAGATCATCTCTCGGCGGTGTACCTGCAGCGGGTGCGCACCGGGCAGCGCTACCGTGTCTCGGCGCGCGCCGGGGAGAACGGCTCGCCGTCGTTCTCGCCGAACGGACAGGAGCTCGCACTGACGTTGAGCGGCGTCTCGGGCTATCCGCAGATCTACGTGCTCAACCTGCACACCCGGCAGTTCACCCGCATCACGCACACCCCGGCGATCAATACCGGGGCGACCTGGGCGCCGGACGGCCGTGCGCTCTACTTCACCTCCGACCGGGCCGGCTCCCCGCAGATCTACCGCAAGTCGCTCACCCCGGGCAGCCTGCCGCGGCGCATCACCTTCACAGACGGGTACAATGCCGATCCGCACGTCTCGCCGGACGGAACGCATCTGGCGGTGGTCACGCAGGTGGACGGGCAATACTGCATCGGCGTGCAGAACTTGAAGACAGGCAACTTCCGGGTGCTGACGCACGGTCCGCTCGACAGCACGCCGAGCTTTGCGCCGAACGGCGCGGAGCTCATCTACGCCAATCGTCCGGGCAGCGGCTCGGAGGCGATACTGGCGACCACGTCGATCGATGGGCTGACGGGCATGACCCTCAGGCCCACGCATGGACAGATACAGGATCCGAGCTGGGGACCGTTTCCCCCGCGCCGGCATTGAGATTTGAGTAGCGCGGTCCCTGACGGGCCGCGCGAGAGTGTCACAACAGCGCGCCGGGGGACCGGCGCACAACGGAGAAGGGTGTTATGCGTCGCATTGTTACGGTAATGGTGTTGGCCGCGGCTCTGGGTCTGGCGGCCTGCGCGAGCAAGCCGGTCAAACCGGCCAGTTCGCAGACGGCGACGGCCGGCAGCGGTGCCGCCAGTCAGGGCGCCGGTTCCGGCGCGAATGCCGGGGAAGGCTCACTCGGCAATCAGAGCTCGGTGCCGGGCCCGCAGCAGGGCCTGCTGGCGGATCGCACCATTCACTTCGCATTCAACAGCGCGGTGATTCGCGGACACGGCATCGAGGTGGTCGCGGCCCACGCGAAGTACCTCGCCGATCATGCGAACGCGCGTGTTCGGCTCGAGGGCAACACCGATGATCGCGGCTCACCGGAGTACAACATCGGTCTCGGTATGCGCCGTGCTGAATCGGTCCGCCAGGCGATGCTGCTGCAGGGCGTCTCGCCGAATCAGATCACCGTCGTGAGCTACGGCGAGGAGCGGCCGGTCGATCCGGCCAACAATCCGGTCGCCTGGGCCAAGAACCGCCGCGTCGACATCGTCTATTTGACGCCGACGCAGCCGGGTCGCTGAGCGAGGCGCGGGAGCTTCCATGCGTGCCTTGCGCGTGCTGGCGCCGGCTGCGGCGCTGCTGGTGACGCTGCTCAGCGGTTGCGCCACCGGTCCGGATCCCACTCAGGTGCGACTCGATAATCTCGATGCACGGGTGGGCAAGCTCGAGCAATTCGTCTCCAATGGCAGTCTGGTGCAGCTCGCCCAGCAGCAGAACGCGCTGCAGGCCGAGGTGCGCAGCCTGCGCGGGCGAGTCGATAGCCTCGAGGAGCACGATCGGCGGTTCAGTCGGCAGCAGCGTGCGCTGTACGCGGATCTGAACAAGCGCATGGGCGCACTCGAGCGCGCCAGTGCGGCCGAGGCCGCTGCGATCAACGCCGCGGCGGGCCCGGCGAATGCTGGCGCGGCGGGCAGCTCTGCGTCCACGACCGGAACCGCCGCCGCCGCTGACGGCGGCGGTTCCGGTTCGCTCGCCGGGATGATGTCCGGAGTCGGTCCGACTCAGCAATCGGTCTACCAACAGGCCTTCGATGCGTTGAAGTCGGGCAGCTATTCGGTGGCAATCAGCGGGTTCAAGGGGTTCCTGAAGACCTACCCCACGAGCCCGCTCGCGCCGAACGCCGAGTACTGGCTCGGTGAGGCGCATTACGTGAACCAGGACTTCAACAAGGCCGAGAAGTGCTTCCGCACCGTGCTGAAGCGTTGGCCGGATTCGGGCAAGGCGGCCGCGGCGATGTTCGATCTGGGCAATACGCTGATCGCACAGGGTCACACCAGCGCGGGGCATGCGCAGCTGAGGGCGCTGGTGAAGCAATTCCCGGGTACGGACCTCGCCAAGCGGGCCGCGAGCGTGCTGCACCCGCACGGACAGTGAGCGCAACGGAGGCCGCGTCGCCGCCGGCGACGCGGCTGAAGATCACCGAAATCTTCCACTCCCTGCAGGGCGAGGCGGATACGGTCGGCATTCCGACCACGTTCGTGCGTCTTACGGGTTGCCCGCTACGCTGCCAGTACTGCGATACGGCCTACGCCTTTCACGGCGGACAGTGGTGGGGCGTTGATCAGGTTCTCGAGCGGGTGAAGGAACTCGGCTCCCGGTACGTGTGCGTCACGGGCGGGGAGCCGCTGGCACAAAAGGGATGTCTGGAGTTGATGCGTCGTCTGTGCGATGCGGGCTCGCGCGTCTCGCTCGAGACGAGCGGCGCGCTCAGCTTGGCAGGCATTGATCCGCGCGTGGTCCGGGTGGTCGACGTCAAGACGCCGGGATCGGGCGAAGAGGCGCGCAACCGCTACGAGGAGCTCGCCAGCCTCAGCGCACAGGATCAGGTGAAGTTCGTGATCTGCGATCGGGCGGATTACGATTGGAGCGTCGCGCGGGTGCTTGAGCTGGCGCTCGCCGAGCGCTGCACGGTCTGGTTCTCCCCGAGCTACGAGCAGCTGCCTGCGCGCGAGCTGGCCGAGTGGATCCTCGCGGACCGTTTGGCGGTGCGTCTGCAGGTGCAGTTGCACAAGGTGCTGTGGGGCAATACGCCGGGGAAATGATGTTCAAGCGCGAACGATGGTCCCGTTCAGGGGCGTTGTCCCGGAGGCGACCGTGAGCGGCTCGCCGGCGGTGGTCCTGCTCTCCGGAGGCTTGGATTCGGCCACCGTGCTCGCGATTGCACGCGCTCGCGGCCTGCGCTGCTATGCACTGTCGATCGCGTACGGTCAGCGTCACGAGGCGGAGCTCGCCGCCGCTGCCCGGGTGGCCGCGCTGCTCGGGGCGTGCGAGCACCGGGTGATGCAAGTGGATCTTGCGGGCATCGGCGGATCGGCCCTGACCGACCGCTCGATTGCGGTGCCCGAGACCCCGAGCGAGGGGATCCCAGTCACCTACGTGCCGGCCCGCAATACGATCATGCTCTCGCTGGCCCTCGGCTGGGCCGAGGTTCTCGGCGCCGAGCACATCTTCATTGGCGTCAATTCGCTCGATTATTCGGGGTATCCGGATTGCCGTCCGGAGTACGTCGAGGCGTTTGCGCACCTGGCGCGCCTGGCCACCAAGGCAGGGGTCGAAGGACGGCCCTGCCGGATCGAGGCTCCGCTCATCGCCTGGACCAAGGAGCGCATCATCCGCGAGGGTACGGCCCTCGGGGTTGATTATGGCATGACGGTCTCGTGCTACCAGGCGGATGACGAGGGGAGGGCCTGCGGCCGGTGCGATTCGTGCCGGCTGCGCCGGGCGGGATTTGAGACGGCGGGCTTCGTGGATCCCACGCGCTACCAGTGAAGTGCGTATCCGGGTATCATCCGCACCCCTGCGGCGCCCCTTGCCGGGATCTTCGCCGCGACCCCGTTGGGGCGTTAGCTCAGTCGGTAGAGCATCGGACTTTTAATCCGCTGGTCGACGGTTCGAATCCGTCACGCCCCATAATAAAATCAATGTGTTGAGTGAGATTTCTCGTTCGCTAATCAAAACTGAATCTCGGTAGCCTCCCCGTCGGAATCAACAGCAGGGTAGAGGCGGTGCGGTTCAGATCAGGCGGCAGCCTCGCGGGGTGTGATTTTGCGCTCAATGTCCTTGCGAGTCGGCAGCGTGCTCAGGTCGTAGTCCGCTTGCAGTGCCAGCCAGCTCGCGGCGTCGCCGCCGAAGTAGCGCGCGAGGCGCTCGGCTGTGTCGGCGCTCACGGAGCGGCGCTCCTTCACGATCTCGTGCAGACGGGTGGCCGGCACCCCGAGTTCCATGGCGAGTGCGTGCACGCTCATGCCGAGGGGAGCCAAATACTCCTCGCGCAGTACCTCGCCAGGATGAATGGCGCGCATGCGGTCGGTTGGTTTGCTCATAGGGTAGCCCTCAGTGGTAGTCGACACTCTCGACGTTTCGCGGCCCCGCGTTCGTCCAAGGGAAGCACACGCGGAACGGGTCGTTGATACGGATGCTGTGCTGGCCCTTCCGGTCACCCTTCAGAGGTCCAGGCGGTCGCCGGACGGTGAGCGCAGAAAATCGAGCGTCTTTGCGACGTTCAGCAAGCGCAGTCTGCGCGTGGCTACATTCCCGAATGCCCTGAACTCTCGCGGAGGGCCGCCCTCGAAGAGTGCCTCAGTGCACTTGCAGGCGAACGACTGGATGGCCATGTGGAGAGAACCATACGCGTAACGTAATACGTCAATCGTAAACACTCCGAGACAGCGCGTCACGCGCGGTATTGGACATTTCGCCGCATTGAGGCTCGCGAGCATTGCCTGGCAAGTGCGTCGCAGGTCACGCAGTGGGAGCGTTTCGCGCGCCTCTTTGCCGTTTACCATTGCGGTCCATAGCCCGACCACTGCCGCAGACAGCGCCGCGGGCCCCACCGGTCCCGGTGGTGGTCGCCAAGGAGAAGCCGCCCCACAAGGGCGGAGGACGCCGCAAATCCCCTGAGCATTTGTTGATCGAGTGCATCGAGATCGATCTGCCGGAGCCCCAGAAGGCGGGCCTGCTGCGCATCCGCGAGGAGATCTGCGGCGAATGAAGCGACGGACCAAGCGACATTCATCGTCCTGAAACGCTAGGATCTGCCGCGATCGGTTCGGTCACTGCCGGCGACGGGTCGGGACGTGAGGCACGGGAAGTGGCCTGCGTGGTGCAGCGCACAAGGCGAGAAACCCTCGAGTGCACGCAGCACCCTCCATGTACGGCCGTGAAGCCGCTCATCGGCTCGTCAGGGCCCAGACCGCTCGGGTGTTGTCAGGCACAACGCGGTGAGTGGTCAGGGCGGGTCTCTGAAGTGGAGAATCCGCTGGAGCCCGTGGCGCATTGGCGGTAGGGTGCCGGTGCGCCTGTGGAATGCAGGTGCCGGCCTCATCACAAGTAAGAGAGTCTCGCCATGGGTCTCAAAGTCATCGGTACGGGGCTGGGTCGAACGGGCACCAAATCGCTGCATACCGCACTTACGATGCTGGGCTTCGGTCCCTGCCATCACATGGTCGAGGTGTTCCAGCATCCCGAGAGCATGTCGCTGTGGATCGATGCAGCGCAGGGCCGGGCCGATTGGGAGGCAATTTTCCGAGACTATCAGGCCGCAGTGGATTACCCGACTGCGGCGTACTGGCGTGAGCTGACGAGCCATTATCCGGCAGCGAAGGTCATCCACACCGTGCGCAATGCAGACGATTGGTTCGACTCGGTGCACGCGACGATCTTTGCGCCCGAGAGCCTCGCGCGTCGCACGGTCGAGGATGAACAGGCCCGATTTTTCGCCGGCATCCTCGAGCGTGTCCCCAGAGAGTTGGACGACCGCGCCGTGATGACTGGTTTTTTTCAGGCCCATACCCGAGCCGTGATGGCGACGATCGCTCCGCAGCGACTGCTCGTGTATCGGGCGGGTGAGGGTTGGGAGCCTCTGTGTCGGTTCTTGGGTGTCGCGCAACCTGCCGTGCCGTTTCCGGCGGAGAATTCCCGCGCCGAATTCCTCGACCGGACTCAAGCCTTGCCAGCCGCGCCGCCGAACGCCTGATCGGTGTCCGGACGGTGTGCCCGCCCAATCATTGCACCCTGGTTCGCCGCCGCGGTTCAGGTGCTCGCAGTCTCGCGGTACCGAGTCAGCGCATCCGCCAATTGGCATTTGAGCGGCGACAACCACGGTTCGAAGTGCCGCCATTGTTCGAGTCCGTCGCGACTGATGGGGCGGCGCACCTGCTCTGAGCTCGCCGTGCGAACGCTGCGCTCGGTCTTGTGGAACTCCAGGCAGGCGGGCTCAAACGGCAGGCCGCAGAACTTCAGCATGCGCCGTACACTGCCTTCGAGGTCTGCAATCACATCTTCGTGGTGGACCGTGAGGATCTTCCCCGGCAGCACGCCGTTCCAGTGCTCCATCAGCTCGAGGTAGGTCCGGTAGTAGCGGGCAATGTCCTCGACACTGTAGGCAAATTCCTGGCCACTCGCGAACAGCTGCTTCAGATTGCCGAAGCAGCAGGCCATGGGTTCCCGGCGCGCGTCAATGATCTTGGCATTCGGCAGCATCAGGTGAATGAGCCCGATGTGCCGAAAATTGTTCGGCATCTTGTCGATGAACAGGGGCCGGGTAGTGTGCCGGTAGATCCGTGTCTCGGCGAGGAACCGCTCCCCGAGCTTCACTAGATCCTCACAGCGAAGCTCCTCCAGCACGGCGGGGTAGCGAGGATCCTCGGGGTTGGCGGACGCTCCGCGCAACTCCACGGTATAGCGGTGAATCTCCGCCAGTTCCTGCGTGCCTTCGACCTGGGAGTGCGAGGCGAGTATCTGCTCAAGGAGCGTCGAGCCGGCCCGGGGCAAGCCGACGATGAAGATCGGGTCGGGCGCCGGTGTGCCCCAGTCTTGCCGCGCGGTGAAGAACTCGGCGGTGCACACCTGTTTCTGCAGGCGCGTATTGGCTTCGACGAACTCCGGGCGGCAGCGGCTCTCGGCGCGCTTCAGCGCATTGCCGCGCGCGTAGAACTGCCACGACTCCTCGTATGCGCCTCGATCCTCCAACGCCTTGCCGAGCGCGAAGCACAGGTGATAGCGGTCCACCGGATGCGTTGCGGGCGCCCGCTGCGCGGTGCGCATCTGCGCGAGTTCCGCGTCGCTGAACCGGTAGGTCTTCAGGTTCGCAAGACTCCACCACGCGTCTCCGAAGTCCGCTCGCGCGGCCGCGGCGGCCTGGTAAGCCTCAATCGCGTCGGACTGACGGCCCAGGGTCTTCAGCGAATGGGCCAGCCACAGCTTCACGTCCGCGCGCGCCGCGGAATCGGTCAGCTCCCCGAGCAGCGCCTGGTAGATTGCGATCGCCTCGGCATGCGCGCCGAGCCCGACGAGTGCGGTGGCCTCAATCGCACGGTAGTCCGGATTGCGGGGGTCGATCTGCAGGAGCACCCGCGCCTGTTCGTGGGCCTCACGATAGCGGTGGCGGCGCGCAAGCACCGCGCCGTAGTCGGCGCGGGCGGCGCGGTAGCCTGGTTCCCGGTGCAGGACGGCCTCGAGCAGCGTATCGGCCTCATCCAGGACGTCCTGGGCGAGCGCAATCCGGGCGAGCAGCCGCATCGCCTCCACGTGCGCACCGTGTTGCTGTAGGTAGGTCCTCGTGAGCGCCTCGGCCGCGGCGAGATCCCCGTTCGAGAACAGGTCCGTCGCCTGAACCACCGGGGCCGGCAACTCACGCAGAATGGCCACGTGCTGCGCGGCCGTGGCCGCGTTGTCTGATTCCCCGAGCATTCCGTACAGTCGCTCAAGCATGCTCCAGCTGGCCGGCAGAGCAGGGTTGAGATTCACGGCCCGCAGGAACGATTCGACAGCCCGGGGCGCATCGCGACGCAGCACGTGGCAGCGGCCGCGTTCCTGATAAAGGTGGCTGAAGCGCGGGTGCAGCTTCTCCAACTGCTCGAGCACCTCGAGGGACTCATCGATGCGGCCCAGATCGCGCAGGCTGCATGCCCGCAGCAGCAGTACGTCCCGGTTGTGCGGAACGGCCGCCAGGAGCGCCGCGGCCGCCGCCGCCGCCGTCACGAAATCGCGGCGGCGGAATAGTTCCTGAATGCGTCGGACTTCCTGCTCGACGGTCGACGGACTGGGGGAATCCGCATCGGATACGGGTGATGTCTTTGGGACGTTCATCAGGCTCATGGGACGCTCGCGGGGCGCGCATTGCCGCCCGCTCCGCGAGTCTAACGCAGCTCGATCGCTTAGAACCGATAACTCACGTTCACCCCCAGGACCCGAGGCCGCAAGGGGACTTCGGACTGGATGAACTGCGCGGTGGAGGTGAACTGGCTCGCATCGCTGTTGCCGAGGTTCTGGCCGAACAGAGTCGCTGTCCACGCGTCCTTGGATATCCCGATCGAGGCATCGTAGGTCGTGTAGGCCGGCTGTTCATAGCGGCAGAGTGTCGTGCCGGGGAACGAGGACCCGCCGCACTGCGGATTGGTCAGACCATCCGGATAGGAGGCCGGCTCGTTGTACATGCTGCCGACATGAGCGAGCCCACCCTGCACGAACGATTGGTAATTGCCCATCATCCACGTGTAGCGCACATGCAGATTGAATTCCAATTTCGGCGAGAAGGAAGGTACCGTGCCAGCCGGGCCGAGCGGATTGGTCGTCGGTTGTCCCTTGATTTCGGTGATGCACTGACCGTAATTTGGATTCGCGCCGCCTGTTTTGAGCAGGGTCGGCTCGTTGTCGAGTAGGCAGGGAGAGTTTGTCTGTGTGGCGATGTTGTAGGAGAGGGCACCCTGGATCGTCAGCCCGGTGGTGACCAGGGCATTGAGCTGAAGTTCGCCGCCATCCACTTTGTAGTTCGGGCCGTTGAAGGCAAATGAGGTGTTGCCCCAACCGCCGGCAGGATTGAAGAAGAGGAACTGCGCACTGTTCCAAAGCATGTGATAGGCGGAGAGTGAGACGCGCCACGATATTTGATGGCCCGGTTTTCACGTTCGGTGATGGACGTGCGGCGTGAGTGATTGTGGCGACT
>JBMFWZ010000041.1:0-26113 GCA_049964755.1 Steroidobacteraceae bacterium | reverse complement strand
AACCATCTATCGAGCATCCGACGCTGAGCGCCATTGGGATAGGCGCGAATTCGATAACTTCGCGTGACCGCAGCCATGCAGGCATTATAGCGCGAAGCGGGCCGCAGCGCAGCCCTCAAACATGCCGCCGGACGCCCTGCGCATGGCCACGCAACGCCCATATGGCTGGCGCGGATAACCGTGCGCAAATGGCTCGAGCCGGCGGGGTCGTTACCGTCCATGGTTAACTCCAACGCACAAAGCACCGACCGGATCAGCGTCTCGCCCCTCGATCGGCGGATTGTGATGGTACCGTTCGGGCGCCACATCGCCGTGGTTGCCTACGAGCGCCGCATCCAAGCGGCGCCGGCCGACGCGCGGATTTCGGTGGACCCGACCGACCGCGCTCTGAATTGACCAACGACACCAACTGCAAAGGCCCTTGGCGCGGCCTAACCTAATTTGGAGCCTACCATGCCGAACTACGAGGCTGAGGTCGAAGCCGACCTGGCTGCCGCGCTGCGCCTTGGCGCGAGCCGCGTAGCCGTCACTACCGAAAAGGCGATCGCGGCGCTACACCTCCTGGAGGAGGCGGTGATCCGCAACGCCGAGCACGTCCTCGCGCACGCCAAGTCCTTCGAGGAGCTGGCGAAGCAGGACCTCGCCGAGGTGATCAAGAATGGCAGGGAGGCACTCACCGACCACCTGGTGGCGCTGCGCGCCGCAGAGCACAAATTCTGGGAGGCGTTCCACGGCCAGCCGGTGCGCGGGGTTGAGATCGTCTGGGCGCGCGACTCGGCACCACCGTCTCAGCCGACCGAGGAGGTCAAGACGTGAGTATCCAGCGTGGTCGACTTGGAGAACTGATCCGCTCCCGCGCCGCCGCCGCCGCCGTCATCCGGCGCGCGGTCCTCGAGCAGCGGCTCGGCACCCGTGATCATTTCGGCTTCCGGTACGAATTCCGATGCTTCAGCCCCCTAGACCGGCGCGCGGTTATCCAGCTGAAGGATGCGATCGCCGGGGAGATCTCCCGCGCGCTCGACCCGGCCTGGAGCCCTCTGCGCCTTCTCCGCCTGCAGGCCGAGCTGCGGGCCGAGCGGTACGAGCTCGCATGGGATGGCGCCTTCCTCAACCTGGTGCCGACCGGAGGCGCGGACGACATCCTCACCCAGTACTTCGCCGGCAGCGCCTACACCGCGGCCTGGTACATGGGCCTCGTGGACGGCAGCACGACCCCCACATTTGCCGCCACCGACACGATGGCAAGCCACTCAGGGTGGACCGAGAATACGGCCTATTCCAACGCCGCCCGTCCAACCCTAGGGTTCGGGACGGCAGCGAGCCGCAGCATCGCCTTGTCGGCGGCCGCAACGTTCAACATCAACGCAACCGCCACCGTCGCCGGCGGCTTCTTTACCACCGTCTCCACGATCGGGGGCACCACCGGCATCCTGTACTCCGCCGGTGCTTTCACTGGTGGAGACGCGAGCGTAAAGTCCGGCGATACTCTCTCTGCTTCGGCGTCACAGTCCGTCTAGATCGTGAGCGCGAACCCTCCACAATTTGTTTACCGGACGAAGTTCGCGGCTGCGGCCCCGACCTACGAGGTGGACGTCGGCATCGCCTCAGTGCAGGTGTGGCAGCCCAATTCGACGGTGGGGGCCAGTGAACTGCGCAGACCCTCGACGGACACTGAGTCTGCCGATGGACTCGATCATAGTACCGGGTTCGTCTACCAAAACGGCACCACCCCGGGACAGACCGGTCAGCTGGAGCCCGGCTGGGTTACCACCGGAACCGTTTCGGACGGCTCCTGCACCTGGACGCCCTTGGCACCACCGGCCACTAGCCAAAGTAAGGTGCAGTCGGCCACGGCCACCCTGGTGGACCCGCCTGACAGCGCCCTCGCGGTGGGGCAGGTGACGTCGGGTGAACTGACCGTGAATGTCCCGATCAGCGGCGGCACGGCCGGGGAGACCTACACGGTTCAGATCGCCGTCACCATGACCGACGGCGAGGTGCTGGTGATTCAACTCGTGGTGACCGTTGAATGACCCACCTGGAAGAGCTGCGCGAACGGTTCATCCCGGCGAGCTCGGTTGGGCGCTTCGCGTATACCGCCCTCGACGGGACATACTTGGCGTCCATCACCTTCGATGCGGCGAGTCCGCAGGTGCTGGTGGCGGCGGCGGAGAAGTTCCTCGCCTTCGCGGTCGCCAAGGCCGGCGCGATTCAGCCGGTGGGCGCCTCGGCCCTCTCGGCGCTGAAGACTGGCTAGGCATGCCGCGCGCCAATCGGTACTACGAGTCCGATCACTGGCGGCAGCTCCGTCGCGCCTGCATCGCGCGAGACGCCGGCAGGTGCACGGTGCCGGGCTGTCAGTTACCCGGCAAGGTCGTTGATCACATTCAGACTCGGCCGCCGGTTCCGTACCCAACGGAGTTAGATCGTCTGGACAACGTGCGGCTGCTGTGCCTGCCTCACGACAGCCGAGTCAAGGAGCGGCGCCGCGGACAATCAGACAGTCGCCGCGGCGGCACCCTAACCGCCAAGGGATGCGGCCTGGACGGATGGCCTAGAGGAATGAAACCGGAACAGATTGGCTGACATAGATGCGGTGTTAGGTGTTAGGTGTTAGGTGTTAGCCAATATAGGATGTGTTAGGTGTTAGCAAACGCCTACGGAGTGTTAGGTGGCCGCCAAAAGGCGTTATGTAGATCAATGACCGCAGCCCCCTGCCGAGCGGCTATAAGCGGCTCAGAGCGGACCCGCTCCTTTCGGCCTCGGCGCGCGGATCGTCGCCCAGGCGCGATCCTACGGAGCCGATGTTAGGTCGGGGGGTTGGCGCGGGTGGCGAGCGGCTGTAAACGGCTGTGGCACCCGCGAAGCCCACCCGCAGGGTGACCCTTACCCGCCTGCGGATCGCTGCCCAGCCGACGGCTGGCCCACCCAGGGCCGCACCCTGCCGTGGGGGATAGGGGGTTTCGGTGCGGAGCCCGATTTTGCGGCCCAAGCGCGTGGTCCCACCGCGCGCAGCGTCGCGAAATTGGTGAAAATTTCCCACGGCGCTGATTTGGTGCTCCTTTGTGCGGCCAACCGGCAATTGCCGCAGGTGATCTATGACCCAAAAGAATCGACTGCACCCTCTGGAGGGCGCCGTCGCGAAGGCGGCTCCAACTCAGGTGGAGATGCGCCCCGTCGAGGCGCTGATCCCCTATGCCCGCAACGCCCGAACCCACTCGGATGAGCAGGTGGCGAACCTCGCCGCGCTGATCCGGGAGTTCGGCTGGACTAATCCGATCCTTGTGGATGGGGAGAACGGCATCATCGCCGGTCACGGGCGTCTCGCGGCGGCCCGGAAGCTCGGGCTCGCTGAGGTGCCAGTCATTGAGCTCTCGCATTTCACCGAGAGTCAGAAGAAGGCTTATATCCTCGCGGACAATAAATCCGCGCTGAACGCGGGCTGGGACCTGCCCATGCTGCGTGAGGAGATCCACGAACTCGACGCGCAAAACTTCGACCTGGCGCTGACTGCGTTCACCGATAAGGAGCTCGAGGACCTCATGGTTGACGCCCCGAGCGACCACGATGGCGAGAAGGTCGACGGAAGCGTTCAGGAGCAATGGCACGTGCTCGTCGAATGTGACGGCGAGCGCCAGCAGAGAGAGCTTCTGGAGAGGCTTACCGCGGAAGGCTACGCCTGCAAGGCGCTCGTCGCATGAAGACGAAGATCGTTCGAGAGGTGGACGTGCAGCGCTCCGCGCGGGTGATGCAGCTCGAGGGAATGTTCGACGTGCCGGTGACCAAGAAGGCTCACCTGGAATGGAATGTGGACTTGCCACTCGATGAGAAGCCATGGCAAGTGGGTCTCATCGTAGGCCCCTCCGGGTGCGGTAAATCCACCGTGGCGCGCGAGCTCTTCCCCGACGCGTACGTCCGGGGGTTCGAGTGGGATCCGGCCAAATCGGTTCTAGACGGCTTCCCGGCGGAGATGAGCATGAAGGAAATCACGCTCCTCCTCTCCTCGGTCGGGTTCAGCTCGCCGCCGTCCTGGTTGCGCCCCTACCAGGTGCTGAGCAACGGGGAGCAGTTCCGTGCCATGATCGCGCGGGCGCTGTGTGAGTTTCCCGACCTGTGTGTGATCGACGAATTCACCTCGGTGGTGGATCGCACCGTGGCGAAGATCGGCTCCTCGGCGATCGCCAAGACGGTGCGCCGCCGGGGCGGCAAATTCATCGCGGTAACGTGCCATTACGACGTGGAAGCGTGGCTGGATCCGGACTGGGTGTACCAGCCGGAGACGGGCAAGTTTAACTGGAGGTCCCTTCAAGGTCGTCCAGAGATTGCGCTCACGATCTACCGAGTTCACCACAGCGAGTGGCGCCGATTTGCTCCGTATCACTATCTGACGGCCGATCTGAACAAGGCGGCCAAGTGTTACGTGGCATACTACGAAGGACAGCCAGTGGCGTTTCACTCATACCTGCCGTTCTTCGGCCGCCTCAAGGACGGCCGCAAGGCGGTCCGCGGGCACCGGAGCGTGACGCTGCCCGACTTCCAAGGTGTTGGCATTGCCGGTGCCATGATCACGCACCTCGCTGCGGCCTACACGGCCCTTGGTTACCGGGTTTTCCGCAACACGGGGCACCCGGCCGAGATAGCCTCGGCACGCAGATCGAAGTCCTGGCGCATGATCCGGCCGCCCTCGCGGACCGGTCGAGATACGCGCAGGGCGGTGAAACACGCCACCACGCGCCTGACTGCCAGCTTCGAGTTCTGTGGTCAGCCGCTCCCGGTGCGCGAGGCGGAGCGGCAGGTTAACCAGGTGCGTGCATGAGTTTCACTGCACGCCAGGCGGGGGAACTCTACCGCATCGACAAGTTCGTCGATTACGAGCGCGAGGACGGCAACTGGCTGCTCCTCGGCGCGGGCAGCGGTCTCATGATGTCGATCATGGACCTCGAGCCGCGGCATCGGTACTGCATCGATACGGACATCCTGACGCCCGAGGAATGGGATCGGATGCCAGACTGGCTCACCCTGATGGAGGGGTGCTGCGATCGCATCAACGCCTGCGGCTGGTTCTCGCGCTACGAGAACGGGCTGCGGATGCTCAAGCTGCTGCGCGGCCTGAAGCGTCGCCCGACGGTGTACTTCGGGGCCTACGAGCGCCCCGACCTGCTTGAGCCGTTCGATGTCGCCGGCGGTATCGAGGACTTCATCATCCGGTTGCGCGGTCCTGTGCCGCCCGGCGTGGAACTCTGGGGACGCTCCAAAGGTGCTTCAGAGGTGCCAGATCCCGAGTTTGCCGTTCATCGGAATCGGGTGTCGGAGCGGGACAACGTCCTCAAGCAGAAAGTGCCAAGAATCCGGCGCGCCCCAGGCGCCCAAGCGCGACGCGGGTAGCCGCACACAGTCCGCGAGCAGCGCGGTGGCGACGAGTGCGCCGCGCGGGAACGCTTCCTCGTCAGGGTAAGCGAGCCCGAGAGACGCGAGCCGCCGTGTGAGCGACTCACGATCAGCTGGGGCGACGCGCGCGCGGCCTGCGTGAATGTAGAGCGGTCCGCGGTGCTTGGTGCGCCAGGTGCGGTTCTCGATCCGCTTGCCGGCGTGCAGAATGGCCCATGCCCATATCGGCTTTAGTGTGATGGCATGAGTCGGACTCATCGCAGCTTCTCCGCGAGCTGGTCGGCGCATGCCTGAAGAGCGCTGCTATACCCAGCGCATCTATAGGCCAGTTCCTCCTGAGACTGCGCGGCTTCTTTGTAGCCGTATAGGCGCTTGATGGATGCTTCCATTTCCATGCGCTCGGCGCTTTCTCGGTAGACGCGCGCATCCGCGCGCCACTGAGCGATCAGAGCACTGATCTTGAAGCGGCGTAGGAACGTTTGCCACGCCTCGCCCTCGGTCGGGTCGTAGGCGAAAGAAGGTCGGCCGTTGGTCATATCGATCATGTGAGCCATCTGTGTATCCTCTGAGCTAGCCTGGTTTGTTTCGACAAATTCAAGTTTATGGATCGGCCTAGGGGTTCCAAGGACTATTCCAGCTCTAAATGCGGGCCATTCGCATTTGGCGTGGGATTTATGAGTAGATGCGGATCATCCGCATTTAGGGATTTCCTTTAAGCGTAGATGCGGACGGTCCGCATTTGGGACCTATGAAAGGCAGAAAGCCAAAACCCACTTACTTAAAGCTGATTTCCGGGAACCCGGGGCGCAGACCGCTGAACGAGAACGAGCCCGCGCCGCGGCTCGCGCTGCCGTCTGTTCCGCCTCACCTCTCGGACGAGGCGAAGGTAGAGTGGGGGCGAGTCGCCAACGAGCTCTACGACCTCGGGATGTTGACTCACCTCGACCGGGCGGTGCTTGGGTCCTACTGCCAGTACTACGCTAGCTGGTGCAAATACACCGAGCGCGCGGAACAACAGCCGCTGGTGAAAGGCTCGAAGGGGCAGCCGGTTGTGTCGCCCTACGTGAAATTGGCAAACCAGTCCTACCAGAACATGCTGAAGGCCGCGGTCGAACTCGGGATCACGCCTTCTTCTCGGAGCCGAGTGAGTGTCGTCCCCACGCAAGACAGGCAAGACCCGGCGATCAACTACCTCGACTAAGGCTCCAAAGGACCCTGTCCTAGCGTATGCCAAGGACGTGTTGAATGGAACGATCATCGCGGGACCGCACGTGCGCAATGCGTGCAGGCGCCACTTGGATGATCTGCAGCGCGGAAAGGATCGAGGGTTAAAGTGGGACCTGCGGGCGGCGCTCCGGGCAATCAACTTTTTCCCGGACGTCTTGCGCTTGGCTCAGGGTAAGTTCGAGGGGATGCCGTTCCACCTTGAGCCGGCGCAGCAATTCATCATCGGGTCCATCTTCGGATGGAAGCGCGCTGACGGCTTTCGGCGCTTCCGGCGTGTCTATGTTGAAATGGCGAAAGGGGGCGGCAAATCGCCGATGGCCGCCGGCGTGGGGATGTACTGCCTGCTCGCCGACGGGGAGGCCCAGGCGGAGGTATACGCCGGCGCCTCAATGAAATCTCAGGCCATGGTGATCTTCCGGGCCGCCGTGATGATGTGGAAGCAGTCGCCCGCCCTGAGTGCGCGTCTGACGCCGTCAGGGGGCAACCCGGTCTGGCAGCTCACAGACATGAAGCGCGGCGGCTTCTTCAAGCCTATTTCCACGGAGGAGGCGCACTCCGGACCGATGCCGAGCTGCGCGCTCCTGGACGAGATCCACGAGCACCGCGACAGCAACACGGTCGAGATGCTAGAGCGGGGCTTTAAGTCGCGCCGGCAGCCGCTCCTGATGATGATTACCAACAGCGGCAGCGACCGGCAAACGGTTTGCTGGCATGAACATCAGTGGGCGGTGCGTGTGGCCGCTGGTACGATGGTTCCAGACGACGAGGCGACCTACGTCGGCGAGGTGCTCGATGGCGGGGACGCAACGTTTTCCTACGTGTGTGCGCTCGACAAGGATGACGACCCTCTCGAGGACGAGGGATGTTGGATCAAGGCGAATCCGCTCCTCGGCGTCACGATGCCGGCGGAAGAGATTCGAGGCGCTGTGGCGCAGGCCAAGGCGATTCCCGGCAAACTGAACAACATCCTGCGGCTGCACTTCTGCGTGTGGACGGAATCGGATACGGCGTGGATGAGTCGCAAGGCGCTCGAGCGGGTGCTTGCGGATTTCGATCCGGCTGATCACGCCGGTGAGCGCGTGTACGTGGGGCTCGATCTCTCCGGATCTCAAGACCTGACAGCGGCCGCCTTTGTCGTGCAGACGGGCACCAAGAACGTGGAACGCGACGGCAAGACGGTGGCGCTTCCGACGTACGACGCTTGGGTCGAGTGCTGGACGCCAGCGGACACCATGAACGAGCGCGCGTTGCGCGACCAAGCGCCGTATGAGGATTGGGTGCGGGCCGGCTGGCTGCATGCCATACCTGGGAAAATCATCCGCCTCGGATTCATCGCGGCGCGACTGGCTGAGATCTCCGCGGAGTATGAGGTCGCGCTGGTGGCATACGACCGCTATTCGTACCGCAAGCTTGAGCAGGAAATGGACGACATCGGTCTGACTTTGCCGCAGGCCGAGCATCCGCAGGGCGGCATCCGGCGGGCGAAGCCAACCCCGGAGCAGATCGAAGAGGCAAAGTTCCGCGGCGAGGAACCACCCCTTGGCCTGTGGATGCCAGGCTCCGTGCTCGCGATTGAGGAGCTGATCCTCGAGGAGCGCATCCGGATCCGCAACTCGCCCCTGATCATCTGGGCGGCTATGTCGGCTGCGCTGGAAACGGATGCCTTCAACAATCGGTGGTTTTCCAAGCGGAAAGCCACCAACCGAATTGATCCGCTCGTGGCGTTGGCCATGGGCGTCGGAGCGGCGAGTTCCCAGGGCGGCGAGTCTCCGACCGGAACCTCTACCTACGAGGAGCGCGGGCTCCTGTTCCTGTGAGGACACAACCGAGCATGGGTATCAGAGAACGCATCGTCCGACTGTTGGGCGGAGAAGTTCGGTCCAGCGCTGGCGTTCCGTCCTACGGGATGATTCCGCCCCTCGGATCGGTGCAGTCCGCTTCGGGGCTACTCGTTTCCCAGGCGACCGCCATGGCGGTGAGCGCCGTCAACCGAGCGGTCTCGATCCGAGCTCAGGACGTGGCGCGCGCCGCCGCCTCGATCGTGCAGACCGACTCCGATGGTACGCACACAAAGCTAAAGCCACACCAGCATCCGGTAGCGAACCTGCTGGTCCGGCCGAACCGGGTCCAGACATGGTACGAATTCATGCGGGACATGATGGTCGCGTACCTGCTGCGCGGGAACGCCTACGCGGCCGTCCTGCGGGACAAAGACGGGAACCCCACCGAGCTTATCTGGATCAACCCGGATGCGGTCATGGTGCTGGAGGCCTCTGACGGGAGCTGGTTCTACAACGTCAACCGGATCGGCCTGTTCCAGATTGCCATGCTCAGGAACTTCCCGGTGGCGATTCCATCGGAGGACGTGCTCCACATCCGCGGCATCAGTTTCAACATGCTGGTGGCCGCATCCACCATTGGCATGGCACGCGATGCCATCGGCCTAGCGATGGGACAGGCGCTGCAGGCTTCCCGCTGGGTGAACAACGGGGCGAGACCATCCGGGGTGCTCCAGACCGATCGGCGCCTCAGCAAGGAGGCTGCCGAACGCTTGAAGCAGCAGTGGCAGGAGTACCAAGCCGGAGTCCAGAACACCGGCTCTACGGCTGTGTTGGAAGAAGGCCTCAAGTGGGAGCAGCTACAGCTGAGCGCGGTGGACATCCAATTCATCGACCAGCAGCAGCTGAGCATTCAGGAGATCGCGCGCTTCTTCGGGGTTCCGCCCTCCAAGCTGTTTCAGCCCGGCAAGGAGCAGCGCGGCAACGCGATCATTCAGGAGGACCAGGCCTACATCAACGAAACCGTGGCGCCAGACCTCACGATGTTGGAGCAGCGGTTCGACCGATACTTCCAGCTGTCGGATGAGGGTCTTTCCATGTTGCTTGATCCAGGGCCCTTGATGCGCGCGGACCCTCAAACCCGGTACAACCTCGGCCGCATTGGCGTCCTCTCCGGCCTCATCTCGACCAACGAGTGGCGGCGCAGTGAGAACCTCCCGCCGGTTCCTGGTGGAGATGAGGTGCGCGCGCCGGTGAACCTGGCCGCCCTCGGCAGCGATATGACTGGGACCCCTCCGGACGGCGCTGGACGGCCGGCGGACGGACAGGAGCCAGACCCCGGCACTCCGAATCAACCCGCAGGTGGCGACCGCTCGATTATCCCGCTGCGGTCCATTGGCAAGGTGAAACGTCCATGAAGGTCAATGAAAAGGTGCGCGCTGTCGCGCGAGTACAGGTCGAACAGGGTGACGAGGCAGATATCACCAAGGTGATCGCCTCGACCAACGAGATCGCGCGGGACGGATGGCAGGTGGAACCTGCAGGCCTCAAGACCGCGAATTTCCTCAAGACCGCCGCCGTGCTGTTCAACCACAACTACGAACAGCCGGTCGCCACGCCGATCTCCACTTCCCTCGTGAATGGAGGGGAGCAGCTCGAGATTGCCATCCGATGGCCGCCGGCCGGCATCTCGCCGCGCGTCGATGAGATCCGCGGCTTGGTCAAGGCCGCGGTGATCCGCGCCGTCTCCATTGGGTTTCTTCCCCTCGAGATGGAGCCGCTCAACCCGAAGGAGCCTTGGGGCGGCCAGCGCGTTCTGTCGGCAGACCTACTCGAGCTCAGCTTCGTAGGCGTCCCGGCCGACACCGGCGCCGTTATCACTCAACGCTCTCCGGAGAACCCCATGGCCCAGCGCAGCACCGACTCAGCCGACTGGAAATGCGGGGTGTCCCGCACCCTGCCGATCGACGAGGCCGACGGATGGGACGGACCCGCCGCCGAGAAGTCCGTCTTTGAGTGGGCGGGCGGCAAGGATTTTGACCCCGCCAAGGCGCGCAAGGCGTTCCTTGCTTACGACGCCTCCAACCCCAAGGAGCGCGGCTCCTACAAGCTGCCGATTGCGCACGTGGTCGGCGGGCGCCTGCGCGTACCGAAGGGTGCGATCCGCGCCGCCGCGTCCAGGCTGCCGGACACCCAGATACCAACTGACGTCAAAGACGAGGCCCGTAAGGTCCTCGACCACTACGAGGAGAAAGCCGGGATGGGTAAAGAGAAGACCGAAGGTGACCGCGCGGCGAGCGGGCGGATTCGCCGCCTGAGCAAAGCCGTCAAGGAGCACCTGCGCGCGGCGCTTCGTCACCACGAGCGCGCTGAGGCTCATCACAAGGCTCTCGGCGATCACCAAGGCCGCATCGAGGATCACCTCGACGAGGCGCGCGAGGCCCACGAGAAGGCGCGTGCCGCGCACGACGCGCTCGGAGAATCCCTGGACGCGCTGCGCTCGGACCCACAGCGGTCCGCCGAACACATCGAGCGGGCAATCAAGAGCCACGCCGCAGTGGAGAAACACCATCGTATGGTGCGTGAGGCCCATAACGACATCGCCGGCGCGCACGAGGACGCCGTGAGTGCGCACGACGACCTGGGTCGCTCGATGCGCGAGGCGCACGCGGCCGTGAAGGTCGCTGCGGACCAGGACAACGTCCCGGGGGATGTCGATTCCGCAACCGGAAACGACGGAGATTCCGACGCCATGCAGGTGTCGAACGGCACCCAGCAGAACGCTGGGGCGACCGGTGGCCGCAGTGCCGAGTGGCGCCGCCGCCGAGTCCGTCTTCTGGAACTCGCCTCCCGCTGATCTTTGAGTCCCGGAGGGTGCCCATTAGGCCCCCTCTAAAGCCGGCCAATGAGAGCCTCGCCATGTGCGGGGCTTTTCGTTTCCGGAGCCTGCCGCCCGTTCCGCCCTTGGGCAAGGCATCGAGCGCCGATCGGCGCAGGTATTGGAGCCTTACATGAAAACCGTTGCTGAATTGAAGAAGCAGCGCGCCGCCGCCGTCGATGCACTCAAGGCGTTGGCCGCCAAGGACATCCTCACGGCGGAGGAGCAGTCTCAGTGGGAGAGCCATGAGCGGGCCATTTCCGAGGCCGACACGGAAATCCCGCGCATCGAAGCCATCCGACTTGCTGCGGCCTCTGGCGCGCAGGCAGTCCTCACCCCGAGCGGCTCGCCTCAGGAGCGCACTGTCTCCATCCAGCCAGTAGCCGATGCCTACACGGACGACTCCTTCGCCAAGAAACGAGGATTCGGCACGTCTGCGGGCCTGACGGTGGGAGGTATGGTTCGTCTGTGCGCCCTGGCGGGCGGCAATATCTACCAAGCGCGCCAGATCGCCGGGGAGACCCTCGGCGAGAGTCATCCGGTTACCCGAGCCCTGATCACCTCCGTAGGTGCCAGCGGCGGGTTCATCATTCCGCCGGATTACATGAACGAGATCATCGAACTCCTGCGCCCCGCCGCAGTGGTGCGGGCCTCTGGCCCTCGAGTGATTCCGATGCCGCGCGGAACCATGACGCTCCCGGCGCAGACGTCGCCCGCGACTGCCACGTACGGAACGGAGACATCCGCGATCACCTCCAGCCAGCCTGGCGTCGGCCAGATCGTGGCGACGTTCAAGAAGCTGACCGCGCTGGTACCGGTGTCGAACGACATGATGCGCTACGCAGATCCGGCTGCGGATGCCTTCGTGCGCGACGACTTGGTGAAGATCATGGCGCTCCGCCAGGACTTGGCATTCCTGCTCGGGGATGGCACTCAGGCTACCCCGATGGGGTTCACCGGGTTTGCAAACCGCTATGCCGTCAACAGCGGGGGGACCGCCGGTTCTTGGAGCACCACGTCCGCCTCAACTGCTGCGGTCGGGGGTCAGTTCCTCACTTCCAACGAGAACTACTCGCTGGCGACTGCGGCGCAGGAACTGGGCGGTCTTGCCAACCAGCTCGATATCGCCAACGTGCCGGAGACGAAGCGGGTGTGGTTCGGCAATCCGCGAACCTTCAATTACCTCTACAACGTCCAGAACAGCCTCGGTGTGTACGTGTACCGGGAGGAGATGCAGGGCGGGAAGCTCCTTGGCTATCCCTTCAAGAAGAGCACCCAGATCCCGATCAACTTGTGGGACGCCACCGGCACCAACAAGGACTGCTCGTTCCTTCTCCTCGCCGAGATGGACGCGGCGATGATCTTCGACAGCATGACCATGGAACTCGCGGTCTCACGGGAGGGCACCTACATCAACTCGAGCGGTAACACGGTGTCCGCATTTACCCAGGACCAGACGCTGGTACGGGCCATTGCGGAACACGACTTCCAGATCCGCCACGACCAGGCGGTCGCCGTTCTGCAATTCGTCCGTTGGGCGCCGGCAATCACCTGATCCACGCCGCCTAAGGGGTAGGGCGCGCCCGCCGGGGTGCGCTCTTTCCCGCCTCACCTCTTTCCTACGCAGGAGCTCTCTTCATGAATGTCGCAACCCAGCGCAATATCGGCGCTTTTCTTGCCATCGTCACCAGCGTCCCGCCCCAGTCGGCGAGCGCGGCGGTCGTCGGCGGCACCATCGACCGGGTTTCCCACAGCCTGGCGCAATCCTGTGTTCTGCACACCGCCGTCGGCACCGTCGGCGGCTCGCCGAGCGCGGTCTCCGTGGTTTCGGTACTCGAAACCTCACCGGACGGGGTGAACTGGTCCAATTACCTCCCGGACGGGGTCACGACCGCCCAGTCCGCCGCGCTCACGGCTGCGGACACGGAGAACAGTCTGGCTGTCGATCTGACTCTGGCCGACCGCTACATCAGGGTAGTGACGACCCCAACGTTCACCGGTGGCACTTCGCCCACGGCGCAGGTCGTGGCGGACGTCGTCCTCGGCGGCGAGAACACCCTTCCGGCCGAGTAACGCACTGACGGCGCCCGAGTAGGGCGCCGTTCTCTCGAGGCTTACCCGATGCTGACAACCGTAACCTTGACTGCGGACCTGCGCCCCTGGCGTGCTGGCGACCACATTCACGTGCCGCCGCGTCTCGCGGAGGAACTCGTCAAGCGTGGCGAAGCAAAAGATGCTCGCCCGTTTGTTGAGCCAAATCCTGTGGCGGCTCCGATGGTCCCTGTGCGTTCTCAGCAGGTTCCCTCTCGCCCAATTCTGCATCTTGGGCGCAAGGCCCGGAGATAATCCATGGCCGCAAACGACAGATTCCCCGGAGCCGATGACCTCCTCAGCCCCGCATTGAACGCGCTCGAGGTTACCCCGAGCAACACTGCGGCGCTCCCGTTCTTATCCAAGCGCCTCTGGGTGGGAGGGGCGGGAAACGTCGCCCTGCTTACCGCTGGTGGACAATCCGTCATCTACGCGGGCGTTCCGGCTGGCACATATCTCAACGTGCGAACCGCGCAAGTGATGGCTACCAACACAACCGCCACGAACATTGTGGCCGAGTATTAGCCCTTGTCCGTCGAGAGGATCACGACAGTCTTGGTGCCGGCGACGGCCCAGCCGCCTGCTGGCCCATACGACTTGACGACCCTGGAGATCGCCAAGAGCGAGCTTTCCATCGCGTCTGGCGACCTCTCGAGAGATGCGTTTATCAGCCGGGCTATTACGCAGGCGTCGCTTGCGATCGGCAGCTATTGCGATCGGGTGTTTCAAGCCGAAGTGGTCCAGGACCAGTTCTTCCTTGAGCAGTATGCATACCCCTGGCAGATCCCGGGTGGCATTTGTGAACTCCCGCTGTCGCGCTGGCCTCTGCCGGTCTCTGGGGTCGTCACGTTCACGGGCAATGGGAACGCGAGCTCCGTGGTGACGAAAGTGTCGAGCACCGCGGGCGTGGTTCTCGGGACGCCGATCTTTGCCTCCGATGGAAGCGTGCCGCCGGGCACTACTATCCAGGGAGTGACGCCATCGTCGGTCCAGCTGTCGGGACCAACTACCTCCAAGGCGGTTGGCCTCACCTTCACTGCTGGCATGCAGGTCGTGCAGACGCTGTCCGCAGGTGTGACGCAAACTTTGGTCTTCGGCTCGGACTTCACCCTGGACGCTAAGAAGGGCTTTCTCGTGCGGCTCGACTCGTTCACGGGCCAGAAGGTGCGTTGGGAAGCGCTCCCTACCACAGTTCAGTACCTTGGGGGTTATCAGACCATTCCCGCCGACTTGGTGGACGCCTGTTTGCGTCTCGTGACCATGCGCGTTGCGTTGCGCGGCCGGGACCCAACGCTCGTTGAGCGCACGCAGGCCAACCTCGTTGGCACGGAGCGCTACTGGGTTGGACCTGTTGCTGGGCAGAAGACCAGTTTGCCGCCGGAGATTGCGCTCCTGGTGGATCATTACCGTACCCCGGTGGTCGGATGAGCGACATACAAGTCGAAATGCGCGTTCTGATGGAGCGCGAGCTGGTCGCGAAATTTAGCTCAATTCCGGCGCGTACTCGCCGAATTTTGCGCCGCCGTATTAGTTCCTTTGTGCAGGCCTTGGATCAAAACGTACGGGCTGCGATCCCTATGCGCAAAAGTCCCAGATGGCCGAGCAGCATACCGGCGCTCACGCAGTTCATTGTGGGGCGCGTTTATTCGGACAATCCCAATCGGGTCGCGGGGTACGTCTCGGTGTATGCACCTGGAAGTCCCAAGGAGTATCCCAAGGCGGCCACCCTGGAGTACGGCAGCGACCGCCCGCGTGCGGTGCAGGATCTGAGCCGGGGCGTCTGGCGCCGGATTCGCGGCAGCAGCCGCCGAATCAAAGCGCGGATGGGTAGGCCGGCACACATTCGCGCCTATCGCTTTCTGCGCGGCCCGTTCAGCGACATGGAAACCCAAGCGGTCCTTGTCCTTGAGGAGGGGCTTGCCGAAATGGTGGCTCAGGAGCAGGCATGAGCCGGGTGGCGCGCGAGACGATCCTGAACTCGCTGCTGCAATGGATTGAGAATGCCTTCACTACCTCGTTCTCGGCCACCATCCAGAAGGGGTCTACCACGCTCACTAACCCGAGCAGTACCGCGGGACTCTTCGTGGGGTTCCCGGTTTCCGGGAACGGCATTCCGGAAGGCACTTACATAACAAGCGTCACGCCGCTCACGCTTAGCCAGCCGGCGACCGCGAACGGTGCGGCCGTGGTGCTGCGAACGGGCTTCGCGCTCGTAGACCGGCGCGCGGATTTTGGGGACCAAGTGCCTTGTCCGGCGCTATTTTTGCGCTGTTTAGACGAGGAGTACCAGTGGCAGGACAATCTGCAGGTACTCATTTTGAAGCCAGAGATTTGCATCGTCTCCAAGGGTGGCGCTGACCCGGATGCGGTGCCTGAAAGCGCGCTCAACACCTACATGGACGCGCTGGATCAAGCGTTCAAGCCGGACGATCCGCAGCGTCAGCGCTTCACCCTCGGCGGTACTGTCTTTTGGTGCCGCCTCAATGGGAAGGTCGAAAAGGCCACCGGCGATCTTGGGCCTCAGTCCCAAGTGTGGGCCGATATAGAAATTATTGTTCCGTAGTCAACACCGCCTCTAGGTTCGAAGAAGAGCGCTTCGGTGCCATTCTTCGTTTCCGGGGTCAACACTGGAGTTTCTCCTAATGGGTAACACCAACACGGTGCCGCAGGCACTCTTTGGCCCCGGCATCGCCGTCCTCACGCGCAACGATGGCGGCGACGAAACGCCGTTCAACGTCGGATATACCAATGAGCTGTCAATTGACATCTCCTTCGAGACCAAGCAGCTCTACGGCCAGAACCAGTTCCCGCTGGTGGTAGCGCGCGGAACTGCCAAGACGAGCGGCAAGATCAAAGCGGCCACCCTCTCGGGCCGTGCACTGAACACTGTTCTATACGGGGGCACTTGGACGACCGGCACTCAATACTTTATGGGTGCGAGTCCAGCCACGCAGATTCCTGCCACGCCCTTTACTATCACGCCGACGGTGCCGAGTGGCGGAACGTTCGACGCCGACCTTGGCGTGACGAACGCCGCCACCGGCGAGCCGTTCACCCTAGTCACGGGCACTCCGACGGCTGGTCAGTACGCCCAGGCTTCGGGGGTCTACACCTTCTCCTCGGCGGACAATGTTTCTGGCATCTCGGTGATCATCAACTTCGCCTACAAGGTTTCGAGCGGCGAAGTTGGGCAGTTCCAGGTAATTCAGAACAACCTGATCGGCACGACGCCCACCTTCCAGCTGGATTATTCCACCACCCTCTACGGCGCCACCTACTACGTGCGGCTCTACCGGTGCGTGGGCAGCAAGGTGAACATGCAGCACAAGATCACCGACTACATGATGCCGGAGTACGACTTCGAGTTCTTCGCCAATCCGGCGCAGGAAATCGGGATGGTGAGTCTCGCGACCACCGCCTGATACTGACAGCGTTGCTGACTCCGGCCCGGCAGCCGGTCTCGTCATCCTCTTTGGGGCGCCTGCGGGTTAGGCCGCGGGTGGGCGAGTGGTCTGCCGGGACCACTCGCTTCCCCCTCCAGAGGCTCACATGAAATCCATCACCATCGCTCTTGGCGAGAAATTGTTCACCGTCAAGGCGCTAACAATCGGGCAAATCGAACAGATCAACGACCTCCTGACGATAGCTCGGGAGGAAGGCCACAAACGCGCGGCGACCAATCGGGAAATCATCGCCGCCGCGCTCGCGGTCGATAACCCGGAAGTCACCGCCGAGACGATCAAGGGGATTCGCGTCACCAACGTCCAGGAGGTCTCCGCGGCAGTCGATGAGATTCTGAAGTTCGCAGGATGGATTTTGCCGACGCCAGGTTCGCAGTCACCTACCGACGCGATCAACGAAGGGGGGAAGCCGTCGGGGGAAGCCCAACCGGCCTGAGTTCTCTCATCGCGCGGCTCGCATCCGGACTGAAAAAGTTACCCGATGAGATCCGCACGATGCGGATGTCGGATGCTCTCGCGATAACAAAATTCTGGCTGCAGTCGCCACCGGAAGGCGAAATGCTCGCGCTCCTAGCGAGCGTGTACACCTCGTGGCGTCCTGGCGGCCAGGAACTCACCGAGGAAGAAGCGATAGCCGCGCACCGACGTTCTCTCGAAGAGCGCTGGAAGGGCGGCGCGATGAACGCAAAGCAGTTCTTCGAGGCGACGGGCGGCCGCATGTCCGTCAATCCGATGCCTCCGTCCACTTGAGCGTAGAGATTCAGTATGGCCGGCAACACACTTGCTGTCGATATCGTCGCCAAGACCACTGGCCTCACGTCTGGCCTGGCGGAGGCCACTGCGCAGCTCGACGCGTTCAGCGCCTCGGTGAGCCACGCGGCAGACACGCAGGCTGCCGCGTCTGGGGAGCAGTCCCTACGCTCCGAGGCGATGACGACTGCGCAGGTGTGGGTGTCCTCTCGGCGGGCGATGATCGACGCGGAGACTCGCGCCAATACGCTCCTGCGGGCCGGCAGGAAGGCAGACGTGGCATCCCTGGGGGATGCTCTGGCGACCATGGAGCAGCGGCGCGACGCGTTCCTGGCCGCCACGCGGGCGTACTACGGCAGCATGACGAGCACCCAGCAGGCTGCCTTTGCGGAACAGGAAGCTGCGGCTAATCGGGAAATCGAGGCCGAATACCAGCGCTTGGCAGCGCGCCTGGACGACGCCACGGCGATACAGACGGAGACTGCTGCCCTCGAGGAGAACACGGTCGCCACGGCCGTGAATGGAAGCACCGCGCGCGAAGCGACCTACATGATCGACGAGATCGCATCGGGCCGTTTCAGGCGCCTCGGCGGCTCCTCGGTAGTGTTGGCGAACAGGATGGGAATCCTATCTGGTCTTTTCACTCCACTTGGCCTCTCGATAGCCGGGACTGCGGTCGCCGTCGGCACACTCGGCGTTGCGATGGTCGAGGGGGAGCGCGACGCGGACGCGCTGAACGCCGCGATGCTCTCCACAAACGATGCGGCGGGCGTCACGCAGAGTACTTTCCAGTCTATGGCTGCCGCGATCGCGGGCGGCGATATCACGATCGGGAACGCCAGAGCGGCGCTCCTGACCCTTGCGCAATCTGGCCGCTTTACAGGCTCGACGCTCCAAGAGGCCGCACAGGCTGCGGTGGACTTCGCGGATCTGACCGACTCCTCCATGAAACAGGCCTCTCAGGCGGTGGAGCAAATCGCGGAGCGGCCACTCACGGCACTCGTGAAGTTGAACGATCAGTATCATTTTCTGACCACTGCCGAGTACGAGCAGATCGCGGCGTTGCAACAAGAGGGTAATGCAACTGCGGCCGCAAAGGCTGCTATCGACGCCTTCGGCACTGCGATGCATGCGCGTGCCGAGCAGTCCGTACGGGACGAGGGATATATCGTCCGTGCGTTCGAGGCCATAAAAAACGCCGCCGTTTCCACCTGGTCGGCGCTAAAGTCAGTCGGTTCGCCGGAGACATATGCTCAGAAGCTCGCCAACTTGAAGGCGAAGCTCGCCGAAGTGCAGGGTGGCGGGGGATTCACCAGCGCGGCGGGCTACAGCGCCGAGAGTTCCGCGCGCGCCGCTCATATCCAGAGTGAAATCCGAGCGCTTGAGCTCGCACACCAGAAGAATGTCGCCGCCGCCAAGCTGAAGGCGGAAAACGACCAGATCAATGCTGCTGGCATCCGCGCGGTGGCATACCTCGAAAAGCAGGTGGCGTCTCTCAAGACTGTGAATGTCGAGATGGCCCGCGAGCGCGAACTCACCGCGCAGATCGAGGCTCTCCACCGAGCCGATCCGAACTCGAAGCTCCTGCAGGGCGATACCTTCAACTCTCAGGGTCATCTCACGAAGGGCAACGCAATCTACGATCAACTGATCGCCAGCTTCAAACGCAAGGCCGCAGCCGCGCACGCTTCGGGCGTTATGGACCTGTATGGCCGTCTGCACCTCATCCACGTGACCGCGCAAGACGAGACGTCCACACCCGCATACCGTGCCTACCTGCAGCAGCAGGAACGCATCACCGAGCAGGTGAACGCCATTGAAGAGGGTGCGGCGCGGCGCCACGCTCAGGCGATGCTGCAAATCAAGATCGAGAGGCTGCGCACTGCGGAAGCCGAAGGACAGATAACGCATGCGCAGGAACTAGCCGACGAAGAGGCCCTCTACCAGCAGGAATACACCGTGCAGCTCGCCGCATACCAGAAGGAACTGGCCCTCGCGAAAGACAAGCCAGCCTTGACGGCGCGTATCAACGCCGAGATAGAGGCGCTCCAGGACGCACACCTGCAGCGTATGACGGCAGCACAGGAATCCGCTGCACAGAAACAAGCGCAGGCATTTCAACAGGCGTTTCAGCCGATCAGCTCCGCGTTCACCACATCCATAAACGGCATCATCCAGGGCACTCAGACGATGCAGATGGCGGTGGGGCGCATGCTTGACTCCGTCCTGCTGAAGTACATCGATACGGCGATCCAGTCAACCGTTCACTGGGTTGCAGAGGAAGCACAGAAGACGATGGCGACGGTCACTGGCACGGAGACGCGCACCGCAGTGGAGTCCCAGGCGGCGGCTCTCCAGAGAGCGAATCAGGAACTCGACCTAATCGCCCACATGCAGACCGAGGCCGGAAAGACTGCAGAAACGGTTGTCGGCGAGGGTGCCCGAACGAGCGCTGTGGTGACCGGAACAGCAACCCGGATAGCGGTGGTGACTGCGGCGCATGCCCAAGAGAAGGCGAGTTCGTCGCTTCTGAATATGGCAACCATTCGCGCAGACGCCGCCAAGGCCGCCGCAGGGGCCTACAGCGCTGTGGTTGGGATTCCGTACGTGGGTCCGGTGCTCGCGCCGATCGCCGCCGCGACCGCATTTGCTGCGGTGGGGGCCTATGAGGCAATGGCGAGTTTCGGCGTAGGCGCATGGAACATCCCGCACGACATGCCGGCGATGGTGCACGCGGGTGAAACGATCCTGCCGCGCCCCTTCGCTGAAGAATTTCGCCGCAACGGTGGCGCGCTCGGCGGTGGGATAGGTGGCGGAGGGGTCGTGGAGAACCACTACCACATCCATGCCAACGATGCCGCCTCGTTTCACGACATGTTGCAGCGCAACCCCGAGGCTCTCGCTGCCGGAATGAGTAATGCAATACGCGTGGGCGCGTTCGCATGAACATCTTTCCCGTACTCGCAGGCATCGGCTGGCCCGTCACTGTCGCGCCGATTTGGAACGCGCAGATTCAGAAGACGGTCACCGGGCGCGTGGTGGCTGCGACCTATCAGCAGTACCCGCTCTACAAGTTCACCGTTCAGTTCAACGTGCTGCTCGCGGATGACTTCAACACGCTCCTCGCGTTCTTCAACCAGCAGCAGGGGAATGTCGTGCCCTTCTGGTTCTGGGCTGGTCCCGGGCAGGACACCGTAAGCGGTCAGGCGATCGGTACCGGGGATGGGAGCACCACGACTTTCAATTTCTTGCGCTCTTACGGCGGATTCTCTGAGCCGGTGGGCGCTATCAATGGCACTCCGAGCGTCTATCTCAACGGGTACTCCATCAATTCAGGCGCACTGACGGCGCCGAACGTAGCGCCGACGCTCTCACAGGTCAATGGGGGCACCAGTGCTGCCACCACTTACTACGTCAAGACGACCTACGCGAATCCGGGTGGCGATGGCGAAACAACCGTTTCCATAGAGGCGTCTCTTGCGGTTTCAGCCGACTATCTTCTTAATGTTGCGTCCCCTCCGCCTCAATCCGGGGCGTACTACTACAACGTGTACGTCGGCACAACCTCGGGAGGGGAAACGCTTCAAGCGACCGTAGCGGTCGGAACGGCGTGGACGATGCCGACGAGTGGCCTCGTTTCTGGGCGCGCGATGCCATCAGCAAACACGACAGGGTGGGCACTCAATAATTCCGCGGGGCCAGCGAGTATCAGTTTTAATGCAGCGCCTGCGAGTGGTGTGGTTATCAGCTGGAGCGGGAGCTACTACTTCCAGTGCCGCTTCTCGAAGGGGACGGCCGCGCTCGAGCAGTTCATGGCCCAGCTCTACAAGACAAAGACTATCGATCTGGAGACGTACTGGTGAGGACGATCTCAAGCGCGCTGCAAACGGTGCTCGATACTGGCGGCCCGTTCGTCTTGGCGGACCTGTTCACCGTCACGTTGCTCAACGGCACGGTGCTGCGCTGGACGACCGGCACGCAGCCGATTACCGTGAGCGGGAACACCTTTGCGGTTGGGCCGCCGATCGCGCGCGACAAGGCCAAATGGTCGAGGGGCCTCAACGTCGATCAAATGAGCATAACCATCGACGACGACGGCTCTGCGACGATCAATGGGCAATCTCTGGTCAAGAGCGCGTGGCAAAACCTCTTCGACTTCGCCAAGGTCGAGATCGATCGGTTTATCTCCGACACCTGGACAAATACGGATGTCGGTTCGGTCTCCTGGTTTATCGGGTACGTGGGGCAGATCACCATCACCGGCAAACAGATCAAGATCACGGTGGAGTCGCCGCTCGCGCAGCTTAAGGCAACCTTTCCGCGAACCTACATCCTGCCGAGCTGCGCCAATACTTTCTGCGACGCCGTGTGCACTCTGCAAGCGTCCAATTTCACATACGCCGGCACCGTCGGATCAGGCGCGACCGCCTCATCCTTTCCCCTCACCCTTTCCGGCGGCAACATGGCTGACGGCACATTCCAGGCTGGCACCGTAACGTTTACCTCTGGGGCAAACAGCGGACAGGTCCGCACCGTGAAGTCTTACGTCGGGGGTGTCGTGACGCTCGTATACCCACTGTATACAGTGCCTGCGGTCGGCGACGGCGTGAACGCGCTCGAGGGGTGTCTCAAGACACGCGCCGCCTGCAGCGCTCACAACAATCTGACGCACTTCCGTGGCTTTCCGTACGTGCCAGACCCCTCCACGCAGTATGCCGGCGTGGCTGCAAATGCACCCGGCACCGCTATGGGAAATGCTCAGCCGTTGCAGCCGCGCATTGGCCCTCGAGGAATCAATGGCCGCATCCATGAGTTCTGAGACCCGAGCCGCCGTGGTCACAGAAGCCCTCTCGTGGATCGGCACTCCCTACCACCACGCTCAGGCCGTCAAGGGGAGAGGCGTCGATTGCGCCATGTCTCTGATCGAATG
Organism: Steroidobacteraceae bacterium; assembly: GCA_049964755.1. Taxonomy (GTDB): domain Bacteria; phylum Pseudomonadota; class Gammaproteobacteria; order Steroidobacterales; family Steroidobacteraceae; genus 13-2-20CM-66-19. The sequence goes on along the minus strand of JBMFWZ010000041.1, from coordinate 3,610 downwards.
GTTCGCGAATGCCGGCGTGATCGAGCGCTTCGATCCTAGGCCGTACGCGGCGAGCTGGTTCCTGCACCGGGACCAAGAACTGTTTCTCCGTACGCTCTCCAGATATGCCGAGCCGCTCCCGCCAGGCGAGGAGCCGCTGCCAGCTGATCTTGCGCTCTACCGTTTCGGCCGCTGCGTGGCGCACGGGGCCCTTGTGCTGGATGAGACCTTCATCGTGCACGCCTGCGCAATTGCTCGCCGCGTGGAGCGGCGGGAGCGCGCTGCCATGGCACCGAGACTATCCGGTTACTGGCGCGTGAGGGTGCTCGCATGAGCAACTTCATGGGTGCATCCACCGGGCAGCCGGTAGCCACGCAGGCGACGCGATACAACGGGATGCAAGTGCAGGGCTCTCAGTACGGGCTCGGGCTCACCATCGTCTACGGTCAGCAGCGCATTCCGGGCAACCTGATTTGGTACGGTGATTTCCAGTCCGTCGAGCACGCACAGTCCGTCGGGAAGGGAGGTGGGGGCGTCAGCACGAGCTATACGTACTCCTCGAGTTTCCAGCTCGCGCTTTGCGAGGGGCCCGTCTCGGGTCTCGTGACGATCTGGAAGGACTCCGGCACCACGACCCTCTCGGACATTAACGGGACCTTCTCGGCAGGCGCGTCTGGGCAGCCGGCGTGGTCGCATCTGTCGGGCGCAGAGGCGCTCCAGTACACGAATGTTGCGTGGATCGGCTGCCTAAACTTGGCGCTCGGCAGTTCTCCAAACGTTCCGAACTTCAATTTTGAGATCGCCGGGATGCTCCAATACGCCCCGACGGCCTCGCCGCCTATTATCGACGCTGACCCAGCGGCGATCTTCGCCGATCTGCTCACCTCCCCCACGCACGGGCTCGGCTTCAGCTACCTCGGCGACCTGACGCAGTACAGCAACTACTGCATAGCCAATAATCTCTTCCTATCCCTCAAGGTCGATCAACAAACGACCATGAACGAGGTGCTCACGCGCCTCCTGCAGATCACAAACAGCGATACAGCGTGGTCCAACGGCAAGCTGACCGTCATTCCGTACGGTGACGAAACCGTCACAGCGAACGGCGTAACGTATACGCCAGCCACTGCGGTGCAGAAGTACTTCCAGGACTCGGACTACATCAAGCCGGTACGAGTGGACCGCAAACCGCTTTCTGACCTGTATAACGTGATACGGGTCGAGTACGTTAACCGGGCGAACAATTACAACACTTCGGTTGCGGAGGCCAAGGACCAGGCAGACATCGACACCACCTTCAGCGTGCGTCAGCAGGAGATCATCCAGGGTCACGCGATCACAAATGGGACACTCGCCCAGTGGGTTGCGCAGACCATTCTGCAGCGAGCGCTCTACATTCGCAACACCTACACGTTCACCACCACGATGGAGAACGTGGCCTTCGAGCCGGGGGACGTTATTGCACTCACTGATTCGCAGGCCGAGCTTCTCAACGAGCCGGTGCGGATCAAGTCGATTTCAGAGCAGGGCACGAACGAACTGCAATTCGTGTGCGAAGAGTTCCCAGCCGGTGTCGCCGTCGGAGCGACCCAGACGGTCGAACCCGCAGCGGGGTACGTCCCGAACGTGAACGGTGCGCCGGACGCCACGCAGCCAGCCCTGATCTTTCGCGCCCCGCAGTTTTTGACCAATGGAGTGGCCGAGGTCTGGATCGGCGTAGGAGGGTCTGGCCCAAACTGGGGCGGCGCAAATATTCTTGTATCGCTCGACGATGTCAGTTACAGCAAAATCGGTACCGTTGCGCCGGGATGTCGTTACGGAGAACTGACAGCCGCTCTGGCCGACTCGACGGCAGACCCAGATACCACCGATTCATTCAGCGTCTCGTTGTACGCCGGTGGAACGCTCTCCGGCGGCACTGATGCAGACGCCGACAATCTTGCCACGCTGATGCTGATCGATCAGGAGCTCGTGGCATACAGCTCCACCATCCTGAACGGAGACGGCACCTACACACTCGGCAACGGCTACCTGCGCCGCCAATGCTACCAGACCGCGCACGCCGCGCACGCTATCGGCGCGCCGTGGATTCGGGTCGATAATAGCGTATTCCGCTGGCAGGTTGATCCGTCTTGGGTTGGGCAGACGGTCTACATCAAGATCCAGCCATGGAACCTGTATGGTGGCGGCTTGGTGAGCGAGTCTGATTTGACACCGATCACTTACGTGGTCGGAACGGCAGAAGAGATACCGGACACGCCACCGACGCCGACGAGCTTTGTCGCGTCCGGCGCCGTTAACGGCGTCCTGCTCACCTGGGACAATCCGAACCCGGCAGCTGTTGCAATCACTTCGGTAGAGGCGTCCACCGACGGGACGACTTGGTCCGTTCTTGGGCAGGTCCAGGGCACGCATTACGCGCATGTCTTCTCAGGCAACGCGAACTGGTACTACCGCATTCGGGCGCGCAGCAGCGCCTTCATCTGGAGCGGGTACACCTCGACAGTCTCTGCGACTGGCGGCTCGGTGGATTATGGTGCCGACGGCTCGGCCTTTGTTCGGCTGCTCGCCTCGCGCGCCGCGGGGAACGTCGCCTATAACTTCCGCGGAATTTGGTCCGCGACGACGGCGTACCTGAAGGGTGATGAGGTTGTTGAGGGTCAGACCTACTGGGTTGCCACTGCGGCGAACACGAACTCTATGCCCGCCACGAACAACTCTAACTGGCAGTCAGTGGGCAGCTATAGCGCGTACCAAGGCGCGTGGAATTCAACGACCGCCTATGTCCCAGGCTCAGAAGTCACGGACGGCGGCAATTACTGGATATGCGTCACTGGCAACACGAACAGCGCGCCGAGCACGAGTAATGCGGACTGGGTCCTTGCCGGACCTCAGGCACTGGACAACGTTGCGGACGGCCCGACAACGTACTATCGAGTGCCTCTGTCACACTTTGATAACGCCACCAATCGTAATTGGAATCTCGGCTACACGATAGACGGCCCAAATCGATTTGCTGTTGTGAACGCCTCCGGTCTGGGTGGAGTCTCATATTGGGACGGCAACAACAACCCGCGCATCGATTTCACCGGTACCTATCACATCGGCAAGTCACTCGCGAACGTGCCCGACGCCACGGGGCGCTACGCAGTCACGAACATGGCGGCCGGCAATGCCGTCTCCTACGTGGACGGCAACAACAACCCGCGCGTCGATTTCAGTGGCACTTATCACCTCTTCAAGAACCTCGACAACATCGGGGATGGCTCGACTTACGCCCGCACCGTTGCAACTGCTCTTTACGGCGGTCGTCCGGTTTCGTTTAGCGGCTTCGGGGCGAGCCTCGCTTCTCAGGCAGATACTCCAACAAGTGGTTGGGCCGCGTCAACGGCGTACGCGCTTAACGCGCAGATACTTGATTCCAACGGGAATGTGCAGGAATGCGTGGTCGCCGGAACCTCTGGTACGACCGCGCCTACGTGGTCAACATCGCAGGGCGCAACCGTAACTGACGGCTCGGTCACTTGGATGATGGTTGGGGCTGGTTCCCGCTTCGCAGTCACGAACATGGCGGCCGGCAATGCCGTCTCCTACGTGGACGGCAACAACAACCCGCGCGTCGATTTCAGTG
>JBMFWZ010000040.1:0-26308 GCA_049964755.1 Steroidobacteraceae bacterium | reverse complement strand
GCGGGGTCTTCCAGGCCCTCGGCCACCACCTCGCGCTCGAGGTCCTGACCCATCTGCACGACGGTGCGGATCAGGCTGAGTGCCTTGATCGGATCGCGCGCCAGGTCCTTCACCAGATTCTGGTCGATCTTGATCACATCGAACGGCAGGTCGGCGAGGCGCTTGAGGTTGCTGAAACCCGAGCCGAGGTCGTCCATGGCGATCTTCACACCCGTCGCGGCGAGCCTCGTGATGGCCTCGTCCACCGTAATCGCCTCGAGCGCTTGGCTCTCGAGCAACTCGAGGACGAGGTGTTCCGGGGCCACCTGCGCGACTCGCAGCGCCTCCTCGACCCACTGGGAGCAGTCGGGGTGGACCAGGGAACTCGGAGCCACGTTGATCGCGAGCCCAATCGACCCGTGCTGCTCGCGCCAGCGGCGCAGGTGCGTCAGGCCCTGCTGCAGTCCCTGACGGAACAGCGAGTCCAGGTCCGTCTCACCGAGTGCCGGCAGAAACTGTGCGGGCGCGAGCAGCGTGCCCTGCGGGGTGCGCAGGCGCGCCAGCGCTTCGGCCTTCAAGACCGTTCCGCTCTCGAGCTCGACGACCGGCTGGACGAACATTTCCAGCCCGCCGCTGTAGAGCAAGGCGCGAATCTGCGCGACCTCGCCGGTATCGATCGCGTGCCCGCGGCTCTGCGAGGCGCGCGTCATTTGATCCCAGCGGTTCTGCAGCGACACTCGCCACGTGCGCATCCAGGCGGAGGTGAACTGGTGCGGGTACGCTCCGAAGAGCATCAGCACCGCGTGGATCGCACCGTGCCGATGCACCGGAAGCGTCACCGCACTGCGGATGCCGAACTCGCTCATCAGCGTCTGCCACGGCGCGGTGCGCGGCTCGCACCCGAACGCCGCGATCTCCTGCTGACAGTCGGTCATCCAGGTGTTGGCGACCAGGCCCCGGCCGCGGGCGTCGCGCGGATCGAGTACCGGATACAGATTGCGGGCGCGGTGCGCTTCGACGAATGCGGCGCACTCGGAGCCGGCGGCATGCTCGATGACGAGGCGGTTGTGCGCATCGGGCCGGCAGACGACTGCGGCGCGCATCCCAGGCAGAGCGGCGAGTGCCTCGAGTTCCGCCTGCACCCAGTCGGCCGTCAGTCCCCGGCCCTCCTGTGGCCGGGCGAGCAGCGACTGGTACTGATCGAGCACCCATTGCATCGCCTCGAGTTCGCCCTGCAGTTCCAGCTGCAGGCGTGCCTCGGCGGTGCGCAGCACGCGGTAGCGCGTGCGTGTGGTGAGCAACGCCGCATCGAAATGTGCGTGCAGCAGATCCCGGTACAGCCCCATCACCAGTGCCATCGATGCGCCGGAGAGGCCGATCAGCCCATGCACGGTGCCGAGTCGGCGCGCGGCCTCCCTCGCCTGCTCGCACGAGGTGTGCGCATCGAGCAGAAATCGCAGATGTCCGGCCTGCTTGCGCACCAGCTCCTGCAGTTCCGGCTCGGTCAGGGACGCCAGGACCGAGGCGGTTTCCGCTCGGGCGCTGAGTTCGCGGTAGAAGGCGGCGGAGAACTGCTCGGCGACCACTTGGATGTGAGGTGCGACACTCTGCATCAGCTCCTGCATCTCCGGCCCAAAGGGGTCGAATGCGGTCTCGGCGAGCTGCTCGCCCGACATCGACACGCCGACGCGCCACCACTGGGCTCGGACTCGCTTGGACTGCTTGGCCTGATACATCGCCGCATCGGCCTGGCGCAGCAATGCCTCGGCTTCATCCCCGTCGAGCGGAAACAGCGCCAGGCCCATCGTCATGTCGACCGAGGCGCTGGCCGCCCCGCCCACTTCGAACGGCGTCTCGACGGCGCGGTGCAGATGACGCAACGCGGCGCTCAGCTGGGAGAGCTCCTGGGCGTGCTCGAGGTCCTCCAGGACCACGACGAACTCATCGCCGCCGAGGCGCGCGATGAAGTCCGACTCGCGCAGCCACTCCCGCAGACGCCGCGAGACGGCGCGCAGCAGCTCATCGCCCGCATCGTGACCGAATCGGTCGTTGACCGGTTTGAAATCATCCAGATCGATCACCCCGAGGGCGAGCGAGGTGCCGCGGCGGCGCGCACGGGCGATGGCCGGCGGCAGGTATTCCTCCAGTGCGAGCCGGTTCGGCAGACCGGTGAGCGTATCGGTGCGCGCCATGCGCGCCTCCTGCAGCTGCAGCGAGCGGATGCGCTCCTTCAGGTCGAGCTCATCGAGACCGTGGCCGAGCAGCGCCGCGATGCGGGTACAGACCTCGACTGTGCCGGCATCGAATCCCTCGCGGCGCGGGGCCGCGAGCGTGAGGATGGCCCAGACCCGAGTGGCTCTGAAGATCGGCAGCGCCAGAACGCTGAGCCAGCGGTGAGCGTTGAACCCGGCGTGCCACGGCTGCAGCGTCGGGTCGGCCAACGTATCGTTGCAGACGCGCAGTGTCCCGGTATCCCACGCCTTGGCCGCGACGGAGGCCGTCTCCCCTTGCGCAAGCCGCGGTGGGGCGCTGCGGACCTGCTCGGCGCCCTCGCCGGCGAGCGCCAACACCTCGAACACGCCGGACGGACCGGGTCGGCCGATCCACGCGGCATGAAATGGAGTGTCATGCGAGAGCTTGGCGCACAGGCTCGCGAGCATCTCGTGCTCGTGACGGCACTGGATCAGTACATCTCCGCAATGCAGCCAGGCTCGGTACAGCGTCTGGACGTCGAGCAGCTCCTGGCGCTGCAGGAGCAGGTCAAACGTCCGCTGCCCGAGGGCGTCCGACAGGTCGCTGACGGTATCGACGAGGCGGTCCTGAGTATGCCGGTCGTGCTCCTCGAGCGGCATGGCCCGCGCCTCGCCGGCCTGGCGCGCCTGGACTTCGCGCACCAACTGCCGGTCCACGTCCATGATGTGACGCAACAGCCACTGGGCGAGAAACGACAGGAGTTCGACGCTGACGTCTGCCCCGCAATCGCGATGGAGCCGGCGCGCCCGCTGCAGGAAGCCTCGGAACTTGTCATGCGCCTGCAGGTGCATCTTGCGGTGCGCGCCATCGACCTGCCACTGACGCATCAACAGCGCTTCGGCCCGGAAGTGATCGCGTGTGTAGTCCGCGAGCGCATCGAGCAGGCCGTTCATCTCCTCGGGCTGAACGCCCCGGGCCTGCGCGTGCGCGGCCCGATTGAAGAGCTCGAGCAGCCGCTGATGCTGTGCATCCAGCAGCGCATCGCCCGTGGCCATGGCCTCGCTCCAGTGCAGCGACTGCACCGGCGGCGGTTGCGACTCTGTGCACGTGGTAGCCAAAGCAGTCGAGTTCTGTGTGCGCATCCCAGGAACCCAGGCACGACGATGCCGGGGCAGAGACCGATCCGAGCGGATTTTCCCCCATCGGCGCGCCGGTGACTGTATCGGGCGCATCAACCTGTGGCATGGGACCGGACGCACCTCTCATTTCGTCAGGGTGCACCCCTGCCGCGGCGTGGAAACCGGCCGCTCGCCGAACCGATGTCGGTCGATGACGCCGCCGCGGCAATCGATCCGCACGCGACGGCCGGAATCCGTAAAATCCAGCGCATTTTTCGACGAACGAGGAACCGAGAGACATGAAATCGATGCACTCTGCGCTGCTCATGGTGCTGCTGGGGTCCGCGACGGCATTCGCCGCGGCGTCCACCCCGGCACCGGCCCCTGCGCATTTCTCGGGCAAGGGACAGCTGGGGTTCTTAGCCTCCCAGGGCAATACGCAGGGCAAGTCCGCCAATGCCCTCATCGATCTGAGCTACCGCTCGGGGCTCTGGAAGCACAGTCTGGATCTGACCACGCTCTACGGTGAGAGCCTCGGGATCGTTTCGGCCGAGCGCTGGAGCGCGCTGTGGCAATCGAACCGCAAGATCAGCGCCGATGCCTACGCGTTCGGCTCACTGCGCTACGAACATGATCTGTTCAACGGCTTTCAGTACCAGGGGAGCGGTGCGCTGGGCGTCGGTTACACGCTGATCCACTCCAAGACCACGACGCTCAGCACCCAGGTCGGTGCCGGCTACATGGTCTCGCGGCCGGAGACCTTGACGTCCATGGCCCTGACGAACCCGACCCGGACGTTCATCGAGCGCATCCCGCAGCTCACTCAGCGCTACGCGATCGGCACCCTTGGGGTCAATTACGAGCACACGATCACCGCCACGACTTCACTCAGCGACAAGCTGCTGGTGAATGCCGGATCGGTCAACACGCTGGTGACGAACGACGTGGCATTGACGGTCAAAGTGTCAACGCAGCTGGCGCTCAGTCTCGGCTACAACATCCAGGACAACACCCATCCGGCCGCGGGCATCCAGCACCTGGACTCCACCGAGACCGTCAACCTCGTCTACGCGTTCTGAGCGACCGGGGGGTGGCGCAGGTCCTCAGTCACGGTGCCGACGGCGAGCGTCTCGCGCTCGTGCGCCTCGTCCCGCCAGGGCTCGGCGAGCGCATCGGCGTACCAGCTGCGCATCGGCGCCAGTGAGAGCAGCCGCTGCGAGTACGCGAGCGCTGCGGGGGCGAGCGGTGGACGGTACGTCTGGATGCGAAAGGCCACGGGTGCGAAGAACGCGTCCACGGCGCTGAACTCGCGTCCGGCGAGAAACGGGCCCCCGAAGCGTCCCAAACCATCCTGCCACAGCTGCTGCAGGCGCTCGAGGTCGGCGCGCAGCTGCGGCTCGATGCGCTGCAGACGCACGCGCAACCCGCAGGTCATGCTGCAGATCTGGCGCAGCGCACCGAATCCGGCGTGCATCTCCGCGGCGGCCGAGCGGGCGAAGGCGCGCGCACTCGCATCGGTCGGCCACACTCCATCGTGCCGCTCCGCGAGGTACTCGACGATGGCGAGAGACTCCCACACCGTCACCGTCCCGTCGTGTAGGCACGGCACTTTGCCGTTCGGGGAAAACGCATGGAAATCATGCGGCGCATCGCGGGTGCCGAACGGGATGAGCCGCTCCTCGAAGGGGATGCCGAGTGCGCGCATCAGCACCCAAGGGCGCAGTGACCAGGACGAGTAATTCTTGTTGGCGATGTAGAGGGTATACATGGCGTACGCTCCGGGTCAGCTCTCGAGCGCCGCCGGGGCGCTTCCGCGGCGCAGGTTGGCGAGTATGACACCGCCGATGACCAGTGCACCCCCGGCGAGCGTGAGGGCGCCGGGGCGCTCCCCGAGCCACAACCACCCGATCAGGACCGCGAGCGGCGAGGAGCAGTAGATGAAGCTCGACACCTGGGTGGCGCTCGCTCGGTGGATGGCGAGATTCCAGGTGAGATAGCCGAGGAAGGTCGGCCCGAGCGCGAGCCACAGCAATGCCGTCAAACGCAGCGCCGGTGCGGCGCGCAGTGCGTGCACGATCCCCAGGCCAAACGGCGCCGCCCCGAGGGCGCCGCCGATGAGCGTGACGGCGGTGAGCGCCTCGGCGCCGTAGCGCTGCGTCCAGGGTTTCTGTCCGGTGAAGTAAAGCGCCGCGGCGAGCACGCTCACCAGCACCAGCAGCGCCCGAGGTTGGAAGTGCAGCCGGTGGCCGCTGCTGATGACCACGAGGCCGACCCCGCCGAGGGCGATTGCGAGCCCGAGTACGGTGCGCGCTGCGAGCCGCTCGCGCAGCCACAGCGCCGAGACGACTGCGGTGGCACCCGGAATGAGTGCGATCAGGATCGCCGCCGTGCCGCTCGCCACGCGCATCTCGGCGACGTTCAGGGCCAAGTGATACGCGGCGAGCCCCACGACCCCGAGCGCCAGCATCGGCGGCCACGCCGCAACCGGCGGCAGCGCAATGCCCCGCAGTCGCAGATACCCCTGGAACAGTCCCGCCGCGAGCAGCAGCCGTGCGAAGGCGAGCTGACCGGGGGTGAACGCTGCGAGAGCGTATGCAATCGATGCATACGCGGACGACCAGGTCAGCACCGCGATGCTCACGTAGACCAGCGCGCGCGCGTCGAGCTGGCCGCCGGCGGGCGCGGCCGGCAGCGACGGTGCCGCGCGCCTCACAGCCAGCGGTACGCCGCGCCGAGCGCAGCCGCCCCGAAGCCCGCGAGCACCCAGCCCGGCCAGCTCGCGGTGTCGAGCGCGAGCCAGACCAGTCCCGCGAACAACAGCGCCGAAGCACCGGTCACCGCATCGCGCCGGCGCGCCGTGGTGCGCATCGTCTCGCGCAGCTCCTTCAGGGCCGTCACCTCCGGATGCGTTTCCGGCTCGTGCACCCGGCGTACCGATTCCTTCAGCAGCGCCGGCAGGCTCTGCAGCGATTCGACCACATCGGGCAGCTGGCGCCACAGGTGCTTCAGCAGCCGTCGCACGCTGACGCGCTCGCGCATCCACTCGCGCAGGATCGGTGTCGCCGTGGTCCAGATGTCGAGCTGCGGGTAGAGCTCGCGACCGAGGCCCTCGACGTTGAACAGCGTCTTCTGCAGCAGCATCAGCTGCGGCTGGATCTGCATGTTGAAGCGTCGCGAGATCTCGAACAGCCGCAGCAGCAGGTGACCGAAGGAGATGTCCGAGAGCGGCCGATCGAAAATGGGCTCGCAGACGGTGCGGATCGCCGACTCCATCTCATCGATGCGCGTCTGCGGTGGCACCCAGCCGGACTCCACGTGCAGCACCGCCACGCGTCGGTAGTCGCGCTCGAAGACCGCCAGAAAATTCTCCGCCAGGTAGTGCTGGTCGCGCGGGTCGAGCGTGCCCATGATGCCGAAGTCGATGGCCGCATAGCGCGGCCGCTGCGGGTCATCGGCCAGCACGAAGATGTTTCCCGGGTGCATGTCCGCGTGAAAGAAGTTGTGGCGGAACACCTGGGTGAAGAAGATGCGCACGCCGTTCTCGGCGAGGCGCTCGAAGTTCGTGCCGAGCGCGCGCAGGCGCGTCATGTCGCTGATCGGGATGCCGTGGATGCGCTCCATGACCATGACTTCCGTGCTGCAGAAGTCCCAGAACACTTCCGGCACGTAGAGCAGGTCGGAGTTGGCGAAATTGCGCTTCAGCTGCGTGGCGTTGGCCGCCTCGCGCATCAGGTCGAGCTCATCGAGGATGGTCTTCTCGTACTCGCTCACGAGCTCCACCGGACGCAGCCGGCGCGCCTCGCGCCAGTAGCGCTGGGCGAGGGTGGCGAGGGTGAACAGCACCTCCAGGTCCCGCTCGATGCGCGCGCGCATGCCGGGGCGCACGATCTTCACCACGACCTCGCGCCCGTTCTCGAGCTGCGCGGCGTGCACCTGCGCGATCGAGGCGGCCGCGAGCGGCTCATCCTCGAAGCGGGCAAAGATCTGCTCCACCGGGCGGCCGAGCGTGCGCTCTACCGCCGCGCGCGCGAGCGCTGCCGGGAACGGGGGTACCCGGTCCTGCAGCTTGGCGAGCTCATCGGCGATGTCCGGCGGCAGCAGGTCGCGGCGGGTGGAGACCGCCTGGCCGAATTTGACGAAGATCGGACCGAGCTCCTGCAGCGCCAGGCGCAACCGCTCCCCGCGCGGGGCGCTGCGGGCGCGCCCGAGCCACGTCCACGGCGAGAGGAAGAACAGAAAGCGCAGCGGCCGGTACAGGTGGGTCGCCTGCACGAAGTCATCCAGGCCGTGCTTGACCAGCACGCGCTGGATCTGCACCAGTCGCCCGAGGACCCGCAGCTTCAGGGGGCGCCCGCCGGCCCTCACGGTGCGGTCACTCGCCGCTCGAGCTGCTCCACTCGCGCGGCGAGCCGGTCGGCATCCTCGCGCAGCGCATCGACGCCGCGCAGAAACGTCTCGCCCTCGGCGCCGCTCACCAGGTCGCGCCGTTCATGGGCCACGTAATCGCCCAAGTCTCGCCACAGAGTCGCGGCGGTGCGGCCGCTCCAGCCGAGCGCGGTGCGCGCGAGCTGGCCGATGCGGTGCGCCGGCACGTCCCCGAGCAGGCCGGCGAGCTCCTCCTCGGGGTCCGGGCGAAGCAGCCGCAGCAGCTGCTGAAACTTCTCGGCGAGTTCGGCATCGCCGTGCACTTGCACCGCGCCGCGCCGGATCGGCTCGTGCGAGAGGCCCATGCCGAGGATCCCGAGACTGAGCGGGCCGCCGCTGAGGGAAGCCTCGGCGGTGTCCTCGCCGCGGCGCACGGTGAGCGCCGCGCCGCTCGAGCCGATCAGCACACGCCCGAGGCCGGGCACCTCCACGGCCAGGCGGCGGCCCTCGAGTTCGGCGCACAGTGCGCGGGCGCGCACCGAGCGGGGCAGGCCGCGGTTGAGCAGGTTTTCCAATGCGACGACCAGCATGCGGCCGCTCAGTACTTGTAGCCGCGGTGCACCGCGACGATGCCGCCGGAGAGGTTGTGGTAGCGGCAGCCCTCGAGCCCTGCGGTGCGCATCATCTCGAGCAGTGTCTCCTGCGGCGGGTGCATGCGGATCGATTCGGCGAGGTAGCGGTAGCTTGCCTCGTCGTGGGCGATCCACTTGCCGAGCAGGGGCAGGATGCGGAACGAATACGTGTCGTAGAGCGGCGCGAGTCCCGGGGCCACCGGGCGGGAGAACTCGAGCACGAGCAGCTGCCCGCCGGGCTTCAGCACCCGGCGCATGGAGGCGAGCGCCGCGGCCTTGTCGGTCACATTGCGCAGCCCGAAGCCGATCGTCACGCACTCGAAGCTCTCGTCGCGAAACGGCAGCCGCTCGGCATTGGCCTGGACGTACTCGACATTGCCGAGCACGCCGCGGTCGGTGAGCCGGTCACGGCCCCGCTCGAGCATCGCGGCATTGATGTCGCTGAGAATCACCCGGCCGCGCTCCCCGACTTGGCGCGCCAGGCCCGCCGCCAGGTCCCCGGTGCCACCGGCGACATCGAGCGCGCTCTGGCCGGGCCGCAGGCCGGTGATCGAGAGCGCGAACTGCTTCCAGAGCCGATGCGCACCGCCGGACATCAGGTCGTTCATCAGGTCGTAGCGGTTCGCCACCGAATCGAACACGCCGCGCACGCGGCGCGCCTTTTCCGTCCAGGGAACGCGCTCGTAGCCAAAATCCGTCGCGGGTTGTTCGCTCATCGTGCCGGCCGCCTCGCTCATCGGTGCGCCATTGTATCGCCCAGCGGTCGGCCGGGGTGGATCGCAGACCCCACTAGCGGCAACGGTGGGTCGCTGTCAAGTTCCGGACGACAGAGGCCGGGATTTGCATTTTGGGGCACTCAGTGCGCACAATCCCGGCCGCGTACGGGGGTCTTGAAACCTTCGGGGCCGGACGGTGTCCAACACCCTCCGGCCTTTTTTATGCCCATCAGGTCGCTGCACGGCTAGGGCAACGCGGCCCGATTGCACTATGATTGTGCACCTTCAGTGTTGCCGGCGGATATCGTGGACGCCACGGATACCTCGCATCCCGACTATTTTCATCGCGTAGTGGATTGCCAGTGGGCCTGCCCGGCCCACACTGACGTGCCGGAATACATCCGGCTGATCGCTCAGGGGCGCTACACCGACGCGTACCTCGTCAATCGCCAGTCCAACGTATTCCCCGGCATTCTCGGCCGGGTCTGCGACCGGCCCTGCGAACCGGCCTGCCGGCGCGGCCGCGTGGAGGACAAGCCCGTGGCGATCTGCCGCCTCAAGCGAGTGGCGGCCGATCTGCGCGAAGACCTCGACGGGCGGCTGCCGAAGATTCCGCAGCGCAAGAACGGCAAGCGCATCGCGTGCATCGGCGCCGGGTGTGCCTCGCTCACCGTCGCCAACGACCTGCTGCCGCTCGGCTACGAGGTGACGATCTTCGAGCGCTACGGGCAGCCCGGCGGCCTGATGCGCAGCAACATCCCCTCATTCCGCCTGCCCGAGCGCGTGCTCGATGAGGAGGTCGGCATGATTCTCGACATGGGCGTGGACCTTAAGCTCGGTACGCCCGTCGAGAGCCTGCGCGCGATGCTCGAGCAGGGCGGCTTCGACGCCGTATTCGTCGGTTCCGGCGCGCCGAAGGGCAAGGAGCTCACGTTGCCGGGGCGCGAGGCCGCCAGCGCCAACGTGCACATCGGCATCAGCTGGCTGGAGTCCGTCGCGTTCGGGCACACCGAGCGGATCGGCGAGCGGGTGCTCATCATCGGCGTGGGCAACACGGCGATGGACTGCTGCCGCACCAGCTTGAGGCTCGGGGCGCGCGAGGTCAAAGTGATGGCGCGCAAGCCGCGCGGCTTCTTCAAGGCCTCCCCGTGGGAGCTCGAGGATGCCGAGGAGGAGCGGGTCGAGATCATCGTCAACCGCTCGCCGAAGGCCTTCGTGGTGGAGAACGGGCGGCTGACGGGCATGCGGTTCGAGTGCATGGAGTACGAACTCGATGCGCGCGGGCGCATCCTCTCGGAGCGGGTGAGCGCTGAGGAGTTCCTGCCGGCCGATGATGTGATCCTCGCCATCGGCCAGGAAAACGCCTTCCCCTGGATCGAGCGGGACCTCGGCATCGAGTTCGACCGCTGGGACGTCCCGGTGGTCGATGCGCAGACCTTCCAGTCCACCCGTGCCGGCGTGTTCTTCGGCGGCGATGCGGCGTTCGGCCCGAAGAACATCATCTGGGCCGTCGAGCACGGCCACCAGGCGGCCATCTCCATTCACCGTCACTGCCAGGGCGAACCGATCGCCGAGCGCACCGCGCCCGAGGTGACGCTGCACAGCCGCAAGATGGGCATGCACGAGTGGTCCTACGCCAATGACTACGCGCCGATCGAGCGGCGCCTGGTACCGCATGTGTCGCTGAAGGAGCGCTTCAAGAAGCTCAACATCGAGGTGGAGCTCGGCTTCAGCGCCGAGCAGGCGGCCGAAGAGGCGCAGCGCTGTCTGAACTGCGACGTGCAGACCGTATTCGCCGCGAAGCTGTGCATCGAGTGCGACGCCTGCATCGATATCTGTCCGGTCGACTGCCTCACCATCACCGGCAACGGTCCGGAGGCCGAATTGCGCACGCGACTGAAGGCGTCGGCCACCAACCTCGCGCAGCCGCTGTACGTTTCCGGTGCGCTGCCGCAGACCGGGCGTGTCATGGTCAAGGATGAAGACCTGTGCGTGCACTGCGGGCTGTGCGCCGAGCGCTGTCCGACGGCGGCCTGGGACATGCAGAAATCCCGCGTGCATTGGCCGCACGCCGCCGATGAAGCTGCCGCGCTCGAGGCGCGCAAGCCGAAGATCGCCTGAGCGCCCGTCGCACTCTCTGCGCCCCCCCTGCCGGATGACACCTATGGCTGCCTGCACCCCCAGTCGCATCAACGATTTCACGCTGAAGATCGCCACGGTCAACGGCACCGGCTCGGCCAGTGCCAACACGTTGCTGATGAAGGCGATCTTCAGGAGCGGCGTGCCCGTGATGGGGAAGAATTTCTTCCCCTCGAACATCCAGGGTCTGCCCACCTGGTACGAGATCCGCGTCTCGCGCGAGGGGCATCTGGCACGCTCCGGCTCAATCGAGCTGATGGTGGCGCTGAATCCCGAGACCTACGCACGCGATGTGCGCGAGGTCGCCCCCGGTGGCTACCTGCTCTACGACAGCACCTGGCCGCGCCCCGTGCTGCTTACGCGCACCGACATCACGGTGCTCGGGGTGCCGCTGGCGCAGCTGTGCAACGAGAACTTCACCGGCGTGCGCACCCGCATCCTGATGAAGAACATCTGCTACGCGGGCGCGCTCGCGGCGCTGCTGAATCTCGACCTGGAGCGCATGCGCGAGCTGCTCAGCGAGACCTACGCGCGCAAGCCGCAGCTCATCGAGAGCAACATGAAGGCGCTGCGGCTCGGGTTCGAGTACGCCCAGGCGCACTTCGCCTGCCCACTGCCGTTTGCGCTCGAGCCGATGGACCGCACCGCCGGGCACATCATGATCGATGGCAACACCGCCGCGGCGCTCGGCTGCGTGTTCGCCGGGGCCACGGTGGCGGCTTGGTATCCGATCACTCCCTCGACTTCGCTCATGGATGCCTTCAAGGGCTTCTGCGAGCGGTTACGCGTCGATCCGGTGAGCGGGGAGAAGCGCTTCGCCTTCATCCAGGCCGAGGATGAGCTGGCCGCGATCGGCATGGTGCTCGGGGCGAGCTGGAACGGCGCACGCGCCTTCACCGCGACCTCCGGGCCAGGGATCTCGCTGATGGGCGAGTTCCTGGGCCTGGCCTACTACGCCGAGGTTCCCGCGGTGCTGTTCGACGTCCAGCGCGTGGGGCCCTCGACCGGCATGCCGACGCGGACCCAGCAGGGCGATCTGCTCGCCTGCGCCTACGCCTCGCACGGGGACACCCGGCAGGTCTGTCTGTACCCGGCCAATCCGGCGGAGTGCTTCACGCTGGCGGTCGAGGCATTCGATCTCGCCGAGCGGTTGCAGACCCCGGTGCTGGTGGTCTCGGATCTCGACATCGGCATGAATGACTGGATGTGTCCGCAGTTCCAGTGGGACGACGCCTACCGGCCGGACCGCGGCAAGATGCTCGGGCGCGCTGAGATCGAGAAACTGGAGAAATTCCACCGCTACCTCGACCCGCAGGGCGACGGCATTCCGTGGCGTACGCTGCCCGGGGTGCATCCGAAGGGCGCGTACTTCACGCGCGGGTCGGGCCACACGCAGTTCGGCACGTATACCGAGGACTCGCACGACTACCAGGTGGTGCTCGATCGGCTGATGAAGAAATGGCAGACGGCCAAATCCAAGGTCCCGCCGGCGCTCATCGAGGGCCCGGGTAGCGAGGTGGGGCTGGTGTCGATCGGCAGCAGCGACAGCGCGGTGCACGAGGCGCTCGCACTGCTCGCCGCCCAAGGCATCGCGCTCGACTATCTGAGGGTGCGCGCCTTTCCGTTCGGCGAGGAGGTCGAGCGGTTCCTCGCCGAGCACCGGCTGGTGTTCGTCGTCGAGCAGAACCGCGATGCGCAGCTGCGCTCGCTGCTGACGCTCGAGACCGGGGTCGAGAAGGCCAAACTGCGCTCCCTGCTGCACTACAGCGGTCTGCCGGTGAGTTCGCATTTCATCGTCGAGGGCGTGCAGGCGGAACTGCGCGGGACGAGCGGCACGGCCCGTCCGAGCGCCGTCGGCGTCTGAGGATTGCACATGACCTACATCACCAAGCCGAAGCTGACCCATCCGAGTCTGCCGCAGAACGCGCTCGGCATGACGCGCCGGGCCTACGAGGGCGCGCTCTCGACGCTGTGCGCCGGATGCGGGCACGACTCGGTCACCGCCGCGATCGTCGAGGCCTGTTGGCGCCTCGCGCTCGAGCCGCAGAACCTGGTCAAGCTCTCCGGGATCGGCTGCTCCTCGAAGACGACGGCCTACTTCGTCAGCGGCGCGCATGGTTTCAATGCGGTGCACGGCCGCATGCCCTCGATCGCCACGGGTGCGAATGCGGCGAACCGCCGGCTCGCCTACATCGGCATCTCCGGCGACGGCGACACGCTCTCGATCGGACTCGGGCAGTTCTGTCACGCCATCCGCCGCAATCTCGACATGTTGTATCTGATCGAGAACAACGGTGTGTACGGCCTCACCAAGGGGCAGTTCTCCGCGTCGGCCGACATCGGCAGCCGGGCTAAGAAAGGCGAGGTCAATCGCCAGCCCCCGATCGACCCGGTGCTGCTCGCGCTCGATCTGGGCGCCACATTCGTCGCGCGCGGCTTCTCCGGGGACAAGCAGCAGCTGGTGCCCCTGATCGAGGCCGGCCTGCAGCATCGCGGCTTTGCGCTCATCGACATTCTCTCGCCTTGCGTGACCTTCAACGATCACGAGGGCTCGACGAAGAGCTACGCCTACACGCGCGAGCACGACGAGCCGGCGGTCAAGGCGGACTTCGTGCCACGCGAGGCACCGATCCTGGTCGAATACGCTCCCGGTGAGGCCCGCGAGATCGCGCTGCACGACGGTAGCCGAGTCGTGCTGCGCAAAGCCGCGGAAGCGTACGATCCGACCGACCGCGAGGCGGCGGGCGCAGCGGTGAAGGCGCGCATGGCGGCGGGGGAGTATCTGACGGGGCTCATCTATCTGGATCCCGAAGGCGGCCGCGGGGAGTTTCACGCGCTGAACGAGACCCCGCAGGAGCCGCTGAACGCGCTGCCGTTCGAATCGCTCTGTCCGGGCTCAGCCGGGCTGCACAAGGTGCTCGGGCGCTACCGCTGAGGGGCAGGGGCTTGTCGGATCGATCGAATCCAGGTTAGTCTAGGCGCGGGTCTGTGATCATTCCTTTTCCTGCCGCCGGCTGGCCGCTCGGTAACCGAGCCGGCTTACGGAGAAAAGCCGAATCGTTGCCGACCAGGTGGCAGTGATCCTGCCGGTAATTGTTCGGAAGCCGCCGCGTCCGCAAAACACCAATAGAGCGCGCCGGGGTGGCCCAATCCGCTTGTGGAGTTTGATTGCATGACGAAGATCTACGTCGGAAACCTTCCGTTTTCGGCCACGGAGAGCGAAGTCCGCGAGCTGTTCGCGCAGCACGGGACGGTCGAGTCCGTCAGCCTGATCAATGACCGGGAAACCGGCCGGCCGCGGGGCTTCGGATTCGTCGAAATGGCGCGCGCCGATGCGACCCGCGCCATCCAGAGCCTCAACGGCAAGGACCTCGGCGGTCGCCCCCTGCGCATCAATGAAGCGCAGGAACGCGGCGCTGGCGGTCCCGGCGGGCCGCGCGGCGGCGGCGCTCCGCGCCGCTGGTAAGCACCGGGCACCGAGCGGCCGGTCCGGCGGGGTCTGCCCGCCGGACCGGCCGCTTTTATTTGGTTTTTGGGGCGCTGCGCAGAGGCGCTCTGCTACACTCGCGCCCCCCTATTTCTCAGCATCTGAGGAGACGACTCGATGGGCAAGGGCGACATCAGAACCCGCCGCGGCAAGATTTATCGTGGCACATTCGGCAAGACCCGCGTGAAGGACCCTGCGGCCAAGAAACCGAAGCGCGCGACCCGCAAGTAATTTCGTTCCAGATCCCGAGGTTTGGCGCGCCCGCGGCGGAAGTCCGCGGCCGGCCAGGAAGCCGGAAGACTCTATGACCACGTCGCACTTTCACTGGCGTCCCCACCCCTGGCACGGCTTGGAGCCGGGCCCGGACTGTCCGGAAGTGGTGACCGCCTATATCGAAATCACCCCATTCGATCTGGTCAAGTACGAGGTCGATAAGGAGACGGGCTACTTGCGGGTCGACCGACCGCAGCGCACCTCCTCGCAGCCCCCGGCGCTCTACGGGTTCATCCCCCAGACCTACTGCGGGGAGCGAGTGAGGCGTCTGGCGCCGGGCTGTGATCGTGGCGACGGCGATCCGCTCGATATCTGCGTGATCAGCGAGCGGCCGATCGCCCACTCCGAGGTGCTGCTGCGGGCACGCATCCTCGGGGGCCTGAAGATCGTCGATCGCGGCGAGGCCGACGACAAGATCGTCGCGGTGCTCGAGGGCGATTACGTCTGGGGCCATGCCCGTGAGCTCAACGAGCTGCCCGCCACGCTCATCGAGCGCCTGGAGCATTACTTCGCGACCTACAAGCTCGTGCCGGGCGAGCCGCAGCACATCAAGATCATCGGGCGCTATGGCCACGTCGAGGCCGCGGCGGTGATTCGTGCGGCGCTCGAGGACTACCGCGAAGCGTACGGGGACATCGAGTCGCCGGTGCCGGGCGGCGGGCTCGTCCAGCACCGCTGAGTCAGGCGGGCTTCGGCTCGATCCACAGCGCGCGCGCGCTGGCGCAGAGACTGCCGTCCTCGCCGATCACGGCCGTGCCCGCACCGTGCTTGCGCCCCTCGGACTCCAGCGCCCAACCGATCACGGTGCAGCGCTCTCCGACGTGCGCGAGCCGAGTGACGTGCGCGGTGATTTCCCCGAGCAGCATCATGCGGTCATCGGCGCTCACGGCGTAGAAGCCCGGGCAATCGAGTGCGGCCGACATGAACTCGGGGCGCACCTTGCCGTCGCCCTGATCGAGCGAGGCATCGGGAACCCAGGGGGCGGCCACCAGGGCCCGCTCCGGCAGCGCCCCAGCGAAGATCCGCATCCCATCCCCGCGCGGCCGTTGTGTGCCGCACACGAAACAGCTCGGAAAGCGGTGGTGCTGGAAGCCGGCATAGCGGCGCGACGCCTCGACCGCCTCGAAATACTGCGGCGCCGCCGGTGGGGTGAGCGAGAGCCGAGCCGGTTGCGCCGTCGCGAGGCGCTCCCCGTCCTGCATCACCGTCAGCGTCCCGTCCGCCAAGGTCTCGACCTGCAGCGGCTCGTCCAACGGTGGCGGTCGCAACAGGCGCACCGTGACCGTCTGGCCGGCGCGCACCGCGAGGCTGCCGGCAAAATAGCCCCCGTTGGCCGATTCAGCCGGACCGCGGAACCGCTTGGCGATGCTGAGGGTGAACATCTCGCTCTCCCGGAACGCTCACGATACCACTGGTCCTGCGGCCGCGCAGGACCGCCTCAGAAGCCCGCCCGGCCGCGCAGCGTGTGCAGCCACTCGACCGGATCCTCGCCGCGCTCCAGCACTTCGACCAGCGCCGAGCCGACCACCACGCCATCGACGTGCCCGCGCAGCCGCTCGAGCTGCTCGCGGCTGCGGATGCCGAACCCCGCGCACACCGGAATGCGCGCGCAACGCCGGACCCGGTCGAGATAATCGGTGACTTCGGTCGGCACGTGGACGGTGCGGCCGGTCGTGCCGGTCGCCGTCACTGCGTAGAGAAACCCCTGGCTGCGCGCGCAGATGCGCTCCAGACGCTCCTCAGTCGTCACCGGAGTGACCATCTGCACCAGGGCGAGTCCGCGGGCCGCGAGCGTCTCGTGCAGCGCATCGCCCTCATCGAACGGCAGGTCCGGCACGATGAGCCCGGCGACGGCGGCCCGCTCGGCGGCCCGCGCCAGCGGCTCGAGGCCGAAGGCGAGCAGCGGATTGAGATAGCTCATCAGCAACAGCGGCGTCTGAAGCGACGGCGCCATGGCTTCGAGCTCTCCAAGGATCCAGCGCAGGCTCACGCCTTGCTCGAGCGCGATGCGGCTGGAGCGCTGGATGGTCATGCCGTCGGCCATCGGGTCGGTGAACGGTACCCCGATTTCGATCACGTCGGCTGCCGCGGCGATCCGGCGCAGATCGGACTGGAATCGCTCGCGGCTCGGGAAGCCGGCGGTGAGGTAGGCCACGACGGCGGGCTCGCCGCGTGCGTTGGCTGCGCCGATGGCCGCGCCGATGCGTTCATGGGCGTTCATGCATTCTCCGCGAGCAGTGTCTGTTGCAGTGTCGGCATGTCCTTGTCGCCGCGGCCGGATAGACAGACGATGAGCGTGCCGTTCGGATGCGCCGCAGCCCAGCGCTTTGCACCGGCAAGCGCATGCGCGCTCTCGAGCGCCGGCAGGATGCCCTCGTAGCGGCACAGGGCCCGCACGGCATCGAGCGCCTCGGTGTCGCTTGCGCTCTCGTAGCGAACTCGCCCGATGCGTGCGAGCAGCGCGTGTTCGGGGCCGACGCCCGGATAATCCAGGCCGGCGGACACCGAGTGAGTTTCCTGGACCTGCCCGTCCCCATCCTGCAGCAGCATCGAATAGGTGCCGTGCAGCACGCCGGGCCGCCCGTAGGACAGCGTCGCAGCATTGCCCCCGAGGGTGCTGCCCTTGCCGCCGGCCTCCACGCCGATGATCTCGACGCTCGGGTCGGGCACGAACGGATGAAACATCCCGATGGCGTTCGAGCCGCCGCCGACGCACGCCATGACGGCCTCGGGAAGCTGGCCGGCGTGCTTGAGGAACTGCGCGCGCGCCTCGCGGCCGATCACCGCTTGCAGCTCGCGCACCAGGTACGGATACGGATGCGGACCGACGGCCGAGCCGAGCAGATAGTAGGTGCCGAGCGGATCGGACACCCAGTCGCGCAGCGCCTCATCGATGGCCGCGCGCAGCGTGCGGTCCCCAGCGGTGACGGGCACCACTTCAGCGCCGAGCAGGCGCATGCGCCCGACGTTCGGCGCCTGGCGCTCCATGTCGATCGCTCCCATGTAGACGATGCAGGGGAGTCCGAGCCGCGCGCAGGCTGCGGCGCTCGCCACGCCATGTTGGCCGGCGCCGGTCTCCGCGACGATGCGCCGCGCGCCGAGGCGGCGTGCGAGCAGCGCCTGGCCGAGTGCGTTGTTGATTTTGTGCGCGCCGGTGTGGGCCAGATCTTCGCGCTTCAGCCAGATGCGCGCGCCCCATTCGGCCGAGAGGCGCGCCGCGAAGGTCAGCGCCGTCGGCCGTCCCACCCAGCTCGTGAGCTGCTCGCCCAGCTCTTCCTGGAAGGACGGCGCGTGCAGATGCTCGCGCACGCCGTTCTCGAGGCGCTCGAGCGCCGGGATCAGCGTCTCCGGCACGTATCGCCCGCCGAACGGGCCGAAGCGGCCCTGCGCATCGGGTAGACGGCCTGCGGCCAGATCCGCCAGGACTTCGGTTGCATTCACACTCATGTCGGCTCCTGCACTGCGGCGCACCCCATGCGCGCCGCCTTCACGAATCGTTCGATGGCCTGCGGATCTTTCACCCCGGGGCGGGCCTCGACGCCGCTCGACACATCGACGCCGAACGGCCGGACCGCCGCGATGGCCGTGGTGACGTTGGTCGGATCGAGGCCGCCGGCCAGCACCAGCTCGCTGCGCCGCGCCGCCTCGGCCGCGGCGCCCCAGTCACAGGCCCGACCGGCACCGCTCACGGCACCCTCGAACAGCAGCCGCGGCGGCAGCGCCTCGCCGGCTGAGCGCAGCACCGGCAGCCGCTCGAGGGACTGCGGCAGACGCAGCTGATGGAGGTCCGCCGCATCACTCTGCAGGACGTCGGGCCGGAATATCGCGAGGATCTCGTCGATCTCGTCCTGGCCGGGATGACGGGTCACCGCCACGCAGCGCACCCTACCGCGTACCGCCTCGGCAAGCACCGCGGCGCGGTGTACGCTGACTCGGCGCACCGACTCGGCGAACACGAAGCCGACGGCATCGGCGCCGGCGCCCACGGCCGCCTCGAGTGCCTCGGGCGTCGTCATCCCGCAGATCTTGATCCACATCTCAGCGCTCCGCCCGGCCCATCCGGCCGGCCACGCTCATGGCCGCGGCGAGCGCGGCAGGGTCCGCAGCGCGCATCAGCGCACTGCCGACCAGCGCCAAGTCATAGCCTGCCCGGCCCATGCGATGCGCATCCTCGGCACTCGAGACGCCGCTCTCGGCCACCCGTGGCAGCGTTTGAGGCAGCAGCGGTGCGAGCGTCTCGAGCCGGCGCGGCATCACCTCGAGCGTGCTGAGGTCGCGGCTGTTGAGGCCGGCGAGCAGCCCGGCCGTGCCGACTCGCCCGATGAGCGAGTGCAGCCGCTCGATGTCCGGCGCATCGAACGTCTCGAGCAGCGCGAACAGGCCGAGCAGCCGAGCGCGCGCGATCATCGCTTCGAGCTGTTCGTCCGGCAGCATGCGCACGATCAGCAGCACACCACCGGCGCCCGCGGCGCGGGCCTCGGTGATCTGATAAGGATCGACCAGGAAGTCCTTGCGCATCGCTGGTACCCCGAGCGGCGCGAGCGTCTCGGCCGCACTGCGCAGATGCGCCAGCTCGCCGTCGAAGCGCTGCGGCTCGGTCAGGACCGAGACGGCCGCCGCTCCCGCTGCGGCATAGGCTCGCACCCGCGCGGCCACGTCCGTGGCACTGCTGCCGAGCGCCCCGACGGCCGGGGAGCGCAGCTTCAGCTCGGCAATGATCCCGAACTGCCCGTGCGACCAGCCGAGTGACGGAGCGGGCGGTTCGGCGCCGGCTCGCTCGAGCATGTGCTCCTCGGAGCAGACGCGGCGCGCCGCCTCTGCCCGCGCACGGCTGGAGGCGGCCATCTGGGCCAGGAAATCACCGCCCATGGGCCGCCCCCACGCGCTCCAGACGCCCGAGCAGATCAGCCGCTGCGCCGCTGTCGATCGCACGTGCGGCTCGCTCGATGCCCGCGTGCGGGCTGTGGACTTCGCCTGCCACCTCCAGGGCGAGCGCGGTCCCGAGCAGCAGGCAATCGCGGTGCGCACCGTGCGACTCGGCACGAAGGACGGCACGCAGGGCCGCCGCATTGTGTTCGGCGTCGCCGCCGGCGAGGGCCGCCGAGGAGCAGCACTCGAGCCCGTAATCCTCTGGCCGGCGGACTTCGCGATGCACCTGCCCCGGGCGCACTTCGAACAGCGTGAACGGTCCGACGGGGGTCGGCTCGTCCCATCCCTCCGCGCCGTGCACCACGAAGGCCCGCTCGATCTGCATGCCGGCGAGGCTCTCGGCCATCAGCTGCGCCACGGGCAGGCTGAACGCGCCGATCAGCCGCAGCGGCGGATGTGCCGGGTTGGTCAGGGGACCGAGGATGTTGAATACCGTGCGCACCCCGAGGGCGCGGCGCGCCGCGGCGACCGCTTGCGTGGCCGAGTGATAGTGGGGCGCAAACAGGAACGTGAAGCCGCAGGCGGCCAGACAGTTCCCCGCCGCCTGCTCATCGAGCGGCATGGGCAGGCCGAGGGCCTCGAGTACATCGGCGCTGCCGGAGCGGCTTGAGACGGAGCGGTTGCCGTGTTTGATCACGGGCAGACCACACGCGGCCGTCAGCAGCGCCGTACCGGTGGAGATATTCAGGCTGCCGGAGCGGTCCCCGCCGGTGCCCACGATGTCGATGGCTCGCAAGCCCCGTGGCAGCGCCGGCGGACGGGCCAGCCGGCGCATCGCCTCGGCGAAGCCGCGCACCTCATCGGCCACCGCGCCCTTGGCGCGCAGCGCGGCGAGCACCGCGCCGATCATCGCGGGGGCGGCCGTCCCGTCGGTCAGCAGGCCGAGCAACGTCTCGGCCTCGGCTTGGGTGAGATCGATGCCCTCGAGCAGCCGCTCGAGCAGCTCACGCGCTGCGGACATCCGCCTCTCCCGCCACGCGCAGGCCGCCGCGTTGCGCCAGGAAATTCCCGAGCAGCTGCGCCCCCTCGGGCGTGAGGATGCTCTCCGGATGGAACTGCACGCCCTCGAGCTGAAACTCGGTGTGCCGCACGCCCATGATCTCCTGCTCATCGGTGCGTGCACTCACCGTGAGCGTGGTCGGCATGCGCCCTGGAGCGGCGATCAGCGAGTGGTAGCGACCCACTTCGCACGGCGAGGGCAGGCCGGCGAACACGCCGAGCCCGTCGTGACGGATCGGGGAAGTCTTGCCGTGCATCAGCCGTCCGGCGCGCACCACTTCGCCACCGAACACCTCGACGATCGACTGATGTCCGAGACATACCCCGAGGACCGGGATGCGCCCGGCGAAGGCGCCGATCATGTCCATCGACACGCCCGCATCGCGCGGTGTGCCCGGCCCCGGAGAGATGCACAAGTGCGTCGGGGCAAGCGCCTGAGCCTCGGCCACGCCGATCGCATCGTTGCGCCGCACCTGTACCTCGGCCCCGAGCACGAGAAACGCCTGCACGAGGTTGTAGGTGAACGAATCGTAGTTGTCGATCAGCAGCAACCGCACCATCAGAACCCCTCCCGGGCCATCTCGAGCGCCCGCGCCATCGCGGCGCTCTTGGCCAGTACTTCGGCGTGTTCGGCCTCCGGCACGCTGTCGGCAACGATGCCCGCGCCGGCCTGGTAGCTGTACTCATCGCCGCGGAACACCAACGTGCGGATGGTGATGGCGTGATCCATGTCGCCGCCGGCGCCGAAGTAGCCGACCGTGCCGCCGTAGAGGCCCCGGTTGACCGGCTCGAGCTCATCGATGATCTGCATGGCGCGCACCTTCGGGGCCCCGACCAGCGTCCCGGCCGGGAATGCCGCGGCGAACAAATCGAAGGCATCGTTGCCGGCGGCGAGCCGGCCGTTGACGCCGCTGACCATGTGCATCACGTGGCTGTAGCGCTCGATCGAGCGGTACGGCTCGACCGTCACACTGCCGGCCTGCGCGACGCGGCCGAGGTCGTTGCGCGCCAGGTCGACGAGCATGACGTGCTCGGCGTTCTCCTTCGGGTCGGCGCGCAGTTCCGCCTCGCGAGCCTGATCGATCGAGGGGTCGTCCGAGCGCGGCCGGGTGCCGGCGATCGGCCGCAGTCGCGCGATGCCGTCGTTTAAGCGCACCAGCGCCTCGGGCGAGGAGCCGACCACCGTGACATCCCCGAGTGCACAGTAGTACATGTAGGGCGAGGGGTTGATCATCCGCAACGCCCGGTAGGCCTGGAAGGGATCCAGTTCGTGCCGGCCGGAGAAGCGGCTGGAGAGCACCAGCTGGTAGACGTCGCCCGAGGCAATGTATTGCTTGATCCGCTCGACGCCCGAGAGGTACTGCGCACGGCTGCTCGAGGCCTCCGCGCTGCTGCAGCGCCCGCCGCGCGCACGCGCCGGTAGCGCACCGCGTAGGGCCTGGATGATCTCGTGACGCAGTCGCTGGCGGTCCGCGTCGCTGCCGGCGTGCAGCAGCGCGATGCTCCGCGTCAGATGATCGAACACGAGCAGCGAGCTCGGCGCGACGTAGTGCAGCGCCGGCACGTCCGAGTGCTTCCCGGCCGGCACCGCCAGGCGCTCGAAGAAGCGCACCACATCATACGCGGCATAGCCGACCAGTCCGCCGGCGAGCGGCACGCCCGGCACCTGCGGTCCTGGTACGGCGGTGCGAGCCAGCGCGTTGCGCAGGCCCTCGAGCAACTCCGCGGCGCTGCGCGGGACCGGTCGGTGCTCAGCGCCGATCTGCAGGCCAGAGTGCGTCAGGCGCACCGTGAGCGCCTCGCCGAAGCCGATGAACGAATAGCGCCCGAGGCGCTCCCCGCCCTCGACGCTCTCGAGCAGAAAGTGCGGGGCGAAGGCCCCGAGCTTCATGAACGCCGAGACCGGCGTGTCGAGATCCCCGGGGATGTCAAATGGCTGCTTCAACGCGTTCTCCAAAACACTCGGGCGTAAAAAAACCCACTCCGGAGGGTGTCCGGAATGGGTTTCATCTGTTCTTGCGGCTGTCTTGTGCGAGAGAAATTCAGCAGCCCGCGGCCCACTCCGGAGGGAGAGTGCGCCACCACCAGTGCAGGTTGGTCGGGTGCAGCTGAAGCATGGCCCGGAGCCTATCATCACCGCTGCGCGCGATACAATACCTGCCCCTTCCGTCAGTCTGCGGTGGCGCGCCATGCCCTCATTCGATGTGGTCTCCGAGCTCGCCGGTCACGAGGTGGCCAACGCGGTCGACCAGGCCAACCGGGAGCTCACCCAGCGCTTCGACTTCAAGGACACCGGCGCGTGCTTCGAACTCGAGGCGTTCGTCGTGACGCTGCAGGCGCAGGTCGAATTCCAGCTCAAGCAGATGCTCGAGATCCTCAAGCTGCGCCTCGCCAAGCGCGGCGTCGATCTGGCTTGTCTGGACGCGAAGGATCCGGTGACGACGCTGTCCTCGGCCCGCCAGGAGGTGCACCTGAAGCAGGGGATCGACGCCGAGACGGGCAGAGAGGTCACGCGGCTGCTGAAGGACTCCAAGCTGAAGGTGCAGGGGAGCCTCCAGGGCGAGAAGGTGCGCGTCACGGGCAAACAGCGCGACGATCTGCAGGCGGCCATCGCGCTGCTGCGCGGTGCGAAGGTGTCCGTGCCGCTGCAATTCAACAATTTCCGCGACTGAGCCGCCGATGACGACCGTCTCGCCCCTGATCGACGGACTGTGGCTCGCGTTCGTCGTGATCTGGCTGGTGGCCGCGCAGTTCAACAAACGCGCGAGCGCCCATGCGCCGTGGAAAACCTGGGTCGCGCGGCTCGCCATCCTCGCGCTGTTGATCGGGGTCCGTCTGCACAGCGGCGACGGGCGACTCGCCGTCGCAGCCGGACCGGTGCGCCAGTACAGCGGCGCGGTGCTGGTTGCGTTCGGGTTGGGGTTTGCCGTCTGGGCGCGCCTGCACCTGGGGCGCAACTGGGGCATGCCGATGTCTCTGCGCGCCGGTCACGAACTGGTGACCAGCGGCCCCTACGCGTACGTCCGTCATCCGATCTACACCGGCATCCTCCTGGCGCTGCTCGGCTCGACGATCGCGCTCGATCCGGTGTGGGGGTGGGCGCTGGCGCTGCTTTTCGCCTACTTCCTCTATAGCGCCCGCACCGAGGAGCGCATGATGGACGAGCAGTTTCCCGAGGCATACGCGGCCTACAAAGCTCGTACGCGCATGCTCATCCCGTTCGTGTTCTGAAGCCGCGTACCGCGCCCTCCTGCACGGGGCAGGAGGACGCGGTACGCCTCTCAGGCGGCGCGCGCCTCCTGTGCGCCGTCGGCGTCCTGGACGTTCTCCAGCACCCGCGCCACGGCATGTACCGTGGCCGCGATCCGCACGGCGCTCTGCACTGCCTCACGGCCCAGACCGTGCTGACGGACCTGGCGTTCGTGCGCGACGATGCACGCGCCGCACCCGTTGATGGCCGACACGGCGAGCGAGAGCAGCTCGAAGTCCGCCTTGGCGATCCCCGGGTTGCCGATCACGTTCATGCGCAACCGCGCCGGCAACGTGGCGTACTCGTTGTCCTCGACCAGGTGCGTGAACCGGTAATACACGTTGTTCATGCCCATGATCGCCGCCGCCGAGTGCGCGGCCTGACGGTGCGCGGCATCGAGGTGCGCGGCCGCCAGCGCGTCGAAGGCTGTGAGCATCCGCCGGTTGCGCGATGCGGCGGCCGCGGCCAGAGCGATCGCCCAGATCTGCGTCTCGCTCAGTCCGGGTGCGCCGGCTGCGCTGAGCACGCTCGAGAGATTCAGCTTCAGGTCCCGAGCGTACTCCGGCAGCGCGTCGCGAATGGCGTCGAGGGTATTCACGGTCGTCTCCTGCGCGCCGCTCAGGCGGCCTTGAGGGTTGCGTCGCCCTGCTTCCAGTTGCACGGGCACAGTTCGTCGGTCTGCAGCGCATCCAGGACGCGCAGCACTTCTTCGGGACTGCGCCCGACGTTCAGGTCGGTCACGTAGACGAAGCGGATGACCCCCTGCGGGTCAACGATGAACGTTGCGCGCTGGGCGACGCCAGCATCGGCGTCCAGGATGCCGAGCCGCATCGACAGCTGACGCTTGATGTCCGAGAGCATGGGGAAGGGCAGGTTGCGCAGTTCCTCCTTCTCGTTGCGCCACGCCAGGTGCACGAACTCGCTGTCGATGCTCGCGCCGAGCACCTGGGCGTCACGCTCCTGGAACGCCTTGTCGAGCTTGCCGAATGCGGCGATCTCGGTCGGACAGACGAAGGTGAAATCCTTCGGCCAGAAAAAGACGACCAGCCACTTGCCCGGAAAACTCTGTCCGTTGAAGGTCTGGAAGGCGCTGGCGACGTCGTTGGAGACGACGCCGGTGAGGGAGAATTCCGGAAAACGCTGGCCAATCGATAACATGTCGCTCGCTCCTCGATGAGTAGTGCTAGGAAGTCCCCGCTGGGGATGAACGGCAGCATGCGCGGTGGCGCTTCATTGAGCCAATCGATTGATTGTATAATGACGATAGACGCCGTAAATCGACTCGGAGTCGGGAGATCCACCGTGCCGGACATCAAGTTGAAAGATCTGCGCTACCTCGTGGCGGTGGCCGATACCCGCCACTTCGGGCGGGCCGCCGAGCGCTGCTTCGTCAGCCAACCGACGCTCTCGGCGCAGTTGAAGAAACTCGAGCAATCCCTAGGCGTGCAGCTCATCGAGCGCCAACCGAACAACGTGGCGTTGACCGAACCTGGCGAGCAGATCGTCGCGCGCGCACGGCGCATTCTCGAGGCGTGCGAGGAGGTCGCCACCCTCGCCCGTTCGCACCGCGATCCGCTCGCCGGCGTGCTGCGCGTGGCGTTGCTGCCGACGATCGGGCCGTACCTGCTGCCCCATATCGCGAGACCTCTGCAGCGGGCGCTGCCGCGACTGCAGCTGCATCTGCACGAGTATCAGACGATTCCGATGCTCGAGCGGCTGAAGGCTGGCGAATTGGACGTGGGCATTCTCGCGCTGCCGGTGGACCTCGACGGTCTGGAAGCGCGCGGGCTCTATAGCGAGCCGTTCAAGGTGCTCATCCCCGACCGCCACGCGCTCGCGCAGCGCACGCGCGTGGCGATGGTCGATCTGGAGGGGCAGTCGTTGCTGCTGCTCGAGGAGGGCCACTGCCTGCGCGATCAGGCGCTCGCCGTGTGCAGCCGGGCCGGTCTCGGGGCGCGTCAGGACTTCAGCGCCACCAGTCTCGAGACGCTGCGCCAGATGGTGGCCACCGGGGCCGGCATCACGCTGCTGCCGCAGTTGGCGACCGAGGGCACGTACGGCAATGCACGCGGTACGCGCGTGCTGCCGTTCGCGAAGCCGGTGCCCAGCCGCCTCGTGGGTGCAGTGTGGCGCAAGACCAGTGCGCGCCGCGCGGCGATTGATGCGGTCTGCGGCCTCATCGCCGAGCGCATCGAGCACTCCGGCGGTCTCGACGCGCGCTGAGCGAC
>JBMFWZ010000039.1:0-26846 GCA_049964755.1 Steroidobacteraceae bacterium | reverse complement strand
GCGGCTGTGCTGCCCGCGACGCTGCTCGCGACCGGCTTCATCGCGGTCAACCTCCTGCGCGTGGCACCGGCGGAGCCTGCCGAGGCGAGCGGCGCGGACCTCGCTCGCGCGCAGCAGGTGATCGAGCACAGCGCGCAGAGCCTCGCCAATGCCGCCTTGAGCGGTGATAAGCGTCTGCTGTTCGCCGACGCAGGCGCGGCGTTCCTCGCCTACCAGGTCGCCGGGCGCAGCTGGATCGCGCTCGGAGATCCGTTTGGGGAGCGGGCCGGGGGGGAGGAGCTGCTGTGGCGCTTCTGTCAAATCGCCGACCGTCACGGTGGCGAGCCGGTGTTCTTCCAGGCCAGCAGCGCGTGGCTCGGGGCGTACGGGGACCTCGGCCTCGCCGCACTGCCCATCGGTGCACAGGCGCGGGTGCGGCTTGAGCACCTTTCGCTCATCGGAGCACAGCGCGCCGATCTGCGTCACGCCGTGCAGTACGCGCACCGCGCGGGCCTGGCCTTCGAGGCCCATGCCGCGCCCGCACCGGCACCGGTGCTCGCCGAGCTGCGCACCGTCGCGCAGGCGTGGCTCGCCCGCCATGCCACGGGCGAGCGGCGCTTTGCGGTCGGCCATTGCTCGGCACATTATCTGCGACGATTTCCCGTGGCAGTGATCCGTCGCGGCGGCGAGCCGATCGCCTTCGCCAATCTCTGGCCCGCCGGCGACCGGGAGGAAATCGCCGTCGACTTCATCCGCATGCTGCCGCAGGCACCGATCGGCACCACCAGCTACCTGCTCATCGAGACGCTGTTGTGGGCCCGCGCGCAGGGCTATCGCTGGGCCAACCTCGGCTTAGTGCCGCTGCCCGACCCCGAAGGCGCCGAGCTCGCTCCGGCCTGGCAGCAGGCCGAGCGGCTCGTGTTCACCCACGGGGAGCACTTCGAGCGCCTGGAGCAAATGCGCCCGTATTTCGAGCGCTTCGAGCCGCAGTGGGAGACTCGCTACCTGCTGGCGCGCAGTGACATCGGGCTGCCGCGCGTGCTGCGCGACCTGGCCCACCTGATCGGCGGGGGATAGGGGGCCGCAGAGCGCTCTCGCCGAGCCCGGCACGGCCCACGGGGCATTCCCGCCGCCGTTCGGTTATCATCACCGCTCGACTGTGGCTATCAGACCAAGAGCAGCGCAACGCCACCGTGCCCCACATCGACTCGGAAAGCCACCTGATCTGCGAGCAGGGCAAGCGCCTGGTGCTCACCTGCCCGCATTGCCTGGCCCTCGCGCATGCCAGCCCGATCGCGGTCCCGCGCTTCCAGGAGCTGCACTCCTACCGCCCGGCGCAGATCGGCGTGGTCTTGCGCTGCGATGCGTGTCTGGCGCCGATCTTCTTGCGCTTCACCGCCCGCGCCTATGCCCCGACGCGCGTCGAGCTCGCTCCCCAGTTCACCGAGGTCGAGCGCCCGCGCGAGCGCTTCGACTGCACCTACCTGCCGGAGGACGTCGAGCTGCTCTTCAAGGAAGCGCTGACGTGTTTCTCCGGGGGCGCCTACAACGCATTCGCCTCGATGTGCCGGCGCACCGCCCAGGCGCTGTTCAGCGATCTCGGTGAGGCCGGCAAGCTCAGACTGTTCGATGCGCTGAACGAAGTGCGCGACCTCACTGCGCTCGCTCCGGACACTTTCGCGAAAATCCGCAGCGTCCTGTTCGGCATCGCCTCGGACCCCCGGCCCGGCATCCCGTTGCTACAGAGCCACGAGGCCGCGGTGCTGCTGGAGGTCATGAAGGATCTGCTCTATCAGACCTACGTGCGCCGCGGGCGCCTCGAGCAGGCCATGCGGGTGCGCCGGTTCTTCTACGAGGAAGCGCACAACCCGCCGCGAGTCAGCTCGCTGCCGAACGCCAGCTGAGCGGCACGCGGTCGGGCCCGCCGCCAGATCATGTTCGACACCACCGATACGATCGTTCTGTACGAAGAACTCGCCGTCGAGGACGTTCTGTCCCTGCGCTGGGACGGACAGGCGCCCCAACCGCAGGCGGCCTCTGCGCTCGCCGAGCACAACCTGCAAGTGCTGCAGGCCTGGGATGCGTTGGAGGATCACGCTCTGGTCGAGAAGCCCGACGAGACGGCACCGCTGGCGGCCGATATTCAGCGCCTGGACCGCAAGATGACCCTACTGCTGGGGTTGGTCGGGCAGCTGCTCGCGGTGAATCGCCCGCGGCCGCGGCCGACGCCACTGCGTTTCAACGCCCGCGGCGCGCTCTGGCAGGCCGTCGAGGCACCACCGTCGGTCGGGACGCGCGGCCACCTCGAGATCTACCTGCACGAATGCGTCGCGCAGCCATTGCGGCTCGCTGCCGAAGTCACCGCCGTGTCGCCCGCCGGCGAGGTCAAGGTACGCTTCGCGCCGCTCGATGATGCGCTCTCGGGCATCCTCGCCAAAATCGCCTTCCGCCGCCATCGGCGCCAGATTGCCGGCCGGCACGGTCCGAAACGCGAGGATTGATCGCGACGGCGGTGCGCCTCAGGCGTAGGTGTCGATCAGACCGGCGCCGGCCAGTCCGACGCTCGCCGTCCCAGCACTGTCGTCCACCGCGCCGACCTCCCTCGCCGTGCTTGCCACGGAGCGCGCCGCTCTGCGCGAATCCCGCGGCGCATCCTGCGACACACCCGAATCGGTGAGCGCCAGTCCCTGACTGGCAAACATGGCGCGCAGCTGCGGCAGCGCCTGCGAGAGCGCCTCACGGGTTTGCGGCTGCGCCGCCCCGAACCACACGCTTGCCTGCCCGTGGTGCACCGAGATGCTCACCTGCACCGGTCCCAGGTGCTGCGGGGACATCTGCAGCGACGCGTTCTGTACGCCTTTGCTCACCATCCAGGTCAGCTGCGTGCCGAGCTGCTCGTTCCAGCTGCTCGAGCCAACCGGCGCACTCAACGGCGTGCTCGGCGCCGCAACCGCTGGGCGCACCGCCGAGTGCACTCCGGCGGCCAGCTGCCCGGCGCTGACCATCTGCGCAGTACTGCCGCTCTGTGCCGTGGGGGCTGGCGCAGTATGCGCTTCAGCTCCCAGAGTCTGCGTCAGCGCCTTGGTCTGAACCAACTTGTGCGGCGGACTCGCGGCGGTGAGACCGGCTGCATTGATGCTGTTCGCGCCATCGGCCTGACTCGCAGCCGATGGCGATATCTTGCCGCCAGCCTCGGGGTGCGCGCCGATCGACACCGTCTGACCCATCATCGCCATCGCTGCGGTGACCGGATCAGGTGTATGCGCTTTGGCCACGGGGTGCGCTGCGGGTTTGACCACCTTGCCCGCGACGGCCGCCACCGAAGCCTTCGCCGGCGTTGCGAGCGACTGGGCGAGCGCCTGGGAGAAATTCTTCCCCGATGGCGCGCTGCTCTTCGCCTGCGAGCCGCTGCGCGCCCGAGGCGGCGCCGAAGCGCTCTTGGTGCGCCCACTGCGCTGCGGCGCGCCGCTCTCCGGCGCATTCGGCGACTGTGCGCCCGACGGCGGGTGAGCCGAACCGGAGCGGCTCGAAGTACTCGGCGCCGCGTTCGAACCGCTGCCGCGGCCGTCACCACTGGCGCTGGCACCGCCAAGACCACTGTCCGCGCCGATCCCTCCGTTGCCCAATGCCGGAGCCGACGAGGAGGCGACCGGCGCGGCATTCGCGACCGATACTCCCACCGAAAGGATCGTTTCAGGTGACACTTAATGTACTCCGGCGGCTCCACGACTGTTGCGATCGCTCATCCGTTTCATGCTGCTCGCGCCGCTCCTGAACGCGCCGCTCCTCGGCCCGCCAGTGCTCGGCAACGGTCTCCACCGCAGCGGCACGCCGCGCCGCACTGCGCCAGATCTCCAACTCCGCGTTGCGTGCCACCTCGGCCTGCGAGACGATCTGCGACTGATGCTGCAGCGCCTCATCGAGGCGGCAGAGAAAGACCTGGTACTCGCGCACCCCGGCGCCGTTCAGGCCGGCCTGGGCACGGCGGGCAAATTCCTGCACATACGCACTTCGGTAACTCTCGAGCTCCTGCAGCCTCGCGTGCGCCTCGTTCACTTGGCGCTCGCACACCGCGAGTGCCTCTGCGCGCCGCCGCTCATGGTCATCGACCACACGCCGCACCATGTCGATCCGTTGAGTCTTTTTCATCAATTACCTTCTGCGAGCACGTTCTCAAGAGCGCCCAAGCTCGCCCCGAGATCGACGCGCTCGTGCACGTCTTGCTGGAGAAACTGCTGCATGCGCGGCCAGCGGCTGATGGCCTGATCGACCCGCGGATCGCTGCCGCGTTGGTAGGCGCCGATCGCCACCAGGTCGCGATGTTGCTGGTAGGTAGAGAGCATCTGACGAAATCGCCGCGCGCTCGCGAAGTGCGCCGGCGGAACAATTTCATTCATCACGCGGCTGACGGACGCCTCGATATCGATGGCCGGGTAATGGCCACTTTCCGCGATTCGTCGCGACAGCACGATGTGCCCGTCCAGAATCGCTCTTGCCGCATCGGCGATCGGATCGTTCTGATCGTCGCCTTCGGCGAGCACTGTGTAGAACGCGGTAATCGACCCACTACCCTCGGCGCCATTGCCGGCGCGCTCGACCAACTGAGGCAGACGGGCGAAGACCGAGGGCGGATAGCCCTTGGTGGCAGGCGCCTCACCAATCGCGAGGGAAATCTCGCGCTGCGCCTGGGCGAAGCGTGTCAGTGAATCCATCAACAGCAACACGTTTGCGCCGCGATCGCGGAAATACTCGGCAATCGCCGTGGCCAACCATGCACCACGCAGACGCGTCAGCGGCGGGGCGTCGGCCGGCGCAGCCACTACCACTGCGCGGGTACGGTCCTGCGGGCCGAGGATTCGCTCGACGAATTCCTTCACCTCGCGACCACGCTCACCGATCAGTCCGACGACGATCACCTGCGCGCTGGTGTAGCGGGCCATCATGCCAAGCAGCATGCTCTTGCCGACGCCGCTGCCGGCGAACAGTCCGACGCGCTGTCCGCGACCGATGGTCAGCAGTGCATTGATCGAGCGCACGCCCACATCGAGAGGAGCGCTGATCGGCTGGCGTGCCAGCGGGTTGATCGGCCGCCCGGTGAGGCGGACCGTATCGGTGCAGCCGAGCGGACCGAGCCCATCGAGAGGCTGGGCGCTACCGTCAACGATGCGCCCGAGCAGCTGCTCGCCGACATGCACTGTGCCGGCGTGCCGACGCGGGATGACACGCGCATTCGGGCCGAGCCCGTGGGCATCCCCGGCAGGCATCAGATAAAGTCGGTCGCCGGAGAAGCCAACGACCTCGGATTCAATGCGTGAACCGTCCCCGGCAATCACGTCGCAATAGTCACCCACCGCAGCCTGACAGCCCGCGGCCTCGAGCGTGAGGCCCACCATGCGCGTCAGGGAGCCCTCGAGCGGCGGCGGCTCGGTCTGCCCGACCGCAAAGCGGGTGCGGCGCAATCCGGCGCTCCAGGTCGCGGACCGTTTCAACTGCAGCACGTCGCTCATGGTGTCTCCGCTGCGGCCGACCGATCGGCGGTGCGTTCATCGCCGAGGGCACTGGCTGCAATTGCCGCGATGCGGCTTTCCAGACGTGCATCGATGCGGGACGCCTCGGTCTGTACAACGCACCCCCCGCGCGTCAGGGTCGGATCTTCGATCAAGCTCCAGGCGCGCTCACCGCCGCCGGCGCTAAGACGCTCGCGCACGGTCTTGGCATCCTCAGGGTGCAGTTGCACGCGGATCTCCCGCGCGGCCAGCGGCAGTTGCGCGAGCGACTCGCGCACGATCGCGATGATCTGCGTCGGCTCGGTGCGTAGCTCCCGCCGCGCCAACTGCTTGCCGATCGCCAGTGCGAGATCAACGAGTTCGCGCTCGACCTCGCCATCGAGTGACTCGAGGGGCCGCGCGATCAGTGCGAGCACCGAATCGAGGCGCTGCACCCGCTCATCGAGTGCCGCCAGGCGCGCACGCACCTCCGTCTCGGCCCGCTCCATGCCGGCCTGATAGCCACGCACCTCGGCCTGCTGCAGCGCGTGTCGCTGTTCGTGATCATCACGCCGGCGCGCATCGGCCAGCTCAATGACCGGCCCGCTGACCTCAGGCAACTGCCAGCGCTCGACTGTGGCCGCGCCGGTGAATTGTCCACGCAACTCAGACAAACTGCTCTCCTTTGCCACCCAACGCGATGGTGCCGGCCTCGGCAAGCTTGCGCGCCAATTTGAGGATTTCCTTCTGCGCGCCCTCGACTTCCGAGACGCGTACCGGACCCTTGGCCTCCAGGTCGTCCTTGAGCATCTCCGCGGCACGCTGCGACATGTTCTTGAACATCTTCTCCTTCAGCGGCTCATCGGCGCCCTTCAGCGCGAGCAGCAGCTGCTCGCTCGGCACCTGACGCAGCAGTTCTTGCATCCCGCGGTCATCCAGATCGAGCAGGTTATCGAACACGAAAACCAGCTCCTCGATGCGCGCGGCGAGCGCCTCGTCGCTCTTGGCGACCTGTTCCATCAGGACACTCTCCTGACTCGGTTCGAGGAAATTGATGATATTGGCCGCCGCCTTGGCACCGCCGAGCACAGAAGTCTTGCCGGTCGACTTGCCCGCGAACTGCTTCTCGATGATGTCGTCGAGCTCACTGAGCGCACTGGGCTGCACCCCATCGAGCAGCGCGACGCGCGCCACCACTTCCGGGCGCATGTTGGCCGGCAGCAGCGTCAGTACCTCGGCGGCCTGATCCGGATCGAGATAGGCGAGCACGATGGCGATAGTCTGCGGATGCTCCAATCGAACGAGCTCCGCGACCGCGCGCGGATCCATCCATTTCAGCGCCTCGAGCCCTTTGGTGCTGCGGCCGATGCTGATCCGATCAATAATGCTCTCGGCCTTGTCCGCACCGAGGGCGTCAACCAGCACCTTGCGCAGGAACTCATCGGCGCCGACGCCCACCGAGGTCTGTCGTTCCACGCTCGCGGTGAATTCGGTGATGACGCCCTGCACCTCATCGAGCGAGACGTTGCTCAGGCGCGCCATCGCAGCTCCGATGCGCTGAACCTCCTTCGCGCCCATGTGCTTGAGCACCTGAGCAGCCTCGACCTCCCCGAGTGTCAGCAGCAGGATGGCGGCTCGCTCGGTCCCACTGCGCGCGGCATCTTTGGCGTTGCGCTCATTCATCGTTGCCTACCCAGCCGCGCACCAGTTGCGCGACGCGCTTGGGATCCTGCCCCACCATGGTTCGGGCGTTGGCAAGCTGCTGCTCGTGCGTGAGCGCCTTGACCACCGCCTCCTTCTGAGCGTGCGGCGCACCGTCGCTCAGGCCGTCGGCACCGATCCGCCCCACGGCCGGGGCGAGCGGCCGGGCCGGCGTGAGCAGCGAGCGTACCAGCGGACGTAACACCGCCACGACCAGCACGATGACCCCGATCAGACCGGCGGCGATCTTCAGCAGACTCCAGAAAATCGGCCGCTCCCACAGGGGCGCGGACTGGAACGTTCCGGTTGGGAGATGCGGCAGATCGAGGGGCTCATTGACGACGCTCACGCTGTCGCCGCGCGCGGCGTTGAAGCCGACCGAATCCTTCACCAGCTGAGTGATGCGCGTCAGTTCCTGGGCCGAGAGCGGCACCTGAGTCACTTTGCCATCGGCCCCCTTGACCGCGCGGTACCCGACCAGCACCGCCACGGTGAGACGGCGGATTTGACCGGGCGGCTGGCGCGAGTAGGCGAGCGTGCGATCGATGTCGTAGTTACGGGTGACGTTGCTCGAGAGCACGTTGGCACCGCCGGACACACCCGGCGCGCCCGGGATGGGCGAGACTGCGCCGAGCGGTGCACTGGCTGCGGGCTTGGCCGCAGCGCTCGTGGCAGCTGCCGCGCCCGCCGCGGGCTTGCCCTTGGCCGAGGCGGCCGTGGGCTTGGCCTGCATCGGCGGGGCCAGTACGCCCGGGGCCGGCGGCTCGTTCGAGAGTGAACCGGGCACGCCGCCCGGGCCGCCAGCGCCGCTGCTTTGCTGGGAGATCTGTTCGCTGCGTACGATCTGGCTGTTCGGCTTGTAGAGCTCCTGCGCCTGCTCGCGGGTGCCGAGGTTCAGCTCCGCCACGACATCGGCGTGGACCAGACCAGGGCCGACGAGCGGGGTGAGCAGTGCGACGATGCGCCGCGAGTCCTCGTTCTCGATGCGGTGCACCAGATCGAAGTTTCGCTCATCCATCGCGTAGGTGTTGCTGCCCTGCGGTCCGGAGAGCAGCTGACCGTTCTGATCGACCACGGTGACGTGCGCGGGGGAGAGATCCGGGACGCTGGAGGCGACCAGGTTCACGATCGCCTGCACCTGCTCGGCGCCAAGCACGCTGCCGGCGCGCAGTTGCACGAAGACCGAGGCGCTGGCGGCGGTCTGGTCACTGACGAACACCGACTGGCGCGGCACGGCCAGATTGACGCGCGCGGCGGACACCTGCTGCATGCTGGCGATCGTATGCGCCAGCTCCCCCTCGAGCGCATGCTGGTAGCGCACGTTTTCAATGAATTGGCTGACACCGAAACCCGACCCTTTGTCGAGTGCGGCAAAGCTGTCGCCCTGGGTGACCCCCTGGCCAGCGAGCTTCAGACGCGCCGCATCCAGCTGTTGGGCGGGGACTTCAACCCCGTTGGTGCTCGGGTCGAGCTGATAGGGGATCTGCGCCCCCTGCAACGCCTGGACGACCTGCGACTCCTGCTGCGGCGAGAGATTCGCGTACAGCAGGCTGTAGGTCGGTCCGCGCGACCACAGCACGATCCAAACTCCGGCGGCCACTGCGGCGGCGATGCCAAGCAGCAGCAGCAGGGGACGGAGACTCGCCGGCAGAGCCGGCATTGCGGGCAAGGCAGTGGATTCGGCGGCCATGTCGACTCACTACATCTGCATGTTCATAATGTCGGTGTAGGCGCTGATCAGGCGGTTGCGGACCTCAGTGAGAGCCTGAAAGGACACGCTCGCCTTCTCCATCTGCAACACCACCTGCGGCAACGACACCCCGGGCGTGCCGCGCGAGAATGCGTCGGCAAGCGCACTGGCCCGCTGCTCACTCTGATTGACCGAGTTGATGCCCTGCTTGAGGATCGAGGCGAACTCACTCGGTCCGCTCACCGGGGCCGTGGCGCTCTGCGTGCCGCCGAGCGGCACAGGCTTCGGCGCATCGAGACGCACCTGCGAGGACATGGCGCGGATCTGCGCCAATACTTGGTCGATTGCCATCTGGCTCATGCGATTGCCCTCAGGCCGCCGGAACTTCGACGCCGGCTTCGCGCAGCCGGGCTAATTTGTAGCGCAGGGTGCGGGGGCTGATGCCGAGTCGTTCGGCCGCCTCGCGCCGGCTGCCCTGGCCGCTCTTGAGCGCATCGAGAATCAGGTCGCGCTCGGCCTCGATGAGCGAGCCGGCCAGCGAGCTCACCGTGCACTCGGCGCTCGGCAGCGCCTCGAGCGCCGGGGCCTCATTGGCGAGCTCGAACTGGATGTGCTCGGCGCCGATGACCGAGCCGTTGAGCAGGATCAGGGCCCGCTGCAGTAGGTTGTCGAGCTCACGTACGTTGCCCGGCCAGGGATAGGTGAGCAGACGGTGCGCCGCCTCGGCGCTCAGCGCCGGTATGGGCTTGCCCGGGCGGCAATGACCGGTGAGCAGTTGCATGGCCAGCGGCAATACATCGTCGCGGCGCTGACGCAGCGGCGCGATCGCGAGCGGAAATACGTTAAGACGATAGAACAGGTCTTCGCGGAAGTTCCCCGCCGCAACCTCCTCGCGCAGTCGCCGGTTGGTGGTGGCGATGACGCGCACATCGAGACTGATCGTCTCTCGCCCGCCAAGCCGCTCCACCTCGCGCTCCTGCAGCACGCGCAGCAATTTCGCCTGCAGCCCGAGCGGCATCTCGGTCACCTCATCGAGCAGCAGTGTGCCGCTCTGGGCCTGCTCGAACTTGCCCGGATGGGCCGCGTGCGCACCGGTGAAGCTGCCGCGCTCGTAACCGAACAGCATCGCTTCGAGCATATTCTCGGGGATCGCCGCGCAGTTGACGCCGACGAACGGACCGTTGGCGCGCGGACTGCGCCGATGGATGTAGCGAGCGAGCACCTCTTTGCCGGTGCCGGACTCGCCCCAGATCAACACGGTGCAGGCGCTGGCGGCAACCCGGCGCGCCAGTTCGAGCAGATGCTGCGAGCTCGCGGCGCAGGCGACCGGTTCCGGCACGCTCTGGGCAGTGGTGTTGACGGCAGGTTGTGGTACGTAGGCTTCGGACATCGATTCCCCCAATTGCAGGGATGCTGCAGGGAGGAATGCAATTGCCGTGCCTGGCGCCGAAGGACTCCTAAAGCGTGACGTGGGTCACGCGCGCGGCGTTTGGCCGCGCACGGGCCGTCAAACTTCCGTCGCCGGCTCGGTGAATCCCAACTTGCGAAGTCGCTCGACCAGCGTCGTGCGACGCAGATTGAGCAGGCGGGCCGCCTGCGCCACGGTGCCGTTGGCTCGCGCGAGCGCCTGCTGCACCAGCGCCCGTTCGATCACGAGCAGGTGTTCGCGCAGATCAATCCCTTGGTCGGGCAGCGAGCAGGGATCGGCGGCATGACGCGCCGAGGGCACGGACTCCAGCAGCTCAAGCGCGTCGCGGTCGCTGAGTGCCGGCTCGGCGCAGGCCTCCACAGGCTCGACGACGACGTCCGCAAGCGCCGTCTCACAGCTCCACTCCTTCGGCGGTTGATACTTCGGCGGCAGATCGGCCAGATCCACACTCTGGCCGGCGCGCACGATCGAGAGACGCTCGACCAGGTTGGACAACTCGCGCACGTTGCCGCTCCAGGCGTACACCCCGAGCGCGGCCAGTGCGCGCGGGGTGAACCGGACCAGACCGCGGCCTTCGGCCGCATTGCGCGCGACGAACTCGCTCACGAGCGCCGGCAGATCCTCGCGCCGCTCGCGCAGCGCGGGCATCTCGATCGGGAACACGTTCAGGCGATGGAACAGGTCCTCGCGAAAGGTCCCCTGGGCAATCGAGGCCTCGAGGTTGCGGTGCGTAGCGGCGATGATGCGCACGTTGCAGCGAATCGGCGCGTGGTTGCCGACGCGCTCGAAGACCCGCTCCTGCAGCACCCGCAGCAGCTTGACCTGCATCGAGGGGCTCATGTCGCCGATCTCATCGAGGAACAGCGTGCCGCCCTCGGCGATCTCGAAACGGCCCTTGCGCGCGGCGATCGCGCCGGTGAAGGCACCCTTCTCGTGGCCGAACAGCTCCGATTCGAGCAGATCGGCCGGAATGGCGCCGCAGTTGACCGCGACGAAGGGACGGTTGCGTCGCGGGCTGAGTTGATGAACGGCGCGGGCGGCGACTTCCTTGCCAGTGCCGGACTCCCCGAGCACCAGCACGGTGGAGTCGAACCCGGCGACCTGGCGAATCAGTCCGATGACGGCGCGGATGGCCGCAGAACTCCCGCTCGGCAGGCGTGCACCCTCATCGGCACTCGGAACATCCGGCCCGGCGATACCTTCGACGCCGTCGTGGTCGAAGGCGATATCCGAGACACATTCGCTGGCGGCCATCAGGGTACCCATTCTTGCTTGCTGTTCTTTCCGGAGGCGTGCCCGGATCAGCCCGGACGCGTGTTCCCCCTGCGGCCGTACTGTCGCCGATTCGCGCCGGAGGTTTCTGTGACCGGCCTCCAGATTGTTCACTTTTGGCGACAGCTCTGAGCACAGAGTCTTGCTTCTCATGCGGCTGCGGACGGCAGTGACGGAAGTCCGACGCCTCGGCGCTCATGTGACCGGTCTCACACTCCGCTCCCGGGCGAAATTCCTTGTATTTCATTCTGTTACACGCCGACCAAAGTCCGTGGCACAGCCATTGCACTACTGGGCCGCACCCGTATTTCACGGACTTGGAGTCGCACCACTCATGGCCACCGCACCCGAAGCCGCCGTCCCCGCCGACGTCGCCGAGGCCCCTGAAAAGAAAAAACGGATTCTGCCCCTGTGGCTGACGATCAGCCTGGCCGGTGTGCTGATCTGCGTCGCCGCCGGCGGCGGCTTTTGGCTGATGCACTCCCGCGCGGCCGGCAAGGCGAAGAGTCCGCCGGTCCACCACCCGTCCGGTCCGCCGCACTACCTGCCGCTGAAGCCCTTCGTGGTCAATTTCCAGGGTGCCCAGGGCGCTCGCTACCTGCAAGTGGCCCTGCAGGTCATGTCACGCGATCCGAAGACCCTCACGCTGATTCAGCAGAACGATCCGGTGGTACGCAACAACCTGTTGCTGCTGCTCGGGTCCCAGCAGGCCGCGGTGCTCGCCACCGAGGCTGGCAAGGAGCAGCTGCGCGCCAGCGTGCTTGCCGCGATCCGCAAGATCGTCGCCGACGCCGGTGGTCATCCGAGCCGCGTGGCCGCCATCTACTTCACCAGCTTCGTGATGCAGTAACCGAGCTCACCCCCACGCCCCCATGAGCAACGAGAAGATACTCGATCAGGCCGAAATCGACGCACTGCTGCACGGCGTCGACACCGGCGCGGTGAGCACCGAGCCGCAGTCCGCTCCGGGCGAAGCGCGCAACTACGACTTCGCCAACCAGGTGCGCATCGTGCGCGGGCGCATGCCCACGCTCGAGATGATCAATGACCGTTTCGCGCGCCTGCACCGCGTGAGCCTGTACAACCTGCTGCGCCGCTCCCCGGAAGTGGCGGTCGGACCGGTGCAGATCAAGAAATTCAGCGAATTCGTCCACACTCTGCACGTGCCGACCAGCTTGAACCTGGTGCGCTTCAATCCGCTGCGCGGCACCGCATTGATCGTGCTCGACCCGAAACTGGTCTTTGCCGTGGTCGACAATTTTTTCGGCGGCAACGGCCGGCATGCCAAGATCGAGGGCCGCGAGTTCACCGCCACCGAGCAGCGCATCATCCATTTAGTGCTGCGCAGCGTGTTCGCCGACCTGCATGAAGCGTGGTCACACGTCGCGGACCTGCAGCTGGAGTACCTGCAGTCGGAAATCAACCCGCACTTCGCCAACATTGTCTCGCCCTCGGAGATCGTGGTGGTCACCTCCTTTCACGTCGAACTCGACGGCAGCGGCGGAAATCTTCACGTTACCATGCCGTACGCGATGATCGAGCCGCTGCGCGAGGTGCTCGATGCCGGGGTCGCCAGCGACCGGATGGAGAAGGATGAGCGCTGGATGCAATCGCTGCGTGAGGAGATGGAGGACGCGGAGCTCGCGCTGACGACGCTGGTCGGTCACACCCGGGTGTCCCTCGCCGACCTGCTGAACCTCAAGGCCGGCGACATCCTGCCGTGCGACTTCACCGGCAAGGTCACGATGATCGCCGAGGACGTGCCAGTCTTCCGAGGCTCGCTCGGCACCTCCCGCGGCCACCAGGCGGTGAAGATCGAGGAGCGCCTGCGGCGCGCCCGCACCGCCGAGCCGATTCAACTCAACCGCAAGTGAGCATGCTCATGAATGCCAATGTTCAGGCCCAACCGGCCGAGTTCCAGGATCTGACCGATGAGGGCGGAAAACAGGACGCCCGTGACGTCAATCTCGAGGTGATTCTCGACGTCCCCGTGACGCTCTCCATGGAGGTCGGGCGCACTCGCATTCCGATTCGCAATTTTCTGCAGCTGAACCAGGGTTCCGTGGTCGAATTGGACCGCACCGCCGGTGAGCCGCTCGACGTCTACGTCAACGGCACTCTGGTCGCACACGGCGAGGTGGTTGTGGTCAACGAGCGCTTCGGCATCCGTCTGACCGACGTCATCAGTCCTGCAGAGCGGCTGCGCAAACTCAAATGAGTCATTTGTTTGCCGCTCCTGCCGCCGGCAGCGCCACCCCCGCCGTCAGCGCCGGCGGACTGCTGTCCGTCACCTTCGCTCTGCTCATCGTCCTCGCGGCCGTCTTTGCGCTCGCCTGGCTCACTCGGCGGATGCGCATGCTCGGCAACCGCGCCGGACACGCGCTCGAGATCCTCGCCAGCACGCCGCTTGGACCGAAGGAGCGCGCAGTGCTGCTGAAGGTCGGTGAGACCCAGGTCCTCCTCGGCGTCGCGCCCGGGCAAGTCACGGCCCTGCACGTGCTCGCGCAGCCGATTCAGATCGGCACCGGCGCCTCCGCGGCGCTCGCCGCGGCGCGCCCCACGTTCGCTGCACTGCTGAAGCGGAGTCTCGGCAAATGAGCGGACTGCGCAAGGGTTGGCCACTGCTGCTGCTTGCAGTCGCGCCGGTCGCCGCGCTCGCGGCACCGGGCATTCCGGCGTTCAGCGTCCAGACTCACGGTGGAACGCAGACCTACACGCTGACGCTGCAGGTGCTTGCGCTGATGACGGCGCTGTCGCTCCTGCCGGCGATCTTGCTGATGATGACCGCGTTCACACGCATCGTGATCGTGCTTGGCATCCTGCGCCAGGCGCTCGGCGCCGGACAGACCCCGCCGAATCAGGTCTTGCTCGGGCTCGCACTGTTTCTCACCTTCTTCGTGATGTCGCCGGTGATCCGCCAGATCGACCAGAGCGCTTACCAGCCGTACGCGGCCGGGACCCTCAGCATGAGTACGGCGCTTGCGCGCGCGGAAGTGCCGCTGAAGGAGTTCATGCTGCACCAGACGCGTGAGGATGACATCGCCGTATTCACCCACATCGCCGGCGGCAAGGGTTACGCCGCACCCATGGACGTGCCGCTGTCGGTGCTGGTGCCGGCCTTCGTCACCAGCGAGCTGAAAACCGCATTTCTGATCGGCTTCCTGCTGTACATCCCGTTCGTGATCATCGATCTGGTGGTCGCGAGCGTGTTGATGTCGATGGGCATGATGATGGTCTCCCCCGTGATGATCTCGCTCCCCTTCAAGCTGATGCTGTTCGTGCTGGTGAACGGCTGGACCCTGGTCATGGGCTCGCTCGCGGCGAGCTTCTATCACTGACGGAGAGCGCTTAAGTGACCCCCAATACCGTGATGAACCTCGGCACCACCGCCTTGGAAGTGACCCTGATGCTCTCTCTGCCCCTGCTGCTCGCTGCGCTGGTCACCGGGGTGATCGTCGGGGCATTTCAGGCCGCGACGCAGATCAACGAGATGACCCTGTCGTTCATCCCGAAATTGCTGG
This sequence comes from Steroidobacteraceae bacterium, assembly GCA_049964755.1. Lineage (GTDB taxonomy): Bacteria > Pseudomonadota > Gammaproteobacteria > Steroidobacterales > Steroidobacteraceae > 13-2-20CM-66-19. The sequence continues at coordinate 11,768 of JBMFWZ010000039.1, read as the reverse complement.
TGCTGGCGCTGGTGATGGCGCTCGCCGGACCGTGGATGCTGCACACCATGGTCGAGTACACGCGCGAGCTCATCCTGAGCATCCCGCAGCTGGTCAACTGACGCGACCGCTGCGCATGATCACCATCACCGCCGCCGAGCTCGAGCACGGCATCGCCGCGATCCTCTGGCCGTTCGTGCGCATCGGCTCATGCTTCATGGTCGCCCCGGTATTTGGCGCCGTGACGGTGCCGGCGCAGATTCGCATCGTGCTCTCCGGAGCGATCGCACTGCTGATCGCCCCGCTGGTGCCACTGCCGGCGAACGTCGCACTCCTCTCCGGGGCCGGCGTGCTGATCACCCTCCAGCAGGTCATCATCGGCATCGCCCTCGGATTTTGCCTGCGGCTGGTGTTCGAAGCGCTATCGCTCGGCGGCCAGATGATGGCCAACAGCATGGGATTGTCGCTGTCCTTCAACATTGATCCGCTGAATGGCACCAGTACTCCGGCGCTCGGACAGCTGTACACGGTGCTCGTGACGCTGCTGTTCTTGCTGCTCAATGGCCAAACCGCCCTGATCCGCATCCTGGTCGACGGCTTTCGAACCCTGCCGATCGGCACGAGCGGATTCGGGCCCAAAGGCCTGTGGACCATCGTCAACTGGGGCTCGATTCTCTTCTCCGGCGCACTCGCGGTGGCGCTGCCGGGCATCACGGCGATGCTGATCACCAACCTGGCCTTCGGCATCGTCAGTCGCGCCGCCCCGACGCTGAACCTGTTTGCCACCGGACTGCCGATTTCGCTCGTGTTTGGACTGCTGGTGATCATTGTGACGCTGCCGATGGTCGAGTCTGGCTTCATCCGCCTCCTCGGTGAGTCCTTCATGCTCCTGCGTAGGTTGAACGGAGGCTGAGCGATGGCCGAGAGCGACCAAGAAAAAACCGAACAACCTACCGGGAAACGGCTCGACGATGCCCGCCAGGAAGGTCAGGTCCCGCGCTCGCAGGATTTCAATACCGCCGCGGTGCTGCTGCTGGCAGGCGGCGGGCTGCGCATGTTCGGCGCGAGCATCGGCGCGGCGCTCGCGCAGTTGATGCACAGCGGCCTGCAGCTCTCCACCGCTGAGGAATTCGACCCAAAGCTCGCGCTCGCCACCGCCGGCGGCGAACTGATGCACGCGCTGCTCGCCTGCGCACCGCTGTTCGGGCTGACGGTGCTCGCCGCGCTCGCCGCCCCGATGGCGCTCGGCGGGTGGAACTTCAGCGTCCAGTCCCTGGCACCGGACTTCACGCGCCTCGATCCGATCGCCGGCTTCGGCCGCCTGTTCTCACTACGCGCCGTGGTCGATCTGATCAAGGCGTTCGCCAAGTTTCTGATGGTGGCCGGTACCGCCTTCCTCGTGCTGCGCAGCCAAGCTGCGCACATGCTCGCGCTCGGGAATGAGCCGCTGGCCACCGGCGTGGCCGATTCGGTGCGGCTGGTGGCGAACGCAATGCTCATCATGTCCGCAACGCTCGGCATCATCGGCGCGCTCGACGTGCCGTGGCAGCTGTGGCAGCACCACAAGCAGTTGCGCATGACGCGCCAAGAAATCCGCGACGAGGCGAAGGAATCGGAAGGTTCACCGGAGACCAAGGGACGCGTCCGACGCATGCAGCGCGATCTGATACGCCGGCGGATGATGCATGAGATCCCCACGGCGGACGTCGTGGTGACCAACCCGACGCACTTTGCCGTGGCTCTGCGCTACGACGAAGGCCGCATGCGCGCGCCGCGAGTCGTCGCCAAGGGCGCGGACTTGATCGCGGCCCGCATCCGCGAGATCGCCAGCGAGCACCGCGTACCGGTATTCGAGGCACCGCCGCTGGCGCGCGCCTTGTTCCACAACGTCGAGATCGGCGGGGAAATCCCGACCGCACTGTACGTGGCGGTCGCGCAGGTCCTCACCTACATCTATCGCCTCAAAGTGGCGCGCGCGGCCGGACAGCTGCCACCCGAGCCGCCCGTCATCGATCCATCGGTTGAAAACATTCGGCATTGATCCATGAGCACAGCCGCCGCCACCTCACCTCAGCTTCCCTCTTTGCGCAACATCCTGCGCGTCGGCATCGGCGTGCCGGTCGGCGTGCTCGGCGTGCTGGCCATGGTCATCCTGCCGCTGCCGCCGATCGCGCTCGACATCCTCTTCACGTTCAACATCGCGCTATCGATCGTCATCGTGATGAGCGTGTTCTACGTCTCCCGGCCCATCGAGTTCGGAGTGTTTCCGACTGCACTGCTGCTCGCGACGCTGCTGCGTCTGGCGCTGAACGTCGCCTCGGCGCGTGTCGTGCTGATGCACGGCTATGCCGGACCCGGCGCCGCCGGTCACGTCATCGAATCGTTCGGCGAGTTCGTGGTCGGCGGCAATTTTGCCGTCGGCGTGGTGGTGTTCATCATCCTCACCATCATCAACTTCGCGGTCATCACCAAGGGCGCCGGTCGCGTCTCGGAAGTCAGCGCCCGATTCACCCTCGACGCCATGCCCGGCAAGCAGATGGCAATCGATGCGGATCTCGGCGCCGGTCTGATCACCCAGGATGAGGCCCGCGTGCGTCGCGCTGAAGTGCGCGCCGAGGCGGATTTCTACGGCTCGATGGACGGTGCCAGCAAGTTCGTGCGCGGCGATGCAATCGCCGGCATTCTGATTCTGCTCATCAACATCATCGGCGGCCTGGCGATGGGCACGCTCGGACACGGCATGGCGCTTTCGGCCGCGCTGCACACCTACACATTGCTCACCATCGGTGATGGTCTGGTGGCGCAGATCCCGGCACTCCTGCTGTCGACCTCGGTGGCGATCATCGTCACACGCATGTCACGGCCGCAGGACATGGGCGGGGAACTCACCCACCAGCTGTTCGGCAATCCCCGCACGCTCGGCGTCGCCGGGGGCCTGCTCGGGGCGCTCGGCCTGATCCCGGGCATGCCCAATCTGGCCTTCCTCTTGATGGCCAGCGTCTGCGCAGGAGGCGCGTACCTGATTCATCGACGCAAGGCGAACGCCGCCGCCGCGCCGCCGGCGCCGAAACCGGCCTCACCGTCACCGGAATCGCGCGATCTGACCTGGGAGGATGTGCGGCCGGTTGACCCGGTGGGCCTTGAGGTCGGCTACCGCCTGGTTGCGCTGGTAGACAGCAAGGGTCAAGGGGCGGACCTGCTCGGGCGGGTGCGCGGGGTACGCCGCAAGCTCTCGCAGGAACTCGGCTTTCTGCTCCCTGCGGTGCACATCCGCGACAATCTCGATCTGGGTCCGAACGTGTACCGCATCAACCTGCACGGGGTGCCGGTGGGTGAGAGCACCGTGTACGCGGATCGGGAACTGGCCATCAACGCCGGCCGGGTCTTCGGACCGCTGCAGGGCATCGCCACGCAGGATCCGGCCTTCGGCATGGAGGCGGTGTGGATCGAGCCGGCGAACCGTGATCACGCCCAGGCGCTCGGCTACACCGTGGTCGATCCCAGCACGGTGATCGCCACCCATCTGTCGTTCATTCTGCAGTCGCACGCACAGGAGATCCTCGGCCACGAGGAAGTGCAGCAGTTGCTCAACACCCTTGCCAAAACCGCCCCGAAGCTGGTCGAGGATCTGGTGCCGCGCGTCCTGCCCCTCGCCGTTCTGGTACGGGTCTTGCAGGGACTTCTTGCAGAACGTATCCCGATTCGCAACATGCGCACGATTATGGAAACACTGGCCGAACACGCCCCCCGCTCCCAGGACCCGACCGTCCTGCTGCCGCTGGTGCGGGCCGCCCTCGGCCGGCAGATCGTGCAGGACATCGCCGGGGTGAGCGGCGAGCTGCCGGTCATCACCTTCGAGCCGGAGCTCGAGCGGCTGCTGCAAGGTTCTCTCGCCGCGAGCGCGACCAGCGCCGGACTTGAGCCGGGCCTCGCCGAGCGGCTGCAGCAGCGCATCGGTGAAGCGGCGCAGCAGCAGGAAGCCGCCGGCGCCGCGCCCGTCCTGCTCGTGCCGCCGCAGCTGCGCATGCCGATGACAAAGTTCCTGCGCGCGGGCCTGCCGAACCTGCACGTGCTGGCCTGGAACGAAATTCCCGATAACCGCAAGGTCCGCGTCGTCACCGCGGTCGGCAGGTAATTCATGAAGATCGTACGACACACCGCCCCGGATATGCGCCAGGCACTGCGCGCGATCCGCGAGCAGCTGGGCGAGGATGCCGTCATCCTCTCCTCGCGACGCGGTGGACAGGGTGTCGAAGTCACTGCGGCGGTGGACTTCGACGCGGCCCGACTGGGTACCACGGTGGAGTCCTCGGACTCACGCACCGCCGCGGCGCCCGTCTTCGGCGCCGCTCCGGCGTTTTCCCTCCCCGCCGACGAGGTGTCGGCCGAGACCATGGGCCATGAGCTGAAGACGCTGCGGCGGATGCTCGAAACGCAGCTCTCGCAGCTGGCCTGGAACGAGCGCTCGCGGCGCAATCCTGTGCACGTCGAGCTGCTGCGGGAGCTCTCCGAGATCGGCATCGCGCAGGATCTGGCCGATCACCTCGTCGGACAATTGCCGGGAGACGTGGATTTGACGCAGGGGCGTCGGTTTACCGTCGCCGGTCTGTCGCAGTACTTGCAGGTGAGCGGCGAGCGCTGGGTCGACAGTGGCGGCTGCGTGGCGTTCGTCGGCGCCACCGGCGTCGGCAAAACCACCGTACTCGCCAAGCTCGCAGTGCGCTGGATCTTGCGCCACGGCCCGGGCGAGCTGGCGCTCGTGGCCTCCGATACCGTGCGCATCGGCGCCCAGGACCAGATGCACGCCCTCGGCCAGCTGCTCGGCGTTGCGGTACACGTCCCGGAGCGCTTCGAGGCGCTGCCGCAGCTGCTCGGGCGGCTCCAACGCCACCGGCTGGTGCTGATCGATACCCCCGGCACCAGCGTACGCGATAGCCAATTCGAAGCCCGCCTGGCCATCCTCGGCGCCTGCGCACCGCAAGTGGAATCCGCTCTGGTGCTCGCCGGGAGCACCCAGGCCGGTGCGCTCGAGCAGACGATCCAGCGCTGCGCACCGCTGAACCCGGCCTCCTGCGTGCTCACCAAAGTCGACGAGGCCGCGAGCCTCGGCGGCGCACTCTCGGCGCTGATCCGCGCGCGGCTGCCGGTCTCCTACGTCAGCGACGGTCAGCGCGTGCCGGAGGACCTGCGCCCGGCGCGTGCCCTTGAGCTGGTCAGCCAGGCCGTGCGGCTCGCCAAGGCGAGCGGCGCGGCCGCCGACGAAGATCTTCTGCGACGACGTTTTGGAAAACTTGCCCATGCCAACTCCTGAGCTCAGCTTGATCAATAACGCGAAACTCAAAGCGCTCGCGCAGCCCGTGCAGGTCATCGCCGTGACCGGCGGCAAGGGTGGCGTCGGCAAGACCAGCGTCTCGGTCAACCTCGCCACCGCGCTCGCGGCCCGCAAGCGGGTCGTGCTGCTCGACGGGGACCTCGGACTGGCCAACGCGGATGTGTTCCTCGGGCTTTCACCGCGTTACACCCTGGCGCACGTGATCAGTGGCGAGCGCACGCTCGATGAAGTGATGATCGCAGCCCCGCAAGGCTTTCAGGTCGTACCGGCGGCCTCGGGGGCGGCGGATCTGGCCTGCATGGGCGCCGCGGAGCACCTCGGTCTGGTGCGCGCGTTCAGCTCCCTCGCCGCACAAGTCGAGGTCCTCATCATCGATACCGCCGCCGGTATCGCTCACGCCGTGCTGCAGTTCGCGCAGGCCGCCCAGCAGGTGCTGGTGGTGATCTGCGACGAGCCGGCCTCACTCACCGACGGCTACGCACTCATCAAGGTGCTCAGCCGCAATCACGGCGTGAGCCGCTTCCGGGTCCTCGCCAACCGGGTGCGCAGCCCCGGCGCGGGCCGCGAACTGTTCGAGCGCTTCGAGCGGGTCACCACTCGCTTCCTCGACGTCGTCCTCGAATTCGCCGGCGAGATCCCGGACGATGAATACGTGCACCGCTCGGTGCGCGAGCAACGTCCAGTTTGTGACGCGTATCCCGCAAGCAGTGCGGCCCGAGCGTTTAAGAAACTCGCCGAGGCGGCCGATACATGGCCAGTACCTCCCGGTCCGCGCGGGAATATCGAATTTTTCGTCGAGCGGCTGGTGCAGCGTGGGCCGGCCAAACTCGCGGTGGTATCGTGAACGCCGCCAGCGCTTATGGGGGAGCGCGTCCGCTCGGGGTCTGCGGCGATGCGGCCGACCTGGTGACCCGACACGCCGAGCTGGTCAAGCGCATCGCCTATCACTTGGCGGGGCGCCTGCCGCCCTCGGTGGAGATTGACGACTTGATGCAGGCCGGAATGCTGGGGTTGCTGGAGGCGGCATCGAACTATGCCGCCAACCGTGGCGCGAGCTTCGAGACTTACGCCGGCATACGCATCCGCGGCGCGATGATCGACGCGTTGCGCAAGCTCGACTGGGCGCCGCGCTCGGTCCATCGCAAGGCGCGCGCCGTGGCGGCGGCGATGCAGGAGATTGAGCGGCTGACCGGCCGGGATGCCCGGGACGCCGAGATTGCCGAGCGGCTCGGCATGTCGCTCGAGGAATACCACTCGATCGTGCAGGACGCGGCGAGCTGCCGCCTGGCGGCGCTCGATGATGCGGCGGTGACGGTTGAGGGCGAGGCGGACCCGTTTCTCGAGACCGCCGATGACGAGTTTCGCGGCGCACTCGCCGAGGCCATCGAGGGCCTGCCGGAGCGCGAACGACTGGTGATGTCGCTGTACTACAGCGAAGGGTTGAATTTGAAGGAAATCGGCGCGGTGCTGAGAGTGACCGAATCGCGCGCCTGCCAATTGCATGGGCAGGCACTGGTTCGGTTGAAGGCCCGTTTGAACGAATGGCGCGAGGGCCCGCAGGCGGCCGAGACAGCAAGACGAGGCAGGCAGTGAGCAAAGATCTGAAATTTCTAGTGGTCGACGATTTCTCGACCATGCGGCGCATCATCAAGAATCTCCTCCACGATCTCGGCTACTCGAACGTGACCGAAGCCGATGACGGCAAAACAGCCCTGCCGATGCTGCAGGCGGGTAATTTCGACTTCCTGATCACCGACTGGAACATGCCAGGCATGCCCGGGCTCGATTTGATCAAGGCGGTTCGTGCCGATGCGCGCCTCGCCAAGATGCCAGTGCTGATGCTCACGGCGGAAGCCAAGCGGGAACAGATCATCGAGGCGGCCCAAGCCGGCGTGAACGGCTACGTCATCAAACCATTCACCGCCGAGACACTCAAAGAGAAACTCGACAAGATCCTCGGCACCGCCGGGAAATGAGCCGGCCATGTCGAACTTTTCAATCATGCAGCGCGAATACGGAGCATGCCTCGAGTCGATGACCGAGGCGTTTCAGCGCGGTGACGAGGTGGCGTTCTTCACGGCCGTCGATCACATCGTGCACATGCGCGAGCCAAAGATGCTCGGGGAGATCCGCAAGCTCACCGGCGATCTGCAGAAGGCGCTCGAGCGCTTCAGCATCGAATCGCGGCTCGCGGACATCGCCGAGCGCGAGATTCCGAACGCACGCGCGCGCTTGACGCATGTCATCAACATGACTGACGAGGCCGCTCACCGCACGCTCGACTTGGTCGAACGCTCCGGCCCGCTGGCTGAGCGGACCGCGCGTGAGGCAAACGTGCTGCTCGAGTCGCTCGAGGCGTTCCGGGCACGACCGGCCCTGGCGGCCGGGTTCGAAGGCATCGCGCGCTCGGTCGACGCATTTCTGCCCGTAGTCCGGGCAATCGAGGCATTCCTGCCTGCGGCACGATCCGATTGCGAGCAGATCCGGCGTAACCTCGCCGACGTGTTACTCGCGCAGGGCTATCAGGACCTGACCGGCCAGATCATCCGCAGCGTCATCAAATTGGTCGGGGAACTCGAGCGCACGCTCAGCGATCTCACCGCGCTCTCCGGCGGCGCGGTCGAACATGCGACGCTCGGCGAATCGAACGGCAGCGGCTTCGGCCCGGTAGTGCCCGGCGTGACCCAAGGAGAAGTCGCCTCTGCGCAGACCGACGTGGACGCCCTGCTGTCGGGTCTCGGTATGTAAGGTGGGACGATGGACATCCTGAGCATCATCGGACTGGTGCTCGCCGTCAACGCTGTGCTGGTCGGCGCGTTGTTGCGCGGCGCGGGCGTGATGGCATTGGTATCGCTCGAGGCGCTGGTGGTCGTCGGCGGCGGGACGATTGCCGCGATCTGCGTCCAGACGCCCCTACCGGTGATGCGCCGCGCGCTGGGAATCTTTCCCTGGGTGATGCGCCCGCCGCCGCGCGACGGACATCATCTCATCGAGAAAATCGTACAGTGGAGCCAGACCGCCCGCAAACAGGGGCTGCTCGGACTCGAGCCGCTGATCGAGGAGGAGGCGGATGAGTTCACCCGCAAGGCGCTGCAGATGGTCGTCGACGGCAGCGAGCCGGAGAACATCAGTAACACCCTGTACGTCGATGTGAACATGCGCGAGCACGCCGACATCACAGCTGCCAAGGTGTTCGAGAGCGCCGGAACGTACGCCCCGACACTGGGGATCATCGGCGCAGTGCTCGGCTTGATGGCCGTGCTGCAGAACCTGACCGATCCGGCCCGTCTCGGTCACGGCATCGCCGCGGCGTTCACCGCCACCGTGTACGGCATCAGCTTCGCCAACCTGTTTTTTCTGCCCGTCTCCGCCAAACTCAAAGGCATCATTCACCGCCAGACCCAGTTTCGCGAAATGATCATCGACGGCATGCTCGCGATTGCGCAGGGAGAGAACCCGCGGGCCATCGAGACGAAGCTACAAGGCTATCTGCATTGAGGGGCGAGGAATGCGCAGGATCCGCCGTCACGAAGAACATACCAATCACGAGCGCTGGGCGATCCCGTACGGGGACCTGCTGACGCTGCTGCTCGCGTTTTTCGTCGTAATGTATTCGATCTCCTCGGTCAATGCCGGCAAGTACCGGGTTCTGTCGAACTCTCTGTACGCGGCATTTCGCGGTCAGCCGCGCTCGTTGACTCCGATCCAGCTGGGTCGGGCGCAGGTCGGCCCGGGCACCACGGCGGGCTCGGTGCCAGGCACGCACGTGGTGCCCACGCGAATCGCGAAGCACCCGCCGCTGGCGCCGCTCAAAGCCCCACCCACGCCTGCACCCGTGCACGATCCGTTCCTCGGCCGCATCGCCGCCGGGGTCGACAATGCGATGGGTGCGCTGATGCACCATCACCTGGTCATGATGCATCGTGAAGCGGGGATGATCGAGGTGCAGTTCAGTACCGATCTGCTGTTCCCGAGCGGCAGCGCGCACCTCTCGCCGAGCGCCGTAGCGGCGATCACGCACTTGGCGGGGGTGCTGCAGCAGTATCCGAACCCGGTCCGCGTCGAGGGGTTCACCGACAACGTGCCGATCCGCACGGTCCAATTCGCCTCCAACTGGGAATTGTCGGCCGCTCGCGCGGGCAGCGTGGTGCATATCCTCTCGGCCCACGGGGTCGCTCCGAGCCGTCTGGCCGTGATCGGCTTCGGCGCACAACGGCCAATTGCCAGTAACCAGACGGCCATCGGTCGCGAGGCGAACCGTCGCGTCGTCGTCGTCATTCTGGCCAACCACCTGCGCCGGCACGCCGATCCCGCCTGGCTGCCGCACGCGGCCCACGGCGACACTGGCACGGAAGCTGCACCTGTGAATTAGGTGCCGGCACGGCCGCGGCGGTTTCCCGTCGCATTGGGTCCTGCCGGCAGGGGTTTTGTGACCGATTTCACAGGAGTTGTGGCCATGGCCGTCATGAATCTGCCGAACATCGAGTTTTTCCTGATCCTGGGGCGGGCGGTATTCCTGGTGTTCTCCTTTGCACTGGCGGCCGTGACCTTCACCGCCTGGCGGCGCTCGGCGCGCGAGCAGAGCGAGACGATCCTCGCCCAGAACCGCGCACTCACCGAGCAGCTGGCCGCACTCGCGGCACGCCTCGACTCGGCCCATCAGCAGCTCGGTCAGCTGGCCGAACGGCTCGAGCAACCGCAGGCGCGTGCCGCGAACGCGCCGGCCGGCCAGCAGGGGTACCAGATCGCCATCCGGCTGGCGCGCAGTGGAGCGGCGGTCGAGGAACTGGTCTCCGGATGTGGCTTAACTAGAGCGGAAGCTGAACTGGTCAAGCGGCTCCACGGGCCGCCACTACCGGAACTGCGTCAAGTTTCCTAGCGCCGGGTTCAAGCGCGCCATCGGACCGCCGATAGCCACGCTGAATATGAACGTTCGCACCAAACCGGTCCGCGCACCCAAGCGAGGCCGACAGGCCGCCGTTGCCGCTGCCCCGCGAGGCAAGAGCAAGCGACGTAACCATTTGGTTTTGAAGGCCGAATGTACTTTGGCCAATGCCGGCGAGCTCAAGAGCGCGCTTTGTGCACTGCGGTCTCAGGACGGCACCGTGACACTGGACGGCACGGCTGTCGAACGTATCGACACGGCAGCACTTCAGCTCCTGGCCGCGTTCGTGCGCGACCGGCGCCTCGCCGGCACCTCGCTTCAGTGGCAGTCCGCCTCCCCAGCCATGCACTCGGCCGCCCGCCTGCTCGGCATGGACACGATGCTCGCGCTCAACGAGGCAGCCTCATGACGGTCGATCTGACGCAGTTCCACGATGCGTTCTTTGAAGAGAGCTTCGAGGCGCTGGACGCCATGGAAGCGGCTCTGCTGAAACTCGACATCGGCGCGCCGGATCCGGAACTGATCAATACGATCTTCCGCGTGGCGCACTCGATCAAGGGCGGCAGCGCGACCTTCGGGTTCACTGAAATCGCCTCGTTCACGCACAGCCTCGAGACTCTGCTCGATGAGCTGCGCAGCGGCACCATGCCGGTGACCGATCAGGTTTCCGACACCCTGTTGAAGTCCATCGACGTCATGCGTGCGATGCTGCGTGCGGTTCAGGCCAAGCAACCCATCGATGCACAGCGCGTGTCGGACCTGCAGTTCGACCTCGAAGTCATCATCGCGACGAAGAACGCGCCCTCGACCGCGGCACTGCCTCCCGCAGCGGCGCAAGCGCCAACGCAGACGGCCGCGAACATCGCAGCCCCCCCACGCTGGCAGGTACGCTTCCGGCCGTTTCGGGAACTCATCGCGCGCGGCAACGACCCGCTGCGCATGTTGCGCGAGCTGCACGAACTCGGCGACGTGCGCACACAGATCGATGCGCAAAACCTACCGCCGCTCGCTGACATCGAACCGCAGGACTGTCACCTCGCCTGGACGCTCGAACTACCGGGCGAGATCGCCGAGGCGGCGATCCGGCAGGTCTTTGAGTGGGCCGAGGGCGACTGCGACCTTGCGATTGAGCGGCTGGGCGATGCGCCCGCCGCCGCGCCGGCACACGAGCCGGCCAAACCCGCTGCCGCGACCCTCGCCGCCGAAACACCCTCGGCACCGGCGCCGGCGCCCGAAGCGACGCCCTCGGCCAGCGCACCGGCGCCGGCCGCCGCGCCGCGCACCGAGACACCGGCCAAGGCGGAGTCCGGCCCGGGCGCGCCGGCAGATTCCGGCTCTATCCGCGTCAGCGTCGACAAAATCGACGAGCTGATGAATACCGTCGGCGAGCTGGTGATCACGCAGGCGATGCTCAGCCAGCTCGGCGGACAGTTCGAGGGAGCGCAGGCCGAGCAGCTGCGCGCCGGCCTCGGGCAGCTCGAGCGCAACATGCGCGAGCTGCAGGAAAGCGTCATGCGCGTGCGCATGTTGCCCATCAGCTTCGTCTTCAGCCGCTTCCCGCGCATGGTGCGC
>JBMFWZ010000038.1:0-26884 GCA_049964755.1 Steroidobacteraceae bacterium | reverse complement strand
CGCGTGATCGTGGCGATCATCAAGACGATCACGGACCTCGAGCGCATGGGCGATGAGGGCGAGAAGATCGGCTACATCGCCTCGCGGCTCGCCACCATGGAGCGGCCGGTCGACAAGTACCGAGAAATCAAACACCTCGGGCGCATCGTGACCGAGATGGTGCATGCCGCGCTCGACGCGTTTGCGCGAATGGATGCCGATGCCGCCCTGCAGGTGGCCCGGCAGGACCGGCTGGTCGACGAGGAGTACGAGGCCATCCAGCGTCAGAGCATCACGTTCATGATGGAGGATCCGCGCACCATCAGCCGCGCTCTCGACATGATGTGGGTGGTGCGCTCGCTCGAGCGCATCGGCGATCACGCCAAGAACATCTGTGAGTACGTGATCTACATGGTCTACGGCAAGGACGTGCGCCATACCGCACTCGAGGACGTCGAGCAGGCGCTCGGTCAGCGCGCGCCGATTGGCGCGCCGCAGGAAGGGAGCGCGCAGTGAGCGGCGGGCAGTCTGTGCGGGCGGCGCTGGCGCGCGGCGCCTTGCGCCGCCCGGCCAACCTGGCCGGGTTCTTGATCTGCGCCGCGCTGCTCGGCTTTGCGCTCTACGCGCAGTTCCATCTGCACCTGGATCCCTGTCCGCTCTGTATCTTCCAGCGCATCGGCATCGCCAGCATCGGGCTGCTGTTTCTACTCGCCGCGCTGCATCATCCGCGCCGCTGGGGCGGGACGCTCTACGCGCTGCTGATCGGCGTGGCGGCGCTCGCGACCCTGGCGGTGGCCGTCCGGCAGATTTATCTGCAGCACCTGCCGCCGGGCGCCGTGCCGTCCTGCGGGGCGCCGCTGTCGGTGATGCTGCAGTTCATGTCCGTCACCGACGTGATCCGCAAGGTGCTCACCGGCAGCGGGGAGTGCGGCATCGTCAATTGGACGTTCCTCGGCCTGGCGATGTCCGAGTGGGTGCTGCTGTGGGCGTTCGCGCTCGGAGTGCTCGGAGTGGTGGCGAACGTGCGCTCGCTCAGGCCAGCAGATTCACGAGCAGGTTGAAGTACATCTGGTGCAGCGCGTCGATGTCAGCGACGCGCACGCACTCGTTGACTTTGTGGATGGTCGCGTTGACCACCCCGAGTTCCACCACCTGCGCGCCGAGCGGGGCGATGAATCGCCCGTCCGAGGTGCCCCCGCCGGTCGAGAAACGCGGTGCGCGGCCGCTCACCGCGGCGACCGCCGCACTGACGGCCTCGCAGAGCGTGCCCGGTGGGGTATAGAACGGCTCGCCCGAGAGGTACCACTCGAGCGAGTAGCGCACCCCGTGCTTGACGAGAATCCCCTCGACCGTCGCCTTCAGGCGCTCGAGCGTCTGCACCGGCGAGTAGCGCAGGTTGAAGCGCGCCTTGAGCTCCCCGGGAATCACGTTCGGGGCGCCCGTGCCGGCGTTGAGATTGGAGATCTGGAAGCTGGTCGGCTCGAAATGTTCATTGCCCTGGTCCCAGACGTGGCGGGTCAGCTCCGCCAGCGCCGGCGCCAGGGTATGCACCGGGTTCTCCGCCAGCTGTGGGTAGGCCACGTGACCCTGCACGCCATGCACCGTCAGCCGCCCGCTGAACGAGCCACGCCGGCCGATCTTGATCGTATCCCCGAGGGTGTGCTCGCTGGAGGGCTCGCCGACGACGCACCAGTCGATGCGCTCACCGCGCTCGGCAAACAGCTGCGCGATCCGCTTGGTGCCGTCGACCGACGGGCCTTCCTCGTCGCTGGTGATGAGAAAGGCGATGCGCCCGCGGTGCTTCGGGTGAGCCGCGACGAAGGCCTCGGTGGCCGTGATCATCGCTGCCAGTCCGCTTTTCATGTCGGCCGCGCCGCGCCCATACAGCATTCCCTCGCGCAGCGTCGGGACGAACGGGTCGCTGCGCCACTCCTCGAGCGGGCCGGTGGGCACGACGTCGGTGTGTCCGGCGAAGCACAGCACCGGGTCTGCGTTGTGCCCGTGCCAGGCCCAGAAGTTCTCGACAGCGCCGAAGGGCAGCGGCTCAATCTGGAAGCCGACGGCACGCAGCCGCTCGATCATCAGCGCTTGGCAGCCTTCATCGGCGGGCGTCACGGAACGGCGTGACATCAGATCCTGGGTCAATTCGAGGGTACGGGACATCTGTGCAAACCGGCTGCGCTGGACGTGAGTCCTCGGCGGTGGTGAGGGGGGGAGCAGGCCGGCTTTATAAGGCGGCAGGGCGCGGTGGGCAAGCCGTTTTTTCCATCCGTGCCCGCCAGTACCGGGTGTAGACTGCCGAGCCGCGCATGCGCATCCTGGTCATAGAGGACGAGAAGAAAGCCGCTGCCTTCCTGCGGGAGGGGTTGAGCGAGGCGGGGTTCGTCGTCGATGTCGCCGAGGATGGCGAGGAGGGCCGCTTCCGCGCCCTGAACATGCCCTACGATCTGATCATCCTCGATGCCATGCTGCCTCGGGTCGACGGCTGGTCGCTCCTGGCCGACGTGCGCCGCAGCGGCAAGTCACTCCCGGTGCTCTTCCTCACCGCGCGCGGGGAGGTCACCGACCGGGTGCGGGGCCTGGAGCTCGGTGCGGATGATTATCTGGTCAAGCCGTTTGCCTTCACCGAGCTGCTCGCGAGAGTGCGAGCGCTGCTGCGTCGGCGCTCCGAGCGCCAGCCGGAGGTGCTGCAGATCGCCGATCTGCGCGTCGATCTGCTCGCCTGCCGGGCACAGCGCGACGCCGTGAAGCTCGATCTGGCGCCGAAGGAGTTCGCGCTGCTGTCGCTGCTGGCACGTCGCCAGGGCGAGGTGCTCTCCCGGTTCGTCATCGCCGAGCAGGTCTGGGACATGAACTTCGACAGCGACAGCAATGTCGTGGACGTCGCAGTGCGCCGACTGCGCCGCAAGGTCGATGATCCTTATCCTCTGAAGCTCATCCACACCGTGCGCGGCATGGGTTATGTTCTGGAAGCGCGCGGCTGACGCCGGGGTCGACCGCACGCGCCGCGCGGCGATGAGCACCTGGCTGACGCTGTATTACACCGCAGCGGCGACCGCGCTGCTCGGCGCCGCGTCTGTTCTGTTTTATTTTGGCCTGCAGCACAGCCTCGATGCGGCCAGCTGGGATTCGCTCGAGGAGAAGACGGGGGTGGTCGCCGAGTTGCTCGCGCACCGGCGAGCCGGCCCGCTCGGTGTGCCGCAGGAAGTCATCGAAGAGGCACAGATCTCGGGGAACTTCCGTTCGCGCTTTCTGCTGCGCGTGCTCGATGCGCGTCGTCAGGTGCTCACCGAAACGCCCGGTATGAGCACCGCGCTGCCCGATGCGCTGTTCCCCTGGGTGCCGTTAGGGGCACAGGAGGGGCGCGCTGAAGTGCGGCGCCATGGGCGGCGCTACCTACTGATCTCCGAGGCCATCTCCACGGTGCGCAGCGGCGGCGCCCCGTGGCGCCTGCAGGCCGCCCTTGACATGAGTCCGGTGCAGCAGTTGCTCGCGAACTACCTGCGCCAGATGCTGATCGTGCTCGGCGGCGGAGTGCTGCTCGCCGCGGTCCTCGGTGCGTGGGTCGCGCGGCGGGGCTTGCGCCCCATTGCGGCGATCACCGAGGCGACCGAGCGGGTGGGCGCTGAACGGCTGCATGAGCGGATCGCAGCGGCCGGGTGGCCGGCGGAGCTGACGGTGCTTGCCGGTGCGTTTGACGGCATGCTCGAGCGGTTGCAGCAGGCCTTCGAGCGGCTCGAGCAGTTCTCCGCCGATATTGCGCACGAGCTGCGCACGCCGATCAATACGCTCATGGGCGAGGCGCAGGTCGCTCTGGCGCACGAGCGCAGTGCCGGGGAGTACGTCGAGGTGCTGCAGTCGGCGCTCGAGGAGTATGGCCGCTTGGCGCGCATGATCGACAGCATGCTGTTTCTCGCCTATGCCGATCATACCCGCCGCGCTCCCGAGCGGACCGTGCTCGATGCGCTGCACGAGATGCAGACGGTGGTCGAGTTCTACCAGCCGCTCGCCGAGGAGTCCGGCGTGCGCCTGCGCTGCAGCGGTGAGGCACCGCTGTACGCCGATCCGCAGCTGCTGCGTCGCGCGCTCAGTAACTTGGTGTCAAACGCACTGAAGCATACTCGGCGCGGCGGCAGCGTGCGCCTGGAAGCACGCCGCGCGCCGCAGGGCGGCTGCTGGCTCGAAGTGGTCGATTCCGGGATCGGGATTGCCCCGGAACATCTGCCGAAGCTCACCGATCGGTTCTACAGAGTCGATGCCTCGCGCGGCGCCCGGGAAGGCGGGGCGGGACTCGGTCTGGCCATCGTCCACTCGATCATGGCGCTGCACGGCGGCTCGCTCAGCATCGACAGTGCCGTCGGGCTTGGCACGATCGTGCATCTGTACTTCCCGCCGGCCGACCCCGCGTAGGCCCGACTGCCGCCCGTGCGCCCGAAGATGACCGATTGGTCATCTTCAGGTCATCTTGCGGACAGGATCGCTTCGCTATTGTTCGGCGCACTACGGCGGTTCGGCCGGGCCCGATCGAAAGGCAGATGCGCTCATGAGTCTGGTACGGCTCGCGCTGCGGCGCCCTTACACGATATTTGTCCTGGTGGTGGGTGTGATCGCTGGCGCAGTGCTGGCGATCAACAAGATGTCCGCGGACGTCTTCCCGCCGCTCGGGGTTCCGACCATCTACGTCGCGCAGCCGTACCCCGGCATGACCGCGGCACAGATGGAAGGGTTTCTGACCTACTACTACGAATACAACTTTCTGTACATCACCGGGATCCGCGAGGTCGAGGCGCGCTCGATCGAGGGTGCGGCGCTGCTGAAACTGACATTTCAGCCCGGAACCAACATGGCCCAGGCGATGTCCGAGACCGTGCAATACGTCAATCGCGCGCACGCCTACATGCCACCGGGAACCGTGCCGCCGTTCATTGTGCGCTTCGATGCCGGCAGCGTTCCGGTCGGCTATCTCGCGTTCTCCAGTCCAACGCGCACCGTGGCGCAGATGCAGGATCTGGCGCTGAACACGGTGCGCCCGATGTTCGCGACTTTGCCGGGAGTGTCGGCCGAGGCGCCGTTCGGCGGCAGCGCGCGCACCGTGATCGTCTCGCTCGATCCGGCCAAACTTCAGGCCTACCGCCTCTCGCCTGATCAGGTGGTCAGCGCGATCGCTCAGTCTGAGACGATCAGTCCCTCCGGCAACATCGATTTGGGTACGCGCTACCCGGTGGTGGAGCTGAACTCGATCGCCCACAACATCTCGGATCTTGCCGCCGTGCCGATTCGCACCGGGACGTTTCCGGCGGTGTTCGTGCGCGACGTCGGTTCCGTGACGGACGGGGCGGACATTACCACCAGCGTGGCGCTGGTTGACGGCGAGCCGACCGTCTATCTGCCGGTGACGAAGCGGGCGGACGCCTCGACGCTCACCGTAGTGAACGAAGTCAAAGGCGCGATGCAGCGCTTCCAGGCGGCGCTGCCTGCGGATGTGCACATCAGTTACGTGCTCGACCAGTCGCCGTTCGTCACCCGCGCCATCGGCAGTCTCACCCTCGAGGGCGCGCTCGGTGCGCTGCTCGCCGGTGCCATGGTGCTGCTGTTCCTGCGTGACTGGCGCAGTGCGTTCATCGTCGTGGTGAATATTCCGCTGGCGTTGCTCGCCGCGGTGCTCGCGCTGTGGCTCACCGGGCAGAGCATCAACCTCATGACCCTCGGCGGACTGGTGCTCGCCGTCGGCATCCTGGTCGATCAGTCGACGGTGGTGATCGAGAACATTCACACCCATCTGGTGCACAAGGAGCGCGTCGAGCGAGCCGTGCTCGATGCCTCCCATGAGGTCGTGATCCCGCTCTTGATCGCGATGCTGTGCGTCGTGGCGGTGTTCCTACCCTCATTCGCGATGCAGGGGGCGGCGCGCGCTCTGTTCGTGCCGCTGTCCCTTGCGGTCGGCTTCTCGATGATCGCCTCCTATCTGCTGGCCAATACGCTGGTGCCGGTCCTCTCGGTGTGGGCGTTTCGCCGCTGGCACCATGAGGGGGAGGCCGCCGAGCACGAGCCGGGGTTGATCGTGCGGATGCAGGCGCGCTACAGCCGCCTGCTGCGCCCGCTGGTGCAGCGGCGTGGGCGCGTGCTGCTCGGGTACCTGCTCGCCTGTGTGCTGCTGCTCGCGCTGCTCGCTCCGCGCTTGGGGACCGACATCTTTCCGCGCGCCGAGTCCGGCCAGGCGCAGCTGCAGATGCGCCTGCGCCTGCCGCCCGGGACGCGCTTGGCGCTCACCGTGCAGGCCGTGCAGAAGGTGCTGGCGTTGGTCAAGCGCGATGCCGGGGAGCACAGCGTGGAAGTCTCACTGGCGCTCGCCGGGGTGCACGGCTCGCCGTTCCCGAGCAATTTCATCTATCTGTGGAACAGCGGCCCGCAGGAGGCGGTGCTGCAGGTGCAATTCAAGGCCTCCGCGCACCCGGATCTGCCGGCGCTGCGCGACCGGTTGCGCGCCGACATCGCCCGGGAGCTGCCCGCAATGCGGGTGTCGTTCGAGCCGGCCGACATCGTCAGCCGGGTGATGAGCTTCGGTGCCTCGACGCCGATCGAGGTCGATGTCATCGGGGCGGACCTCGACGCCGATCATGCCTATGCGCAACGCGTGCGCGCCCAGTTGACCCATCTTGCGGTGCTGCGCGACGTGCAGTTCGGGCAGCCGCTGAAGTACCCGGCGGTGCACGTCAATGTGGATCGGGAGCGGGCCGGGCTGCTCGGGGTGACGCAGCGCGATGTGATTCAGTCGCTCACCCCGGCGACCGCCTCGAGCCGCTACACCCAGCGCATCTTCTGGGCCGGCCCGAGTGGCATCGCGTATGCGGTACAGGTGCAGGTGCCGCAGCACCAACTGACGTCGCTCGAGGATCTGCGCGATGTGCCGATCGCCAGTCGCGACGGCAGCCCGCAGCTGCTGCGCAATCTCGGCACCATCGAACCGGGCACGGTGGTCGGGGAGTACGACGATCATGACAACCAGCACTATGTGTCGGTCACCGCGAACTTTGAGGGCACGAGCCTCGGTCAGGCGGCCGCCGCGGTGCGCCACGCGATCGCCTCGGCCGGCGAGCCACCGGCGGGCGTGAGCGTCGAGGTGCGCGGTCAGGTCCAGACCATGAGCGAGCTGATGGGCGCCCTCGGTGGCGGTCTGGCGCTGGCGGTGTTCGTCATTGCGCTGCTGCTGGTGGCGAACTTCCAGTCCTGGGAGTTGGCGCTGGTGACGATCGCCAGTGTGCCGGCCGTGCTGGTCGGGGTGGTGCTGATGTTACTTGCCACCGGCACGACGCTGAATCTGGAGTCATTCATCGGCGCCATCATGGCCATCGGAGTGGCGATCGCCAACGCCATTCTGTTCGTGACTTTCGCCGAGCGCGATCGCATGAGTGGACAGAGCGCAACCGAGGCTGCTGTCAGCGGCGCGGTCAGCCGTCTGCGGCCGATCGTCATGACCACGCTGGCGATGATCGCCGGAATGTTGCCGATGGCCGCCGGTTGGGGCGAGGGCGGTCAGCAGGCCGCGCCGCTCGGGCGGGCGGTCATTGGCGGGCTCGCGCTCGCGACGTTGGCGACGCTGTGGGTGTTGCCGTCGGTGTTTGCCCTGATTCGAGCCCAGGCGCCGCGCCGCTCCCCTTCACTCGACCCTGATGAGCCGGCGCTGCCGTCGGCGGAGGAAACGCGATGATGAGGTTTAATGGAAGGTCTGAGCCGGCCGCGCGCAGCGCCCGCGTGGCGAGCCGGCCCTCGCTGCTGCTCGCTGTGGCGGCGGGGTTCATGGCGGCGCATGGGGCACTCGCCGGGGAGAGTGGGTCGGTTCAGAGCGTCACGTTGCAGCTGCCGGCACACGTGGTGGCCTACCAGAGTGCGCTGATCACCGCCAAGGTGGCCGGTTTCGTCAAACGCATTGCCGTGGACAAAGGGGACCGGGTGAAGGCCGGGGCGCTCATTGCGGTGCTCGAGGTCCCGGAGCTCGAGGCGGATCGGCTGAAGTATCGTGCCCAGCTCGATGTCGCCGAGCACAACTTCACCCGCACCGAAGCGGCCGCCAAGGCCGCTCCGGATTTGGTCACCCCGCAGCAGGTCGATGAGGAGCGCGGTCGGCTCGAAGTGGCACAGGCGGAATTGAGTCGCATCGAGGTGCTGCTGCGCTATGCGCGGATCACCGCGCCGTTCTCCGGGACCATCACCGCCCGATATGTCGATCCGGGGGCGTTCGTCTCGGTTCCGGCCGCGGGCAATCCGCAGGGCGCGGCCATCGTGACGCTGATGAGTTTGAGCCGAGTGCGGGTGCAGATCCCGGTGCCGGAGAATATGGCGAGCCGGGTACGACCTGGAACGCCGGCGCTCATCACCAGTCCGTCGCAACCGCAATGGCACCTGCGGGCCCGAATCACGCGCATCAGCTACGCGCTCTCGAGCCGCAGTCAAACGATGTTGGCGGAGATCGACATGGACAATCCGGGCCGCAAATTGTTGCCCGGGATGTACGTGGCGGTGACCTTGACGCCGCAGCCCGCCCCGGCGGTGATGGCCGCGCACCGGAGCGCTCATCCATGAGCGCGCGAGTGCTCTGGGCTCGGGGCACGCTGGCGCTCGGCATCCTCCTGTGCACCCTCGGCGCTGTCCGCGCCGAAGTGCACTCGAGCGCTGCGAGTGCGGCGGTCGAGCGCATCGATCTGGCCACCGCACTGCGTCTGGCGGGGCTGAACAACCTTGACCTGGCACAGGTGAGGGCGGCGCAACATGCGGCGCAGGCGGCCAACGATGCCGCAACGTTGCGCTTCGTCCCGAGTGTCACGATTGGCCAGACGTTCGCGCATCGCAGCGGCGCCGATCAACAGACCAGCGGCTCGATGCTCGAGGTGGACAAGCGGCTGTACCGACGGGGAGCATCGGTGGGCCTCTCGGTGGAACTCGGCGATGCGCTGTTCAACAAGCTCGCCGCGCTGCAGCTCGAGCGCGCAGCCGGTGAGCAGGTGCGTGCGCAACGCGAGACGGCGTTGGTGCAGACGTCCGCGGCGTACTTCGATCTGGTGGCCGCAGTTTCCGATGAGGATATTGCGGCGCAAGCGGTGCGCATCTCGCAGGACTATCAGTCGCAGCTCGAGCGGGCGGCGGCCATCGGCCTGACCAATCGCAGTGAGGCATTGCGCGTGGCGGTCCAGACTCAGCAAGCGCGGATCGTGCTACGGGCATCCGCAGCGCGAGTGCGCACGGCCGCGGCCCGATTGGCCAGTGTGCTGCGCCTCGATCCGGCCGTGGTGCTGTTGCCGGCTGAGCGGCTGGCGGTGACGCCTGCGCTGGTGGATCTGCAGACGCCACTTGAGCAGCTGGTCGACAGCGCATTGCGGCGGCGCCCGGAGCTGAAGGCGAACGCGGCGGCGGTGAGCGCCGCGCAGCATCAGCGCAGCGCGGCGAAGTACGGTCCGCTGATTCCGACCCTCGGGGCCGTGGCGGTGTATGGGGAAGCACGCGGCGGCGCTGGCACGGCATTGACGCCGTACCAGTCTGCGCATGACTACGCCGTGGGTCTGACCTGGCGATTCGGTCCGGGGGGGCTGTTCGATTTCAGTCGTACCGAGGCGGCCGATGCAAGCCTCGAGCGCACGCAGCTCACTGGCGAGCAACTGCACCAAGCGGTCATCGAGCAGGTGGTGAGCACCTTGACCGCAGCGCAGGCGGCCCACGACCAGGTGCAGTTGGCGCGACGCGGAGTCGATTTGGCCGAACGCAGTCTGCAGCTGAGTATGCAGCGGAAGAATTTCGGGGTCTATGCGGTGACCGAGGTGATTCAGGCGCAGCAGGATTACGCCCGCGCACGCAGCAGCTACGCGCTGGCACTCTCGAGCTATGCCAAAGCACAGTACGCGCTGGCGGGGGCGACGGGGCAACTCGGCCGCTGATGAATCGGGGCAGCGCTCGCCCCCCCCGCGCGTCGAGCGCAAGGGGGGCGAGCGCGGCGGCACGTGACGATTCAGCGCTGGTACGGGTAGTAGCGGAACGAGGCCAGAGCGACGAACATGTTCGCACTCGGCGCCCCGCCGATGCCGGCGAACGCATCGCGCTGCAGATACTCGCCCTGCAGACCGAACTGCATATTGCCGAGCCTGCTCTGGTAGAACTTCCACCAGAACCCGCCGCTCAGCTCACTCACCGAGCGGGTGTTGCCGACACAGGTGCCACTCAGTGCCTCACAGCCGCTGTTGTTGAATTGCGGGGCGCCGTAGCCGTAGGTCGCCGTGCCCAGGGTGTAGTACTTGGCGTCCTCCTGCTCGCGACCGGCGTACCCGTAGATCGTCCAGAAGGGGTTCGGGGTGTAGGTGAGGCCGAGCAGCACCTCGTACTCGGAAATCGGCGCGAGCGCCCCGCCCGGGGTCATGGTGACATCCGGCAGCTGCGCCGAGCCATAGCGGCCGATGCCCTTGCCGATCAGCCCGCTCGCCTGGAAGGACAGGCGCTGGGCGATCAGCGGCAGGATCACGCCCGCGCCGATGCCGCCGCCGGCGACGGTATTGCTCTGCCGATCGATGCTCGAGCGGAACCAGCGGCTCAGGCCGTAGATCTCGTAGTGACCCCAGCCCGGATCGAATGCCGCCTTGACGATGACGTCCGGGGCGATGTCCGTGGAGTAGGTGGTCGTGGGGTTCATCAGGCCCGCGGCATCGCCGGGGTTCTGATACGCGACGCCCGAGGGCGGGAACGAGCCGGCCGGGGCACCGACGGCATTGATGCCGTTGCCGGTGACGGTCTGCGGGCTCTCCAGGGACGCCCCGAGGGAGAACTTCTTGTTGAAGTGCTCCACGACGCGGATCTGCGGGGTGCGCGCCCAGTTGAACCCGACGATGTAGGACGCATCGATGCCCATTGGGACGTCCTCATCGCGCGGGTACAAACCGTCCTTATAGAGTGTCGCGAGGCTCCAGTTCTGACCGGCGAGCACGTCCAGCCCATAGTCGGTGGTGAAGCGAGCGTAGAACACCCGCATGCGCAGCGTGTAGCTGTTGCTCTCGCGCGAGTTCGAGGTGACTCCGGAGCTGAGGAAGTCGGTCTCCATATACGCCTCGGCGCGGATGCCGTCGAACTTCGCCCCCTGGGCGAGCAGGGAGAAGCGGCTCTGGCGAGCGCTTTCGCGAAACTCCGAGATCGAGCTGTTCGGGTTGTTGGTGAAGGGGA
The DNA here is from genome assembly GCA_049964755.1 of Steroidobacteraceae bacterium. Taxonomy (GTDB): domain Bacteria; phylum Pseudomonadota; class Gammaproteobacteria; order Steroidobacterales; family Steroidobacteraceae; genus 13-2-20CM-66-19. The sequence goes on along the minus strand of JBMFWZ010000038.1, from coordinate 15,709 downwards.
TGCCGGTATTGAAGTCCGAGCCGATGTCCGCCGACTGGTTGCGGTTGCGGTAGACGGTGGCGAGCTCGGCGAAGCCACCGAAGGTGAGCGTCAGCGGTCCGGTCTGGATGGACGGTGCGCTCGGGGCCTGAGCGAATGCCGGCGCGAAGGCGGCGGCGGCGGCGGCGGCGAGGGCGCCAAGGCCGACGAGGACGCGCTTCGAGGCGCATCGGCGGGGAGGTGTCGTGACGGTCATTGAGGTGCTCATGCTCGTGGGTTCACTCGTGAAGGGATGGGTCATGGATTAACCGCGCCCGGGGGGCGGGTGCTCGCAGGCAATGTGCGCAACAGATGCGCCAACGGATCACCGTGAGACTCCTCTGAATCGTTGTTCTCGAAACGGCGCGTGCTGCGACCCGAATCGCGATATGCGCATGACGATCTTGTGACCATCGATCATCCCGTGCGCCGTTCGGATCGAAATCGGAGCGCCGCGCTGCGCTTCCGTCGGTGATGATTAAATGACAGGAATATGAAATTTATGTGACAGTCCTGTGATTTTGATGTCATAAATACGTAACTGTTTGATGCGAAAAGAATAAACAACTCCGGTGATGTGTGTCATGTGACACTGAGAGAGTGCTTTGGTGACCCGGGCTGCGCGCCGGGAGCCCCGTCGGTCATGATTTGGACATGATGTACGGGGAGGATGGGATGCGGCGTCTGCGGCTCAGGCGTGCGCAGCGCGGTGCGGCGCAGACGCCCGGACGGGCGGTGGCCCCGTGGTCTGCACCAGTAGACCGCGCCCTGCCGGTGCGCCTTCGGCCCGGGATGTGCTCGCACCCCGGCGCCGACACTCCGGCCCCCGGCGGGTGTCCGTCCGGGGGGCGATCGGCGGCGAGCGGTGCCGCGGTTTGCCGGACCGCGGCGCACTCGCCCGGCTGTCATCCGCACGGCAAGCCGCAGCGTCCTCGGGCCGATGAGGGCGCGATGGATTGCCGATTGCGACTTGCTGCCGATCACCTCGGCAGGTGACAATTCGGGGGTGCGTGGCGCTGACGAGCCCGTATGGCTGGGTGCGCCGCGAAGGCGGCGAGCCCCCTGATTTCGACGATGATTTCGACGCACCAAACATGCACCGAACTGCACCGCGGGCCCACGCAGGGCCGCACCGATGAGCCAGCCCGCCGCGTGGACCGATTCTGTCGGCGCCGAGGGGGCGAACCCGGCGACGAAGATCGAGGTCCGGCACCTGAGCTTCTTCTATGGCCGCCAGCAGGCGTTGAAGGACGTCAGTCTGGCGTTGCCGGATCGCTCCATCACCGCCTTCATCGGACCGTCGGGCTGCGGCAAATCGACCCTGCTGCGGGTCCTGAACCGCATGTACACGCTGTATCCGGGGCACCGTGCGAGCGGTGCGGTGTTGCTCGATGGGCAGGACATCCTGGCTGCGAACGTGGACGTCACTCGACTGCGCCTGCGCGTCGGGATGGTGTTCCAGAAACCCACGCCGTTCCCGATGTCGATTTTCGAGAACGTGGCCTTCGGACTGCGCTTGGCGCGGCGGATCGGGCGAGTCGAGCTCACCCGGCGCGTGCATGCGGCGCTCGGCGATGCGGCGCTCTGGGACGAGGTCAAGGATAAGCTGCACGAGGATGCCCGCAGCCTCTCCGGCGGCCAGCAGCAGCGCCTGTGCATCGCGCGCTCCATTGCGCTCGAACCGGAGGTGATCCTGCTCGATGAGCCCACCGCGGCGCTCGATCCGATCTCGACGCTGAAGGTCGAGGAGACTCTGCAGAACCTGCGTGAACGATTCTGCATCGTGATCGTCACCCACAATCTGCAGCAGGCCGCGCGCGTCTCGAGCAGCACGGCGTTCATGTACCAGGGCGAATTGATCGAGATGGGCCCCACGGGGCAGTTGTTCACCGCGCCGCGGGATCGGCGCACCGATGACTACGTCACCGGACGATTTGGGTGAGGTAGACCGACAGTGGCGCAGGAAACGACCCGCTCCGACTCTCCCGGCGCGAGCCTCGCGAGCGGCGCGGCCCTAGGCACCAAGCCGAGCGGTCGCGTGCACGTCCCAACGGCTCTCGCCAGCGAGCTGACGGCGCTGCCGAGCGGGTTGCCCGCCGGGGAGCCGCAGGTGAGCGATCCGGTGTTCTCCTGCCGCTCGGTGTACGTGCATTACGGGGAGATCCAGGCGCTCACCGACGTGACGGTGGACATCGCTCGCGGCCAGGTGCTCGCCTGCATTGGGCCGTCCGGTTGCGGCAAATCGACGTTCCTGCGCTGCTTGAATCGCATGAACGACACCATCCCTGGGGCGCGGGTCACCGGTGAGATCCTGCTCGATGGCCAGGACATCTATGAGAAGCGCCAGGACGTGGCGCGCTTGCGGGCGCGCATCGGGATGGTGTTCCAGAAGCCCAATCCGTTCCCGAAGTCGATCTACGAGAACGTCGCCTACGGGCCGCGCATTCACAAGCTCACCCGTACCCGGGCCGATCTGGATGAGCTGGTCTGCACCAGTTTGCAGCGCGCCGGGCTGTGGAGCGAAGTGAAGGACCGGCTGCACGGGCCGGGCACGGGACTCTCCGGCGGCCAGCAGCAGCGGCTGTGCATTGCGCGGGCGCTCGCCGTGCAGCCGGAGGTGATCCTGATGGACGAGCCCTGCTCGGCACTCGATCCGATTGCGACGGCGCGCATCGAGGATCTGATCGAGGAGCTGCACGGCACCTATGCGATCGTGATCGTGACGCACTCGATGCAGCAGGCCGCGCGCGTCTCGCAGCGCACCGCCTACTTCCACATGGGGCGGTTGGTGGAGGTCGGGGAGACCGATCGGGTGTTCACCAACCCGCGCCACCGCCTGACCGAGGATTACATCACGGGACGGTTCGGCTGAGCCGCGCCCGGGCGCGCGGGGTGGTGCCAGCGTCGCGGCGGCGGCGCTAGTCGGCGGCGCGCAGCAGTTCGTTGATCGAGGTCTTGGCGCGAGTCTGGGCATCGACTCGCTTGACGATCACCGCGCAGGAGAGACTGTAGCGGCCGTCGGCTGAGGGCAGCGATCCGGGCACGACCACCGAGCCGGCCGGCACGCGTCCGTAGAAGATCTGTCCGCTCGCGCGCTCGTAGATGCGCGTGCTCTGCCCGATGAACACGCCCATGGAGATCACCGCGCCGCGCTCGACGATCACCCCCTCGACGATTTCGGATCGGGCGCCGATGAAGCAGTCGTCCTCGATGATGGTGGGACTCGCCTGCAGCGGCTCGAGCACTCCGCCGATACCGACCCCGCCGGAGAGGTGCACGTTGCGCCCAATCTGTGCGCACGAACCCACGGTCGCCCAGGTGTCGACCATGGTGCCACTGTCGACGTAGGCGCCGATGTTGACGTAACTCGGCATCAGTACGGTGTTCGGCGCGATGTATGCGCCCTTGCGTACCACCGCGTGCGGCACGATGCGGGCCCCGCCGGCGCGTAACTGCTCATCACCGGCCTCGGCATATTTCAGCGGCACCTTGTCGTAAAAGCGCGTGAAACCGGCGTCGATCAGTGTGTTCTCGCGGGTGCGGAAGTAAAGCAGCACCGCCTTCTTCAGCCACTCGTTGACCACCCAGTGCTCGCCCTGGCGCTGCGCGACGCGCGCCCGACCGCTGTCGAGCAGCTCGATGCACTCCTCGATCTGCGCCCTGAGCGGCGCCGCCATCCGCTCAGGCGTGAGGGTGGCGCGCGCCTCGAACGCCGCCTCGATCGCTGCCTGCAGCGCCTCGCCGCTCATCGATGGCGCCCCTCGAGGTAGGCGCGGATTCGCTCGGCGGCCTCGACGCACTCGGCAACACCCGGCACGAGCGAGATGCGCACGCGCCCGGCGCCGGGATTGCCGTGCCCGCCGTCACGCGCCAGATAGCTGCCGGGCAACACCAGCACGCCCTGGCTGGCGTACAGCTCGCGAGTGAAGCGCTCATCGTCGCCGTCGGCGCCGACTTCGCTCCACAGGTAGAAGGCGCCCTCGGGCTTCTCGACCGGCAGGACCGGGGCGAGGATCGGCAGCACGCGCTCGAATTTCTCCCGATACAGCCGCCGGTTGGCCACCACGTGCGCATCGTCCTGCCAGGCGACGATGCTCGCCAGCTGGGTCGGCACCGGCATGGCGCAGCCGTGATAGGTCCGGTACAGCAGCAGCTGCGCGATGATCGCCGGGTCGCCGGCGACGAACCCGGAGCGCAGGCCCGGTACGCTCGAGCGCTTGGAGAGACTGTGAAACACGATGCAGCGCTCGAAGCGTGTGCGCCCGGCGGCCTGGGCGGCCTCGAGCAGCCCCGGCGGCCGGTGCGTCTCATCGAGATAGATCTCGCTGTAGCACTCATCGGCCGCGACGATGAAGTCGTAGCGCTCGGCGAGCTCGAGCGCCTGTTGTAGATACTGACCCGAGAACACCTTGCCGGTCGGGTTGCCCGGGCTGCACAGGAAGAGCACCTGACAGCCCCGCCAGAGATGCTCCGGCACCGCCGCGAGGTCCGGGGTGAAGGCGTTCGCTGCGGTGGTGTCGAGGTAATGCGGCTCGCCCCCGGCGAGCAGCACCGCGCCCTCGTAGATCTGATAGAACGGATTGGGCATCGCCACCCGTGCCTCGCGACTCGCATCGAGCGCGGCCTGCACGAACGCGAACAGCGCCTCGCGCGTGCCGTTCACCGGCAGCACCATGGTGCCCGGATCGACGCTGCCGGCGGTGAGGCCGAAGCGCCGCTCGAGCCACGCGCTGCATGCGCCGCGCAATTCGGGCACCCCGGCGGTGGTCGGATAGGTGCCGAGTTGGTGTGCGTTGGCGCGCAGCGCCTCGAGCACCATGGCCGGCGGCTCGTGGCGCGGCTCGCCGATCGACATGGCGATCGGGCGGATCGTCGCCGCCGGGGGTGTCGGGGCGGTCAGTCGCGCCAGACGCTCGAAGGGATAGGCGTGCAGCCGCCGAAGACGCGGGTTCATGTGAAGCTCCAGTGAGTGGTTACGCGGCGGCGCGCCGTTTGAGCGCTTCGCGCAGGATCTGGCGCAGATGCTCGGCTCGCGCCTCATCGAGCGCACGCCCGTCGCGGTCGGTGATGTAGAAGACGTCCTCGGCCCGCTCCCCGACGGTCATGATGCGCGCGGCCTGCAACAGCACGTGCTCGGCGGTGAGCACTTTGCCGACGTCGCAGAGCAGCCCGGGCCGGTCCCCGGCGATCAGCTCGAGCACCGAGCGGCCGTTCGGCTCATCGGTGCTGATCGCGATTTGCGTGGGCGTATTGAACATGCGCGCCTGGCGCGGAACGCGCCGGTGCACGGCGATGGTGGCCTGCGGCTGCTGCAGCGAGCGCCACAGCGCCTCTTCGATTTCCTCGCGCCGCTCACCGTCGGCGATGTGCGCCCCGTCATCCTCCAGCACGTGGTACAGATCGAGGCTGAACCCATCGCCGGTGGGCGTGATGCGCGCATCGACGATGTCGAGCCCCAGCTGATCGAGCACTGCGGTGGTGCGGCCAAAACCGTGCTCGAGCCCGCGGGTGTAGATCAGTACCGCGGTCGTGCCACGCACGCTCTGCGGCTCGAGCGCCACCAGCGGCTCGACGCTGTGCGGGTCGCGCTCGGCGAGTAAGCGCATGTGCCAGGCGAGCTCCTCCGGCGAGTGACGCAGGAAATAGGTCGCCGAGAACCGCTCCCAGACCCGCTCGATCGCCTCCCCAGGCACCCCGCGCTCGATGAGCAGCCGGCGGGCCGCCTCGCGCGTCTCCCCGACCAGTTGTTCCTGGTCGATCGGCGACTCGAGCCCGCGGCGCAGCGCCCGGCGCACGCGCTGGTAGAAGTCATCGAACAGTGAGGCCTTCCAGGAGTTCCACAGCTTCGGGTTCGTGGCGCGCACATCGGCGCAGGTGAGCACGTACAGATAATCGAGGTGCGCCTCATCCCCGATGCTCTGAGCGAACGCGTTGATGACTTCCGGGTCGGAGATGTCCTGCTTCTGCGCGGTGAGGGAGAAGGTGAGGTGGTGGCGCACCAGCCAGGCCACCAGACGCGCATCGTACGGGGAGAGGCCCTGCTCGAGGCAGAACGCCTCGGCATCGACCGAGCCGAGTTCGGAGTGATCCCCGCCGCGGCCCTTGGCGATGTCATGAAACAGCGCCGCGAGGTAGGCCACTTCGGGCCGCGGCAGCTGCTGCATGATGCGCGAGGCCTGCGGCAGCTCCTGATCGTAGCGCGGGATGGCGAAGCGCCTGAGGTTGCTCACCACGAACAGTGTGTGCGCATCCACGGTGTAGGCGTGGAACAGGTCGTACTGCATGCGCCCGACGATGCGCCCGAACGCCGGGATGTAGCGGCCGAGCACCCCGTAGGTGTTCATGCGGCGCAGCTCGTGGGTGACCCCGACCGGCGAGCGCACGATCTCGAGGAACAGCCGGTGGTGGCGCGGGTTCTGGCGGAACTCCTCGTCGATGAGCCAGAGGCTGCGGCCCACCGCGCGCATGGTCGAGGCGCGCACGCCCTTGATCTGCGGGTGGCGCTGCAGCAGCGCGAACAGCTCGAGCAGCGCGGACGGGGTGCGCGCGAACACATCCTCGCTCACCGCCTCGAGCGAGCCGCAGCGCACCTGGAAGCGCGCATTCAGCGGGCGCGGCGGCTCGTTCTCGGTGAGGATCGCCTCGCGAAACAGCTGCAGCAGCAGCTCATTGAGCAGGCTCACGTCCTTGACGGTGCGGTAGTAGCGCTGCATCAGCTGCTCGACCGCGAGGGTGTAGGAGGCGTCCTCGTAACCGAAGGTCTGGGCGAGGCGGATCTGGTGATCGAACAGCAGCCGGTCCTCGCGCCGCCCGGTGAGCACGTGCAGCCCGAAGCGCACCTTCCAGAGGAAGGCCTGGGCCTGCTGCAGGCGGCGGAATTCCGCGACCGAGAGAAATCCGTGTCGCACCAGCTCATCGAGCGTTTCGGCACCGAAGTGCCGCTTGGCCACCCAGCCGATGGTCTGGATGTCGCGCAGCCCCCCCGGTCCGGTCTTCACGTTCGGCTCGAGGTTGTAGGCCGTGTCGTTGGCCTTCAGGTGTCGCTCGGACTGCTCGCGCACCTTCGCCTCGAAGAACTCGCGCACCGGCCAGAGGTGCTCCGGGGCGAGTGCGGCGCGCAGCTCGGCGAGCAGCCCGGCATCGCCGGCGAGCAGCCGCGCCTCGATCAACGTGGTCATCACGGTCACGTCGGCTTCACTCTGCTCGAGACATTCCTCGAGGGTGCGCACGCTGTGGCCGACTTCCAGCCCGATGTCCCAGAGCAGCGCGAGCAGGCGCTCGAGCGCCGCGCGCGCCTCGCCCTGCGGGGCGCTGCGCACCAGCAGCAGCAGATCGATGTCCGAGCAGGGCAGCAGCTCACCGCGGCCGTACCCGCCGACCGCCACCAGCGCCCAGGGACGCACCGGCGTGCCCAGGTGCGCCGCCCAGAGCGCCTGCAACACCCGGTCGATGAGCAGTGCTCGCGCCTGCACCAGCGTCTCGATGGGCTCATCGGCGAGGAAGCGGGCCTTCAGCTGCTCGTGCGCCTCGGTGAGCAGCTCGCGCAGCGCCGCGGGCGGGCCGCCGATGATCTCCGGCAGCCGCATCAGCAGCGGCCAGTGTCCGGGCCCGCTCGGCGAGTCGGTGCCGACCGTGCCACCCTCGCCCGAGGCCTCGGACGGCTCAGATTCGCTCTCTCCGGCGGCCATGGTGTTAATGCGTGCTGCGCTCGGACGCCCCGAGGGTGAGCACCTCGTGGCCGGTCGCGGTCACGAGGATGGTGTGCTCCCACTGCGCCGAGAGCGAGTGATCCTTGGTGATGACGGTCCAGCCGTCCGGCAGCAGCCGCACATGGCGCTTGCCGGCATTGATCATCGGCTCGATGGTGAAGGTCATGCCCGGCTCGAGCGTCAGCCCCGTGCCCGCCTCCCCGTAATGCAGCACCTGCGGATCCTCGTGGTAGATCCGCCCGATGCCATGGCCGCAGTACTCGCGCACCACGGAGTAATTGTGCTGCTCGGCGAAGCTCTGGATCGCGTGTCCGATGTCCCCGAGCCGCACCCCGGGGCGCACGATCTCGATGCCGCGCCACATGGCCGCGAAGCAGGTCTCGGTGAGCCGCTGGGCGTGCGCCGGCGGCTTACCGACGTAGTACATGCGGCTGGTGTCGCCATGGAACCCGTCGCGGATCACCGTCACGTCGATATTGACGATGTCGCCGGCCTTCAGGCGCTTGTCATTGGGAATGCCGTGGCAGACCACGTGGTTCACCGAGGTGCAGATCACCTTCGGGAAGCCGTGGTAGTTCAGGTTCGCCGGGATCGTCCCTTGGACGTTCACGATGTACTCGTGGCAGATGCGGTCGAGCTCCTCGGTGCTCACCCCCGGCACCACGTGCGCGCCGATCATGTCGAGCACCTCGGCGGCCAGGCGGCCGGCGATGCGCATTTTCTCCTGCTCCTCGGGCGATTTGATCGTTACGGCCATGGGCTATCCAGAGTGACTCAATCGGGCTCGTCGCGCACCGCCGGAACGCACCGGCCGCTGCGCGCGCAAGACATTGTTCGGGCGGGGCCTTCATGGTATAAAGCGCGGCCTTTTTTGGCAATCAACCCACACGCGCATCGCATTATCCGCAGACTGGGTGTTCCGCGCGCGGCCCTCGGCCGCACTCGGGATGGCTGCGGAGATGCGCGGAGGCCCAACCCAACTAGGAGTTTCTCATGCCTGGCGTATCCATGCGGCAGATGCTGGAAGCGGGTGTCCATTTCGGACACCAGACCCGCTTCTGGAACCCGAAGATGGCTCAGTTCATTTTCGGCGAGCGCAACAAGATCCACATCATCAATCTCGAGAAGACCCAGCCGATGTACGCGCAGGCTGCGGCTTTCGTGAAGGGCGTGGCCGCCGATGGCGGCACGGTGCTGTTCGTCGGTACCAAGCGCTCGGCACGCGATGCGATCCAGAAGGAGGCCGAGCGCGCCGGCCAGCCGTACGTCAACCAGCGGTGGCTCGGCGGCATGCTCACGAATTTCAAGACGATCCGCCAGTCGATCAAGCGGCTCGAGGACATCTCCGAGCTCGCCGCCTCCGGGGCGCTCGAGCGGCGCGGTAAGAAAGAGGCGACGCAACTGCGCCGCGAGCGCGAGAAGCTCCAGCGCAGCCTCGGGGGTATCAGGGCGATGGATTCGCTGCCCGATGCGCTGTTCGTGGTCGACGTCGGTCACGAGAAACTCGCCATCGACGAGGCCCGCAAGCTCGGCATCCCGGTGGTCGCCGTGGTCGATACGAACTGCTCCCCGGACGGTATCGATTACGTCGTGCCGGGCAATGACGACGCGATGCGCGCGATCCTGCTGTACGCCTCCGGCATGGCCGATGCGGTCCTCGAAGGGCGCGAGTCGGTCCCGGCCGTGGTGGTCGGGGAGGACGAGTTCGTCGAGCTCGACGAGGCCGGCAACCCGCGCCGCAAGGCCCCGCGTGGGGCGCGCAAGGGCGCCGCGGTCGCACGGCCGAAGAAGAATGCCTCCCGGCGCCGTCTGCCGCCGGTGAAGGCCCCGCGTGCCGAGGGTGCCGAGGTAGCCGATGATCTGGGCACCGAGGAGGAGTCGATGGAGGCGGTGCCCGAAGTGGCCGCATCCGGTGGCTCGAACACCACGCCGGCACCGACGGGCGCCCGCCGCCCCACGGGCCCGGCGCGCCGCAAGGGCCGCGGGGATTGAGCCGCGCGCGGCCGCTTGCGCGGCCGCGCCTGCGGTTTGGCTCCGGTGAGGACCGCCGGGGCGCAGGTAGCGTCCAGGGACGGCGCAACCGGATGAGTGCGATATGAGTATCACAGCAGAGATGGTCAAACAGCTCCGCGAGCGCACCGGCGCGGGGATGATGGAGTGCAAGAAGGCGCTGGTGGAGAGCCACGGCGACCTCGATGTCGCCGCCGAGCTGATGCGCAAGCAGGGCCTGGCCAAGGCCGACAAGAAGTCCGCGCGGGTGGCCGCCGAGGGGGTCATCGTCATCGAGCGCTCCGCGGACGCTCGTGCTGCGGCCATGGTCGAGGTCAACTGCGAGACGGACTTCGTGGCCCGCGAGCAGGACTTCACCGCGTTCGCCAGCGCCGTGGCCGAGCAGGCGCTGACGCACCGGCCGCAGAGCCTCGAGGCACTGCTCGCCGCGCGCATCGGCACCGAGACGGTCGATGAGCGTCGTCGGGCGCTGGTGGCCAAGATCGGTGAGAACATCACCGTGCGGCGCTTCTCGGTGCTCGCCGCCGAGCAGCACCTGGGGGCGTACCGTCACGGGACGCGCATCGGCACGCTGGTGGCCCTGAAGGGTGGCAGCGCAGAGCTCGCGCACGAACTGGCCATGCACGTCGCGGCGAGCAATCCGAAGTACCTCTCGATGCAGCAGGTGCCGGCGGACGTGATGGCCAAGGAGCGCGAGATCCTCACCGAGCAGGCCCAGGGCGAGGGCAAGCCGCCGGAGATCGTCGCCAAGATGGTCGAGGGGCGGCTGCGCAAGTCGCTCGGAGAAATCACGCTGCTCGGCCAGCCGTTCGTGAAGGACCCGGACGTGACGGTGGAGAAACTGCTGAAGAGTGCCGGGGCGACCGTGATCGCTTACGAGCGGTTCGAGGTCGGCGCGGGCATCGAGAAGAAGCAGGAGAACTTCGTCGCCGAGGTGATGGCGCAGGTCAAGAGCGCCGGCGGCTGACCCCGGCGTGCCCCCGGGCCGGCTCTGCGCGGCGGCCCGGGCCTCCCTGAAACGAGTGAAGGATTGCCCATGGCGACTGAAACTGCGAAGACCGCCCGCTACTCGCGCATCCTCGTGAAGCTCTCCGGGGAGGCGCTCATGGGTCAGGCCGACTACGGCATCGATCCGGCGATCATCAAGCGCATCGCCGGGGAGCTCGAGGACATCGCCGGCCTCGGCGTCGAACTCGCCGTGGTGATCGGGGGGGGCAATATTTTCCGCGGCGCGGGACTCGCGCGAGCCGGGATGGATCGCGTCACGGCCGATCACATGGGAATGCTCGCCACCGTGATGAACGCGCTGGCGATGCAGGATGCGCTGGAGAGTCGCGGACTGCACGCGCGCGTGATGTCAGCGATCCGCATCAACCAGGTGTGCGAGGACTACATCCGTCGCCGCGCCGTGCGGCATCTGGAGAAGGGCCGGGTGGTGATCTGCGCGGCCGGCACCGGCAGCCCGTTCTTCACGACCGACACCGCCGCGGCGCTGCGCGCCATCGAGATCAACGCCGAGGTGCTGCTGAAGGCGACCAAAGTCGACGGGGTGTACTCCGACGATCCGGTGCGCAATCCGGCCGCAACGCGCTATCGGCATCTGACCTTCGATCGGGTGCTCACCGAGAAACTCAACGTCATGGACGCCACCGCGATCGTCATGTGCCGCGACAACCGCCTGCCGCTGCAGGTGTTCAACCTCAACAATCCAGGCGACCTCACCCGCAGCGTCCGAGGCGACGAAGTGGGCACGGTCGTGACCTGCGAGTGAGCCGAGCCGGCTCGGAGAGTGACCCATGCTCGATGACCTGAAGAAAGACGCGCGCGAGCGCATGGCCAAGTGCGTGCTGAGCTTCCAGACGGATCTGAAGAAGCTGCGGACCGGGCGGGCTCACCCGAGCCTGATCGAGCACCTGAAAGTCGATTACTACGGCTCGGACGTGCCGCTGCAGCAGGTGGCGAGCATCGCGGTGGAAGAAGGGCGCACGCTCGTGATCTCCCCGTGGGAGAAGGGCGTCGTTCAGGCGATCGAGAAGGCGATATTCAAGTCCGATCTGGGCCTCACGCCCATGACCGCCGGCACGGTGATCCGCATTCCGATGCCGCCGCTCACCGAGGAGCGCCGTCGCGAGATCACCAAAGTGCTCAAGGCCGACGCGGAGAACGCGCGTGTGGCGGTGCGCAACGTGCGCCGCGACGTGATGAACGACATCAAGGATTTGTTGAAGGAAAAGCTGATCGCGCAGGACGAGGAGCACCGCGCGGAAGGCGACATCCAGAAGCTCACCGACAAGCACATTGCGGACATCGAGCAGCTTCTGGTGGCCAAGGAAAAGGAAATCATGCAGGTGTGAGGGCGCACGCCGTGTCCGACAACGCCGCGCCCGCACCGCTTCCGCGTCACATCGCCATCACCATGGACGGCAATGGTCGCTGGGCCGCCGCGCGCGGCCTGGCGCGCTCGGCCGGGCACAAGGCCGGGCTCGAGCCAGTGCGCCTGTGCGTGCGCGAGTGCACGCGTCTGGGCGTCCAGGCACTGACGCTCTTTGCCTTCTCGAGCGAGAACTGGTCGCGACCGGCCGATGAAGTGGCGAGCCTGATGGGGCTGTTCTTCGAGGCCATCGAGCGCGAGATCAGTGATCTGGAGCGCCAGGGGGTGGTGCTGCGCATCATCGGCAACCGTCAGGCGCTCTCGGTGCGCCTCCAGGCGCAGATCGCAGCCGCCGAGGCCCGCACCGCAGGCAACACGGGTTTGAAGCTTCAGGTGGCGGTGAGCTACGGCGGGCGCTGGGACATCGTCCAGGCCGCCCGAGCGCTCGCCGCGCAGTGCGTCAGCGGGGCGCTGCCGGTGGCCGCGATCGACGAGACGCGCTTCGCCGCGACGCTCGAGCTCGGTACGCTGCCGGATCCGGATTTGCTGATCCGCACCGGCGCGGAGCGGCGCATCAGCAATTTTCTGCTCTGGAACCTCGCCTACGCGGAGCTGTATTTCTGTGATCGGCTCTGGCCGGACTTCGATGCCGCCGAGCTCGAGCGCGCCCTGACGTTCTTCTGCGGTCGTGAGCGGCGCTTCGGGCACATCGGTGGGCAGCTCGGCGCGGCCCCCAAAGCGCTGCCGTGAGCGATTCGCTGCGTCATCGGGTCGCCACCGCCGCCGTCCTGATCGTGCTGCTGCTGGCGGTGCTCTTCGCGCTGCCGGCCCGTGCCACCCTCGGGGTGCTGACGCTGATCGTGCTGCTCGGGGCGTGGGAGTGGTCGGCGTTTCTCAAAAGCGGCCGGCGCGCCGTGCGCATCGCCTACGTGGTGCTGATCGGTGCGGCGCTGCCGCTCGCCTGGCACGCCGCCGCGACGCGCGCCGGTCTGCAGTGGCTGCTCGGCGCCGCGGCGCTGTGGTGGGTCGTGGCGCTCGGTTGGATCGTGTATGCGCCGCGCCGCGCGGCGGCCGGTCCCGCGGCGCTTGCGGGCCTGTGTGCGCTGGTGCCGGCATGGCTCGCGCTGGCGCGCCTGCGCCTCGCCGGACCGCGCGGTGCTGAATGGGTGCTGTTCTGCCTGCTGCTGGTGTGGATGGCGGACATCGGGGCGTACTTCGCCGGCCGGCGTTTCGGGCGACGGCGGCTCGCCCCCGAGGTGTCCCCCGGGAAGACCTGGGAAGGGGTGCTCGGGGGTGTCGCGGCGTGCATTCCGGTGGCGGTGGGCGGCAGTTTCTGGTTCAGTGTGCCCCTCGGAGGATTTCTGGTGCTGTGTCTGGCGGCGGTGGCCTGCTCGGTCGTCGGGGATCTCACCGAGAGCCTGTTGAAACGCTTCGCGGGGGTGAAGGACAGCGGCACGCTGTTCCCCGGACACGGAGGAGTCATGGACCGTATCGACAGCCTGACCGCAGCGGCCCCCGTGCTGCTGCTTGGCCTGACAGTTTTGGGAGTGCTGGCATGATCGGTGTGGTCGTTCTCGGTTCCACCGGCTCGATCGGCGAGAGTACCCTCGATGTGCTCGCTCGCCATCCGGAGCGCTTTCGCCTGATCGGCATCGGCGCGAACCGCAACGTGGAGAAACTCGCCGCGCAGATTCTGAAGTATCGCCCGGCGTACGCGGCACTGGCCGATGCGGCCGCGGCGCGCGATCTTCAAGCGCGCCTGGGCAAAGACGCGCCGGACACCCGGCTGCTCTCGGGCCCCGAGGCGCTCACCGAGCTCGCCACGCTCGAGACGGCCGAGTGCGTGATGGCGGCCATTGTCGGGGCGGCGGGCCTGCCCTCGACGCTCGCGGCCGCCCGCGCCGGCAAGCGGCTGCTGCTCGCCAACAAGGAGTCGCTGGTGATGTCCGGCCCGCTGCTGATGCAGGCGGTGCGCGATGCGGGTGCGACGCTGCTGCCGATCGACAGCGAGCACAATGCGATCTTCCAATGTCTGCCGGCCGGCTCGCGCGCCGGCAGCACGCCCGAGGGCGTGCGGCGCGTGCTGCTCACCGCCTCCGGCGGCCCGTTTCGCGACTGGAGCGCCGAGCAGATCGCCACGGCGACGCCCGAGGCGGCCGTGGCGCATCCGAACTGGGTCATGGGACGGAAGATCTCGGTCGATTCCGCCACGCTCATGAACAAGGGTCTGGAGCTGATCGAGGCCTGCTTCCTGTTCGGCCTGCCGCCCGAACAGGTCGACATCGTCGTGCACCCACAGAGCATCATCCACTCGCTGGTGGAGTACGTCGACGGCTCGGTGCTGGCGCAGCTCGGCTCGCCCGACATGCGCACGCCGATCGCCTATGCGCTCGCCTGGCCCGAGCGCATGGACTCGGGCGTGGCGTTCCTCGATCTGGTCAAGACCGCGCGTTTGGAGTTTCGCGCCCCCGATCCGCAGCGCTTCCCCTGCCTCGCTCTGGCGCAGGCGGCGGCGAGCGCCGGCGGGCTCGCACCGGTGGTGCTCAACGCCGCCAATGAGATCGCCGTGCACGCCTTCCTCGAGCGGCGGTTGAACTTTCCGGGGATCGCTTCGGTCATTGAGGATGTGATCACACACTCGAGCGCGGGGCCCATTGGCGGATTGGAGGATGTGCTGGCCGCCGACGCGGAGGCACGCCTGCGCACGCAGGAGCGCATCGAGATGCGCAGCGGTGCCGGTTCCGCGGCCCGTGTGGGTGCGCGCGGATGACGGTTCTGTGGTACCTGATGTGGTTCGCCGTCGCCGTGAGTCTGCTGGTCACGGTGCACGAATTCGGCCATTTCTGGGTCGCGCGGCGGCTCGGATTGAAGGTGCTGCGATTCTCGGTCGGGTTCGGTAAGCCGCTGCTCTCGCGCCGCGGGCGCGACGGGGTGGAGTACTGGCTGTGCCCGATCCCGCTCGGCGGTTACGTGAAGATGCTCGATGAGCGCGAAGGGCCGGTGGCGCCGGAGGATCTGCCGCGCTCCTTCACCCGCCAGCACCCGCTGCGCCGCGTGCTGGTGCTGCTCGCCGGTCCGGGGGCGAATTTCCTCTTTGCGCTTCTGGTGCTCGGGGCGATGTTCTGGGCGAGCGGCGTGACGCGCTGGCGGCCGATCGTCGGGCGAGTGGAGCCGAACTCCATCGCCGCGCGCGCCGGTCTGCAGCCCGGGGAGCGCATCCTCACGGTCAACGGGACCTCGGTCGACAGCCAGAGCGAGGTGCGCATGCGGCTGCTCGAGGTGATGAGCGGCAGTGGCAAGGCCACCCTCACGGTGCGCGCCCAGGGACAGACGCACCGCATCGCCTTCGACATCAGCAATCCCGAGGCGCGCCGCAAGCTCACCGGGCCGGCCGGTCCGCTGGCGGGTCTCGGCCTGCATTTCGCCGCCCCGACGCTGCCGGCGGTGCTCGGGCGGGTGCTGCCGGGCGGTCCGGCGGCGCGCGCCGGGCTCATCGCCGGGGACCGTATCGTGGCGGTCGACGGGCAGCCGATGAAGGATTTCGAGGACGTGGTGCGCGCCATCAGCCCTCATCCGGGCCAGACGCTCGCGATCACCTATC
>JBMFWZ010000037.1:0-27175 GCA_049964755.1 Steroidobacteraceae bacterium | reverse complement strand
CTGATCGGCTGGCTGGTGTTGCTGACGCCGCTGGCAATCTGCCTGTACACCGGTCTGCGCTTAGCGCCGGTGTACCTGAACTACATGAAGGTGTCGCACACGCTCGATGAGGTGAGCCGCCAGTTCGAGGGCGGCGGCGCCAGCGTCTTCAAGATCCAGACGTCGATTTCCAAGCACTTTGAGATCGATAGCGTCAATTACCCCACGGTGCAGGACGTGACCATCCAGCGCAGCGGCACGGGCTACCACGTCGAGGCCGCTTACGTGTCCTATGCGCCGCTGTTTGGCAACATCCAGCTGCGCGTGGCGTTCGACAAGGCCGTGCACGTGAGCGGTGGTGGATAGCCCAGAGTGGCCCGAGCGCTGGGTGCGCACGCACCTGAAGCACGCACCGCGAGAGGCGGCACTGTTTCGGGCCGCGCTCACGCACCGCAGCGCCTCGGGGCCGAACAACGAGCGGCTGGAGTTCCTCGGCGACTCGGTGGTCAATCTGGTCATCGCGCGGCACCTGTTCGCGCGGTTCGGCCAGGCGGACGAGGGTGACCTCAGCCGTCTGCGCGCCCGGTTGGTCAGCGCCGAGCCGCTCGCCGAGGTGGCTGCCCGGCTCGGCATCGGCGAGGTGCTGCAGCTCGGCTCCGGGGAGCTCAAGACCGGCGGCTTTCGCCGCCAGTCGATTCTCGCCGACGCCTTCGAGGCGCTGTGCGGGGCGCTGTTTCTCGACGCCGGCCTCGAGGCGGCCAGCGAGTTCATCCTCACGGCGCTCGCGGCGCACATCGAGGCGCTGCCGCCGCCTGAGGCGCTGAAGGATCCGAAAACCCGACTGCAGGAGTACCTGCAGTCGCGCGGGCTCGCGCTGCCGCACTATGCAGTCGAGCGCATCGAGGGCGAGCCACACGAGCAGACCTTCGAGGTCAGTTGCGCGGTCGAGACGCTCTCGTTGTGCATGCGCGGCCGCGGCTCGAGCCGCCGGCGCGCCGAGCAGGAGGCGGCGGAACGTATTTTGGACATGATTGGAAAACACTCCGATGAGCGATCAGCCTGAAAACCCCGAGCCGCTGCTGCGCTGCGGCTTCGCGGCGCTCGTCGGCCGGCCCAATGTCGGTAAGTCGACGCTGCTCAACGCCCTGGTGGGCACCAAGGTCAGCATCGTCACGCCGCGGCCGCAGACGACCCGTCACCGCATCCTCGGCGTGGTTCAGCGCCCCGATGCCCAGATCGCCTTCGTCGACACCCCGGGACTGCACCGCCAGGCGCGTCGGGCGCTGAACAAGGCGATGAACCGGACCGCGACCACCGCGCTCGCCGATGCGGACGTGGCGGTGCTGGTGCTCGAGGCGCTCACCTGGAACACGGAGGACGAACTCGCGCTCGAGCGCATCGCACACACGCGCCGCCCGGCGATTGCCGTGGTGAACAAAGTCGATCAGGTTCGCCCGCGCGAGCGGCTGCTGCCATATCTGGCCGAGCTCAACGCGCGCCATCCGTTCATCGCGCTCGTGCCGGTCTCGGCGTTGAAGGGCCACGGCCTTGAGGATCTGATCCGCACCCTCGCTGCGCAGTTGCCCGAATCCCCGCCGCTCTTTGCCCGCGACACGCTCACCGATCGCGGCACGGCCTTTCGCATCGCCGAGACGGTGCGCGAGAAGCTCACCCTGGAGTTGAACCAGGAAGTTCCCTACGGCATCGCCGTCGAGGTCGAGCGGATGCAGCACGAGGACGGCCAGCTCGCGGTCGACGTGGTGATCTGGGTCGATCGCGAGGGTCAGAAGCCGATCGTCATCGGCGGCGGCGGGGAGCGCCTGAAGCGCGTCGGCAGTTCTGCCCGCCGGACGCTGAACGCGCTGCTCGGGGAACGGCTGCACCTGACGCTGTGGGTCAAGGTGCGTGAGAACTGGGCCGACAATGCGCGTGCGCTGAAGGATCTGGGCCTCGACTCATGAGCGCTGCGGCCCGCCGCGTCCAACTCGCGCCGGCCTATCTGCTGCATCACCGGCCGTACCGCGAGAGCGGACGGATTCTCGAGGTGCTGGTGCGCGCCGAGGGGCGGCTGACGCTGTTCGCGCGCGGGGTGAGCGGGCCGAAGTCGCGCCTCGCTGCGCTACTGCAGCCCTTTCAGCCGCTGCTGCTGTCCTTCACTCAGGGCCGCGAGGCCGGACAACTCACCGGGGCGGAGTGCGCCGCACCGGCCGCGCCGCTGCCGGCTGCGAGTGTGATGAGCGCGTTCTATCTCAATGAGTTGCTGCTGAAGTTGACGCTGCGGCACGATGCGGCCCCAGAGCTCTTTGACGCCTATGCCGACACACTGGGGCGGTTGCGCGCCGGTGAGGTGATCGAGGGGGTGCTGCGCCGCTTCGAGCTCGAACTGCTGAGCGCGGTGGGCTACGGGCTGGATCTGGCCACCGAGGTCGGCGGGCAGGCGATCGAGTCGGAGGGGTTCTACCGCTTCCGGCCCGCCCAGGGACTCTACCGAGTGGCCGGCGAGGAGCCCGGGGCGCTCGCCGGACACTCGCTGCAGGCGTTGCAGCGCGGCGATCTGGAGGCGGCGCGCACGCGCGCCGATGCCCGGGTGCTGCTCGCCGCGGCGCTCGCGGAGTGTCTCGAGGGGCGCGAGCTCGCGACGCGGCGCGTGGCCCGGGCGTTGAAGCAGGGGTCGCATCCGGCGGCCCGCTACGGGAAAATGCCGCCATGAGCCCCCGCCGCGGGGGCGCCCCAGTCCGGCGGAGAATCCCTTGAGCCATTCCCCGATCGCCCTCGGCGTGAACATCGATCACGTCGCGACGCTGCGCCAGGCGCGCGGCGGCCGCCAGCCCGACCCGGTGCACGCGGCGCTTGAGGCCGAGCGTGCTGGCGCGGACAGCATCACGCTGCACCTGCGCGAGGATCGCCGGCACATCCAGGATGCGGACGTGCGCATCTTGCGCGGACTGCTCAAGACCGCCATGAACCTCGAAATGGCCGTGACCGAGGAGATGATCGGCATCGCCTGCGAGGTGCGCCCGCAGCACTGCTGCCTGGTGCCCGAGCAGCGTCAGGAGCTCACCACCGAGGGGGGACTTGAGGTGGCCGGTCAGCTCGAGCGCGTGCGCGCGGCCGTCGCGCGACTCAGCGCAAGTGGGGTGCAGGTGTCGCTGTTCATCGATCCGGAGCCGACCCAGATCGAATCGAGCGCGCGCGCCGGCGCCCCAGCGATCGAGCTGCATACGGGGGCGTATGCCGAAGCGAGCGGCCCGGCACGGGCCCGCGAGTTCGAGCGGCTCGCCGCCGGCGCGCAGCTCGCGGCACGGCTCGGCCTTCAGGTGCACGCCGGCCACGGGCTCGACTATCACAACGTGCAGCCGGTGGCTGCGATCGGCCCGATCGTCGAGCTGAACATCGGGCACGCCATCATCGCGCGCGCCGTGTTCGATGGGCTGCCCGCCGCCGTGCGCCAGATGCGCGCACTGCTCGATGCTGCGCGCGCATGATCTTTGGCATCGGCATCGATGTCCTCAGGGCCGAGCGGATCGACGGGGTGCTCGAGCGACACGGCGAACATTTCATCGAGCGGTTGCTGATGCCCGCGGAGCGCACCCAGCTGGCGCGCACCCGCCGGCCGCAGCGCTTCCTCGCGATGCGTTTCGCCGCCAAGGAGGCGATCGTCAAGGCGATGGGGACGGGCTTTGCCAACGGGGTGTGGATCCGCGACGTCGGAGTCGTACAGAACCGCCTCGGCAAGCCCGAAGTGGTGTATTCGGAGCGTGGCGAGCGCGTGCGTCGCGCGCTCGGCATCGGCGAGGGCCACGTGACGCTCACCGATGAAGCCGGACTCGTGGTTGCGGTCGCGGTGCTGTTGCGGGCAGACAATGCCGCGCACTCTGAGTCAGAGGATGTGTTGAATCCATGAACTGTCTGGTGTTCGACATCGAAACGGTCCCGGACGTCGCCCTCGGGCGGCGGCTGTACGGACTAGAAGGACTCAGCGACGCGGCGGTCGCCAAGGCGATGTACGCTCTGCGCCGTCAGGCCTCGGGCGGGGAGTTCCTCTCCCACGAGCAGCACCGGATCGTGGCGATCTCCTGCGTGCTGCGCCGTGGCGATTCGCTCAAGGTGTGGAGCCTCGGCGATGAGCACGCCACGGAGCACGAGCTCATCGAGCGATTCTTCGATGGCATCGAGCGCTTCTCCCCGGAGCTGGTCTCCTGGAACGGCTCGGGGTTCGACCTGCCGGTGCTCACCTATCGGGCGCTCGCCACCGGGGTGCAGGCGATGCGGTTCTGGGAGACCGGGGATTCCGATCCGGCGTTTCGCTACAACAACTACTTGAGCCGCTTTCACTGGCGCCACCTCGACCTGATGGACGTGCTGTCGGGCTTTCAGGGCCGCGGTCGCGTCTCGCTCGAGCACATCGCGCAGCTGCTCGGCTTTCCGGGCAAGCTCGGGTTCTCCGGGGCGCAGGTGTGGGACGCCTACCAGGCGGGCGAGCTGACCGGGATCCGCCGTTACTGCGAGACCGACGTGCTCAACACCTACCTGGTGTACCTGCGCTTCGAGCTGCTGCGAGGCCGCCTGAGTCGCGAGGCGCACCAGGGTGAACTCGAGCGCGTGCGGGCGCTGCTGCGCAGCGGCGAGGAGCCGCATTTCGCACAATTCCTGCAGGCCTGGGACGCGCTCGCATGAGCCGCTCGCGCAGCGCACGGCAGGAGCCGGCCCCGCAGGAGTGCGCGCGCGTAGCGGCGCTGACGCACGAGGGCGAGGGGATCGTGCGCGCGGGCAAGACCGTCTTCATCCCCGGCGCGCTGCCGGGAGAGTCGGTGCGCTTTGTGCGCACACGGCGCCATCGGCAGCATGACGAGGGTCAGCTGTTGGAGGTGCTCGAGCCCTCTGCGACGCGTGTGACCCCGCGCTGTGCGCATTTCGGGGTGTGCGGGGGCTGTCTGTTGCAGCACCTCTCGAGCCAAGCGCAGCTCGCGTTGAAACAAACCGAGCTGGCGGACACCTTCGAGCGCCTGGCGCGCGTGTCGTGTCCGCGCTGGCTCGAACCGCTCACCGGTCCGGTGTGGGGTTACCGGCGCCGGGCGCGCCTCGGGGTGAAGTACGTGCCGAAGAAAGGCCGCGTCGTGGTCGGCTTTCGCGAGCGCAGCGCGCCCTATGTTGCGGACGTGCATCACTGCGAAGTGCTCGCGCCCCCGGTGAGTGAGTGGATCGAGCCGCTCGCCGAGCTCATCGGTACGCTCGAGATCCGCCAACAGCTGCCGCAGATCGAGGTGGCGGTGGCGGACAATGTCACCGCGCTGGTACTGCGAGTGCTCTCGGCGCCCTCGGTGGCCGACCGGGAGCGCATGCAGGCATTCGCCGCACGCTACGGGGCGCGCATCTACCTGCAGCCGGGCGGGCTCGAGAGCATCGAGCCGCTCGATCCGGCCGCATCGAACGACCCGCTCTTCTACGCGCTGGCGCAGTTCGACCTGCGCCTTCAGTTCCAGCCGAGTGATTTCGTGCAGATCAACGGCGCGATCAATCGCGCCCTGGTGGCCCAAGCGGTCGAGCTGCTCGCGCCGACGCCGGGCGACGCGGTGCTCGATCTGTACTGCGGCCTCGGCAACTTCACGCTGCCGCTCGCCCGCTCGGGGGCGCGCGTGGTCGGGGTGGAGGGCGAGGCGGCGTTGATCGAACGCGCGCGCGGCAACGCGGCGCGCAACGGCATCACCCACGCTGAATTCCACGTGGCGGATCTGTCCACCGCGCCCGATCCGCAGGTTCCCTGGCTGCGCGGCTCATACAGCCACGTGCTGCTCGATCCGCCGCGGGTCGGCGCCCGCGAAGTACTCGGCACGATTGCGGCGCTGCGGCCGCAGCGCGTGCTCTACGTCTCATGCCATCCGGGCAGTCTCGCCCGCGATCTTGGCATCCTGGTGCACGAGCATGGGTTTACCCTCGAGGCCGCCGGCGTCATCGACATGTTTCCGCACACCGGGCATGTGGAGTCGCTGGCATTGCTCAGCGGACCGACAGGAGCGCACCGATGACCCTCGGCCCGCTGATGATCGATCTGACGGGAACGGCGCTGACGCAGGAGGAGCGCACCTTGCTCGCGCACCCGTTGGTCGGCGGGGTGATTCTCTTCACGCGCAACTACGTCGATCCGCAACAACTGACCGAGCTGGTGCAAGCCATCCACGCGCTGCGCACCCCGAGGCTCTTAGTCGCGGTCGACCACGAGGGCGGCCGGGTCCAGCGGTTCCGCCCGGGGTTCTCGCTGCTGCCGACGGCACGGCGCATCGGCCGGCAGTTTGATCTCGAAGCGCGTGAGGGGCTCGCGCTCGCCCGGGAAATGGGCTGGCTGATGGCCGCCGAACTCGCCGCCTGCGGCATCGACCTGTCGTTCGCCCCGTGCGTGGACATCGACTACGGGGTGAGCTTCATTACCGACCGGGCTTTGCACAGCCGGCCGGAAGTGGTCAGTCAGCTCGCCGGCGCCTACGCCCACGGCATGCGCGAGGCGGGGATGGCCGCGACCGCCAAGCATTTTCCGGGTCACGGGGCGGTCACGGCCGACTCGCATGCCCAACTGCCGGTCGACCGGCGCGAGCGGGCGGATCTCGACGGTGACCTGATGCCGTATCGACGCCTGATCGCCAATGGCCTGCCGGCGGTGATGGTCGGGCACCTGCTGTTCCCGGCGGTGGATGCGGACCCGGCGAGTTTCTCGCACCGGTGGATCGGGGAGGTGCTGCGTGGGGAGTTCGGCTTCCAGGGTGCGGTGTTTGCCGACGATCTGTCGATGGGCGGTGCGGTGGCCTATGGCGGGGTGCTCGAGCGGGCCAGCCGCGCGCTCGCGGCCGGCTGCGACATGTTGCCGGTATGCAACGACCGGGCCGCGGTGCAGCAGCTGCTGACGGGTCTGAACGTGACGCCCGCGCCGGCTTCCGCGGTGCGTCTGGCCCGTCTGCACGGCCGCGGACACCTCGAAGCGGTGGCGCTTCGGGCCTCCACGCGCTGGCACGAGGCGCAGGCGCTGCTGGCGGCCTGTGCGGCCGCCCCGCTGCTCGAACTGGATCCGACCAAGCCCTGAGGGCCGCGCTCGGGTGACAACTGTCACCCGAGCGCGGTGACGCATACCACTGGGTTGTCGCCATGCGAGGCGCGATGCTGCGCGCATGCCTTTGATTTACCTCACCCGTGCACTGCCGTAGAATGCGCCCGCCGAGCCACTCGTTTGGTTCCGGCCGGTCGGGGGGCCGAGGGGGAAGTGACGGCGATGGAGGATGTCGGCCAACGTGGATTCTAATAACAATAACAATCAGCTGTTGGGTCAGCTCAAGATCGATCGCAGTCAACGCGACGCGGTGCACGCTCCACGCACCCTGTGGATCACGCTCGGTGCGCTGCTTGCGCTCGCGCTGCTCTGTGCACTGGGTTACTTCTTGCTCTCCGGTTCGCACGCCATCCCCGTCAAGATCGCGATCGCCGAGGCGCCGGCGGGTGCCTCGAGCGCGGTGCTGCAGGCGAGTGGTTACGTCACGGCCGAACGCAAGGCGACCGCTTCGGCAGAAATCGCCGGCATGCTGACGCACGTGTACTTCCAGGAAGGACAGTTCGTGCGTCGCGGTCAGGTGCTCGCGAGGCTCGACGACAGCGCAACGCTCGCGGCGCTGCAGCAGGCGCATGCACAATCCCTCGCCGCCGTGGCGCAGCTGCGCCAATACCAGGTGCAATGGGCCGAAGCGCGCCGCGATCTGGCGCGCGATCAGGCGCTGATCGGTCAGCACCTGGTGTCCGTGCAGGCGCTGCAGCAGGCGCAGACCCAGGCCAGCTCGCTTGCTGCCCAGGTGCTCACCCAACGGCGCGAGGTCTCCGTGGCGCGCGCAGCGCAGCGCGCCGCGCAGGTCCAGGAGGACTACACGGTGGTGCGCGCGCCGTTCTCCGGTGTCGTGGTCGACAAGCCGGCGCAGGTCGGGGAGATGATCTCACCGTTCTTCGGTGGCGGTGGCTTCACGCAGACCGGCATCGCCACCATCGTGGATATGAATTCCCTCGAAGTCGACGTCGACGTCAACGAGGCCTATATCGATCGGGTGCACGCCGGCCAGCCGGCCATTGCCGTGCTCGATGCTTATCCGAACTGGCGCATACCGGCGCGCGTCATCGCCATCGTGCCGACGGCCAACAAGAGCAAGGCGACCGTGCGGGTGCGCGTGGCGCTGCAGAGCAAGGATTCGCGCATCCTGCCGCAGATGGGGGTGCGCGTATCCTTTATGCAGCACGCTGGTGCCGCCGCGGCGCACTCGGACGTGCCGGCGGGGATGGTGTGGGTGCCGGCCTCGAGCGCGGTGCGCCGGGGCGTACGGACGGTGGTATTCACCGTCAAGGGCTTTCAGGTGCGGGCGCACCGGGTCACCGTCGGTCCGCGGCGCGCGGACCTGCAGGCGGTCGGCGGGATCGTGGCGGGCAGCGAAGTGGTGCGCGATCCCCCGGCGGACCTCGCCAGTGGGGATCGAGTCAGCATTCAGCGGGAGTGAAGGCACATGGGCGCATTGGTCGAAATCCGGTCCCTGAGCAAAATCTACGAGCGCGGCCGCCAGCGCGTCGAGGTGCTGCATCACATCGACATGGACGTGCAGGAAGGGGAGTTCGTGGCGCTGATGGGTCCCTCGGGCTCGGGCAAGACCACGCTGTTGAACCTCATCGGTGGACTCGACGTCCCGACGGAAGGGTCGTTGACGGTGGCCGGGGAGCGCATCGAGCGCTTAAGTCAGGGGCAGCTGGCGCGCTGGCGGGCGGCTCATGTGGGCTTCGTCTTCCAGTTCTACAACTTGCTGCCGATGCTCTCGGCGCAACGCAACGTGGAGCTGCCGCTGCTGCTGACGAAGCTCACGAGTAAGGACCGGCGACGCAACGCGAGTGTCGCGCTGCAGCTGGTGGGGCTCGCCGATCGCGCCACGCACAAGCCCGGGGAGCTCTCCGGCGGACAGCAGCAGCGCGTCGCCATTGCCCGCGCCATCGTGTCCGATCCGACGCTGCTGGTGTGCGATGAGCCGACGGGCGATCTGGACCGACAGTCGGCCGAGGACGTGCTGGGGTTGCTGCAGCAGCTGAACCGGGAACATGGCAAGACCATCATCATGGTCACCCATGACCCGAAGGCGGCCGAGCACGCCGGACGGACGTTGCACCTCGACAAGGGCACCCTGGTGGGGGGTGAGCAGGTCGCGGCATGAAATACCTGCACCTGATCGGGGCCGCGCTGCGCCGGCGCAAGGTGCGCACCGGCCTCACACTGCTGTCGATCATCGTCGCCTTTTTGCTCTTCGGGCTGCTCGAGTCGGTCAACAGTGTGTTCGGCGAGGCCGGGCATACGATCGGTTCGGCGCACCGATTGATCACGATTTCCAGGACGGGGCTGTTCACGCCCCTGCCGATGAGTCTCAAGGCGCAGATCCGCACCGTGCCGGGAGTCGAGGCGGTCACCGGCTACAACTTCTTTGGCGGCAGCTACCAGAACCCCAAGCAGGTCATCGGATCGATGTTCGCCGTGGGGCGCAATTTCTTCTCGCTGTATCCAGAGTTCAAGATCGCCCCGGCGGCGCTGCAGGCGTTCGATACGACGCAGACCGGCGCGATCGTTGGGGCGGCGCTCGCGAAACGTTATCACTGGAAGATCGGTGATCAGATCCCGATCAAGGCGATGATCTATCCGCGTAAGGGCGGTTCGTACACCTGGACCTTCGATCTGGTCGGCATCTACCACGCGCGCTCGCCGTTCGAGGAGCAGGATTTCCTCCTGCGCATGCGGTATTTCAACGAGGCGGCGGCCTTCGGCAACTACCGAGTCGGGCTGTTCGTGGAGAAAATCGGCAACCCGCGTCAGGCGAGTGATGTCGCGGCAGCCATCGATGCGCTCTCGAACAACTCCGGTCACGAAACGAGGACGCAAAGCGACAGCGCCTTTGCCGTGGATTTCTTGAGCCAGTTCGTCGATATCGGTCTGATCATGCACGCGATCATGGGCGCGGTGTTCTTCACGCTCATGCTGCTGACGGGCAACACCATGGCACAGGCGGTCCGGGAGCGGACCGGGGAGTTGGCGGTGCTGAAGACGCTCGGGTTCACCGACGGCACGGTGCTGAGCCTGGTGCTCGGGGAGTCGGTCTTGCTGGTGGTGCTCGGCGGTGCGCTCGGGCTCGGCGCCGCGGCGCTCGCGGTACACGTCCTGCAGCATCAGGTCGGCTCCGGTCTGCCGATGATGCCGGTGGGCGGGTCGATTTGGTTGCGCGGGGGGATCCTGATGGTGGTGATCGGGGTGCTGGTCGGAGCATTGCCCGCGCGGCGCGGCATGCGGTTGCGCATCGTCGATGCGCTGGCAGGGCGCTGAGGGACAGATCCGATGCTCAAGCGAACGCTGTATGGACTGGGTGTGACGGTGGCCGTCATCGGCGGGGTGGTGCTCACCGTCGCTCTGCCCTGGAGGCTCATCGGTGCGCTCCTCGTGCTGCTCGGCCTCTGGCTCGTCTTGACCCGACTCGGCCGTCTGACCGCGAGCGTCACGCTCTCGGGCATCGCGACGCTGCCGCAGCGCTGGGGAAGCGCCTCGGTGGTCATCGTCGGGATCGCCGGGGTTGTCGGCGTCCTGGTGGCGCTGCTCGCCATGGCGAGCGGCTATCAGGCAACGTTCCAGGCCACCGGCAGTGCGGATCGGGCGATCGTGCTGCGCTCCGGGGCGATCTCCGAGAGCAGTTCGAACCTGGATCAGGCGAGCGTGATGCTGATCGGTCAGAAGCCGCAGGTGGCGCACGATGCGACCGGCGCGCCGCTGATCTCCCCGGAGGTCGTGGTGGCCGCATCGCTCACGAAGAAGGGCTCGGGCCGGTACGGCTCGGCCACGATCCGGGGCGTCGGGGCCGAGGTCTGGGCGGTGCGCTCCGAGGTGAAACTCATCGCCGGGCGGCGCTTCACGCCCGGGTTGCGCGAACTGGACGCCGGCCGCAATGCGGTGCGGGAGTTCCAGCACACCTCGATCGGCTCGAGCGTCACCATCAACGGCCAACCCTGGAAAGTGGTCGGTGAGTTCGCCCATGCAGGGGCACACGACTCGGAACTCTGGGGTGACGTGAATATGGTGGCAACAGCGTTTCATCGCGGCGCCAGCGTGCAGTCCGCGACGGTGCGGCTCACCAGTGCGAAGGCGATCGGCGCGTTCAAGGCGGCACTGGCGAGTGATCCGCGGCTGAAAGTCCAGGCGCAGACCACGCGCGCCTACTACGCCAAGCAGTCCAAGAGCATGACCCGCGTCATTCGCGTGCTGGCGACCGTGGTCGGGGCCATCATGGCCATTGGCGCCATGGCCGGGGCGCTGAACAGCATGTACGCAGCAGTCGCGGCCCGCACCCGAGAGGTGGCGACGCTGCGGGCGATTGGATTTCGCGGCGGGGTGGTGGTGTTCTCCATTCTCGCCGAGACGCTGTTGCTCGCCCTCGGCGGGGGCATCGTCGGGGCGCTGATCGCCTGGACGTTGTTTCATCATTTCACCGCCTCGACCATGGGGCCGAACTTCAGTGCCGTCGTCTTCCGGTTTCGCGTCACGCCGACTCTGATCGGTCAGGGATTGAAGTGGGCGCTCGCGATCGGCTTCGTCGGTGGGCTGTTCCCGGCGTTGCGTGCCGCGCGCATGCCGGTCACCGACGGACTGCGGGAGCAATAGCCGCCGGGCCTGCGGCGCGATGCCTACGGTGCACCGGGTGTGGGCGCAACTGAGTCGCCGACCGTTGTGCACAGGTTTCACGCTGCTCGCGGTGGGTGCTGCATTCGAGCTGTTGGGACTGTTGGCGAGTTTGGCCGCCGCGCTGCGTGGGGTGGGGCAGGGGGAACGAGCGCTGAGGTGCTTTTGCCGTCACTTTGGCGTGCCGACCGGGGCGGTGGGCGATGCCGTCAGGCGCGAGGGCCGCGCGCTGATGCTCGTGCTGGTGGGCGCCGTGAGCGTCGTCCCGGCGTGGCGGATCGTGCACCTCTGGACTGCGGGCGGGCGGATCGTACGCTGAGCGAGGGACCGCTCGACAGGCAAGTCAATACCGGTCTGCTTGGTATGACCGAACGCAACGGCACCGATCTGTGGTTCAAGGCCCGAGCAGATCCCAGTCGGCGCACCGTGCGCGACCTGGTGCGCGCGGCCTGCGCCGCGGCGCGGGGGGCAAGCGACGACGGATGCCCGGAGAGTGGCACGGAAGTGAGCCTAAATCAGACGCTTACCACCGGAACATGCCGCAGAGCCGTAACTCGCCCGTGGGCAGTTGCCAGTGCGGTTCCGGGCCGCTCAGGAGGGGTGGCGGACCGGGAGCACCAGGGCGATGACGCCGAAGGCCGGATGATCGAAGTAGTTGCGCTGGTAGAAGCGCACTCGGCGAGTTTCGTTCATCACGAATGTCGTGCCCGGGGGCGCATCGAGGCCGGCCGGCGGATGCTGCATCGTGTAATCGAGCGTCAGACCGAGGTGCAGGTAGGTGCCACGCTCGAAGTACACCAGACCGGAGAGCCCGGGAACCTGCACACCGAGCTCGCTCAGATTGAAGCCGGCATGGGTGCCCCAGTCGCTCGCGGTCTGGATCCACGCGGCATGCGCCACGGGACGATAGTCCGCGCTGGCGCGCAGCGCATTCCAGATGCCCGTGAGCTTGTAGCCCGAGGGCGGCACGATGCTCACCAGGTGGCCGACGCCGGTGCCGGTCGGACTCTCCGAGCCGCTCACGTTCGGTGCCATGTGCAGTTCGGCCTGCCAGTCCTCGGGACTCCCGAGCGTGCTGAGCGCGCGGAACACTACGATTTCGATGTAGTACTCGCGGTGTACCGCAGCAGGGGCTGCGGCAGGCGCGGCTGTCGTGGCCGGCGGCTCGGCCTCGGCGGCGTGGGCCGCCGTGCCGGCCGGATGCGCCTGTAGGGGCGCTGCGGGCGGAGCGGCTCGCGCGGGTGATGTCCCGGCGAGGGCGAGCGCCGTGAACGCACACAGCGTGAGAGCGAAGCGGTGCATCATGGCTGGTAAGTGTAAACCAAGCCGCCTAGTTCGGCTTGCCCGCAAGCCGCTTCAGCAGGGCCGCGGCAAACTCAAAGCGCGCCTCCTCCTCCGGTAGCGCGCGTGCGATGCGCAGCTTCATCGCTCCTTCGAGCCGGTATTCGCGAGACGCCTGCTGCATCAGTTTCACCAGCGTCTGGGGCTGCACGACGGTGTTCTCCTCGAACTGCACCATGCCGCCCTGCGCCCCGAGGTCCAGGCGACGGATGCCGAGGGCGCGGGCGGTGAGTTTCAGCTTGGTGATGCGGATCAGACGTTGAGCGGCATCCGGCAGCGGACCGAACCGATCGTAGATTTCCGCCAGCAGAGCATCGAGCGCATCGGCGCTGTCGGCCGCCGCGATCCGCTTGTACAGCCCGAGTCGCACCTGCACGTCCGAGATATACGCCTCGGGCAGGAACGCCGGCAGGCGCAACTCGACCTCGGTGGCGGCCGCCAGCGGCTTCTCCAGCACCGGCTCGCGCCCGGATTTTAAGGCATTCACCGCCTCTTCGAGCAGTTCGAGGTACAGCGCCAGTCCGATTTCGGACATCTGGCCGCTCTGCGACTCCCCGAGCAGTTCGCCGGCCCCACGGATCTCCAGGTCATGCGTGGCGAGGGCGAACCCGGCGCCGAGTTCCTCCATCGCCTCGATCGCATCGAGCCGCTTGGCCGCATCGCCGGAGAGCGCCCGGCGCGGGGGGGCGATCAGGTAGGCGTAGGCGCGATGATGCGAGCGCCCGACGCGTCCGCGCAGCTGATGCAGTTGCGCGAGGCCCATGTGGTCGGCGCGGTTGATGAGGATGGTGTTGGCGGTCGGCACGTCGATGCCGCTCTCGATGATGGTGGTGCACAGCAGCAGATCGAATCTGCGGTGATAGAAATCCACCATCAGCTGTTCGAGCTCGCGCTCGCGCATCTGTCCGTGGCCGATGCGCACGCTCGCCTCGGGCACGAGTTGGCGCACTTCGGCGGCGATCTTCTCAATGGTGCGGATCTCGTTGTGCACGAAGTAGATCTGGCCGCCGCGGCGCAGCTCGCGCAGCACCGCCTCGCGCAGCGTCGGGCCGTGCCATTCAATCACGAACGTCTTGATCGCCAGGCGCTCAGCGGGCGGCGTGGTGATCAACGAGAGGTCGCGCAGCCCCCCGAGCGCCATGTTGAGCGTGCGCGGGATGGGCGTGGCGGTGAGCGTCAGCACGTGCACGTTGGCGCGCAGCGCCTGCAGCCGCTCCTTGTCGCGCACGCCGAAGCGCTGTTCCTCATCGACGATGAGCAGTCCGAGGTCTTTGAACTGCGCATGCGCATGCAGCAGCCGATGAGTGGCGATCACGATGTCGACCGTGCCGCGCTCGATGCCCTCGAGAATGACGCGCGTCTCCTTCGCATTGCCGAAGCGAGAGAGTCCCTCGATGCGCACCGGCCAGTCGGCGAAGCGGTCGCGGAAGTTCGTCAGATGCTGCTGGGCGAGGAGCGTGGTCGGGGCGAGGATGGCGACCTGTTTGCCCGCCTGGACCGCGGCGAATGTCGCGCATGGCGACCTCGGTCTTGCCGAAGCCGACATCGCCGCACACGATGCGGTCCATGGGGCGGTCGCTCTTGAGGTCCTCGAGCACTCGGGTGATGGCTTCGGTCTGATCCTCGGTCTCATCGAAGGGGAACGTGGCGGCGAACGCGCGGTACTCCGCCTCGTTCGATGTGAGCTTCAGGCCGCGCTGGGCCTTGCGTCGCGCGTACAGGTCGAGCAACTCGGCCGCCACGTCGCGGATCTGTTCGGCGGCGCGCCGGCGTGCCTTGCTCCACTGATCCGTGCCGAGCTTGTGCAGCGGCGCGCTCTCGTTCGCCGCTCCGGTGTAGCGGTTCACCAGATGCAGCGATTGCACCGGGACGTAGATCCGATCGCCGCCGAGGTACTCGAGCACGAGGAACTCCCCGGCCTCGCCGGCGACCTCCATCGGCTTAAGTCCAACGTAGCGGCCGACGCCGTACTGCTCGTGGACCACCGGGGCGCCCGGGGTGAGATCCTGCAGGTCCCGCAGAATGGTCTGCGGGTTGGAGGCCGCGCGGGTCCGCCGGCGCTCCTGCGGGGCGCGGGCCCCGAACAGCTGCGACTCGGCGATGATCGCCAGCGGGGGGTCGGGCAGATGCAGTCCGGCCAGATCCGACGCCACGGTGAGGTTGAGCGGGGCATGCCCGGCGAGGAACTCGTCCCAGCCGCCGACGAGGGTGACCGGGCGGCGCTCGCTGCGCAGCAACTCCTGGAGCACTTCGCGCCGGCCCGGGGAGTCCGCCGCGATCAGCGTACGGCCGGGGAAGGACTCGAGGAAGGTCTCCAGGTGCGCCAGTGGCCGTTCGGCGCGCGTATCGATGCGCAGTGGCGCCGGTTCGAGCGTCGCGAAGTCGCGCAGCGCGCCCGCCACGGTCGGCTCGGTCCCGGCGCCCAGGGTCACCGAGGCGAAGCGCTCGAGGGCTGAGCCGAGCGCGTCGGGCTCGAGGAACAGCTCCGCCGGGGCGAGCACCGGACGCTCGATGTCGTGCCGACGCTCCTCGTAGCGTGTTTCGATGTCCCGCCACGCTCGCGCGAGCGCCTCGGGCAGGGCCGCATCGTGCACGATCACGGCATTGGCCGGCAGGTGATCGAACAGCGTCGCGGTGGTCTCGAAGAACAACGGCAGGTAGAACTCCACGCCGGCCGGTGCCAGCCCCTCGCTCACGCTGCGATAGATGCTCGAGCGAGTCGGATCGCCCTCGAAGCGGGTCCGGAAGCGGCGGCGGAACTCCTTGACCGCTTCGGCATCGAGCGGCAGCTCACGCGCCGGCAGCAGCCGCACGTGCTCGATCGGCTCGAGCGAGCGCTGGGAGTCCGGATCGAAGCGGCGGATCGCTTCGATCTCGTCGTCGAACAGGTCGATCCGAAGCGGTTCGGCGACGCCCATGGGGAAGACATCGAACAACGAGCCGCGGACGGCGAATTCCCCGGGGCTGCGCACCTGGCTGACACTGACGTAGCCGGCATCGATCAAGCGGGCACGGAACGGTTCGAGGTCGAGCTGCTCCCCGCGCGAGAGCTGGAAGGAGCGCGCCTGGACGTACTGGCGCGGCGCGAGCCGCTGGATCAGCGTGTCGGCGGTGACGATCAGACAGCCGTGCGTCAGGCGAGGAAGTTCATACAGAGTCCGCAGTCGCGCGGAGACGATGTCCGGATGCGGGGAGAACAGGTCGTACGGCAACACCTCCCAGTCGGGGAAGGTGAGCAGCGGCAGATCGGTCCCGGCGAAGAACGTCAGCTCCGCGCTCAGGCGCGCCAGGTCGCGCGCCGCATCGGTGACCACGACGTAGAGCTTCTGATCGGAGCGCGCTGCCTCGGCGAGCGCGAGCGCCGCGGCGCTGCCGCGCAAGTTCTGCCAACGCAGATGTCGCTTGGCAGGGCCCGGGACGGGCGGATCAAGGACTCTCATCTGCTTCTGGTCGGCACAGTAGGCGCCTCATGGGCCGTGTGACCTGCGCGCCGGGCTGGGCACCGCCCGCCGGGTCCGCCCGCCGTTGCACCGCCTCAAACCGCGACCGGGATGTCCGCAACCAGGGGCCGCGGTGCGGCAGCGGGGACGCAGAAGATGTCGATGCTGCGAGTGCGTCCACGCAGTTGCATCGAGGGCAGCGGGGTGGCGCCGACGTCCAGGCCGAGCGCATCGAGAGAGTGCTTGATCGCCTCGGAGAAGAGCATCTCCCCGGCGCGCGCGCGCTGGCAGAGCCGGGCCGCGACGTTTACCGTGTCCCCGATCAGCGTGTAGCTCATGTAGGAGCTCGAGCCGATGTTCCCGGCGACCACGTCGCCTTCGTTGATGCCGATGCCAAGTCCTGCCTCGACCCCGTAGCGGCTCATCCAGGAGCTGGCGAGCGCCCCGAAGCTGCTGAGCATCTCCTGAGCGGCGCGCACCGCGCGGCCGGGGCTGTCGGGCTGCTCGAGCGGCACGCCGAAGCCGAGCATCAGGCAGTCACCGGCCATGTGGAACACCGTGCCGTCGTGACGCAGGGTGATTTCGGTGAGCAGTGAGAAGTATTCGTTGAGCAGCGGGACGACCTGGCGTGGCTCGAGCCGCTCGGACAGGCTGGTAAAGCCGCGCAGGTCCGCGAACAGCACCACCGCATGGGTGCGCAGGTCATCGGCGGACAGGAGGGTCTCGCGCAGCTGCACGTCCTCGAGGATCTTCTCGGCGAGCTGCGGGGACACGTAGCGGCGCACGGCACGGCGCAGCACCTCCTCGCGGCGACGGACTTCGGCCTGCAGGTGCGCCTGGGCAAGTTCCCGGCGGGTTGCGCCGGCACGAATCAGTTCCTCGATGCTGATCAAATTGTCCAGGGCCACGGGGAAGTTACCTGATCATTCTTCTGTGAAAGATGAGCCTACCATAATCCAATGTCGCCTGATGCATACCGCCGAGCCGACCCCGTTCGGGCCGCCGGAGAGGATCATGCACGCTTTATGGTTAACGGCCCGGGCGGGCGCGTCTTGAGGGCGACGGGAGGCTATTCGGCCTGAGGAGCGTGCATGACGGCGTGCACGACGCGGTTGTACTCGAAGAAGACGCTGAAATTGCGGTAGTCCCAGCGGGTGATCGGCGGCCGACCGACGGCCGCATAGCGTTTCTCGGGACGGCCGAAGCGCTGCTCCACCTGGCGCATGGTCTGGCTGCGGTGGGGGTGAGGGAGGGTGGTGGGCGCAACATGCACCTGGCCATTAATGACCACGGTTTCGGCCACGGCCGTGGCGCTCACCGCGCAGGCCGCCAGCAGTGCCAATAGAACTCGAGCACGCATCGCAAGTCCTCCGGCGCCGGACTATACACCCCGGGCCGCGCGCGCCAAGGGCGCCATTCGGTCGGCGGGGCAAAACTGTGATCCAATCACCAGCGCCGGTGCCCGCCGAGCGCATGCGGGGCACGGCGCGAGCGGCTCGGCCCGGGGGCGCGAGCGCACCCGCCGCGCGGCGCTTCATGGTTAAATCCACAGATGTTCCACCCGCTGTCACTGTTCGTCGGCCTGCGCTACGTGCGCGCCCGCTCGCACAAGTTCTTTGTCTCCTTCATCACCTGGACTTCCCTTGCCGGTGTGTGCGTGGGCGTCGCCGCGCTGATCGTGGTCCTCTCGGTGATGAACGGCTTCGAGGGCGACCTGCGCAACCGCCTGCTCGCCCTCGACGCCGATGCGCGCGTGGTGGTGAGCCCATCGGTGCACCGCGCTGCGCCGCCGCCCCCGGCACTCTGGGAGCAGCTCGCGCGCCAGCTGCGTCGCGTGCCCGGGGTCACCGGGGTCGCGCCGTTCGTGCAGTCTCAGGCGCTCGCGGTGCGCACGCCGCAGATGCTGCCGGTGCTGCTGCGGGGCATCGATCCGGCGGCCGAGCCGCACGTGACTCGCCTGGCGAGTGTGAGCACGGCCGGGTCGCTCGCGGCGCTGAAACCCGGCGCCGATCGGGTGATTCTCGGGGAAGTGATCGCCGAGGAGTTGGGCCTCGGGCCCGGGGAGCGCATCACGCTGCTGATCCCCGGCGTGAGCGCCGGAGGTCTGCCGATCCCGACGCTGCACCGCTTCACCGTCGCCGGGGTGTTCTCGGTGGGCCTTGCCGACAGCGACGCGACGCTGGTGTACGGCAACATCGATGACGTGCGCGGGTTGCTGCCTGGCGGTGGCCTCGATCAGGGGCTCAGAGTGCGCTACCGAAATCCGCTCGATGCTCCGGCGATCACCGCTCGGCTGCGCGCGCGCTTGCCGCAGGGCTTCTCGGTCATCGACTGGACCGAGGACAACGCGGCGTACTTTCGCGCCATCCGTATCGAGAAGACGATGATGTCGCTCATTTTGCTGCTGATCGTGGCGGTGGCGGCCTTCAACATCGTCGCGATGCTGGTGATGGTGGTGACCGACAAGCGCACGGATATCGCGATTCTGCGCACCCTCGGGGCCTCCCCGGGACGGGTGCTGGCCATTTTCCTCATTCAGGGACTGACCATCGGGTGGCTTGGTGTCGGACTTGGCGTCGGGCTCGGACTCGCCCTGGCATTTCACGTCAACGCGGTGGCGAGCTTCCTCGAGCACACGTTTGGCTTTCAGATCTTCAACTCCAGCGTCTACTACATCACCACGATTCCCTCGGTGGTCAGCTGGAGCAATGTGACCGTGATCGGCCTCGCGGCGCTCGCGCTGACGGCGGCCGCGACGGTCTATCCGGCCGTGCGCGCCGCGCGGGTGGCGCCGGCCGAAGCGCTGCGCTACGAGTGAGGCGCTGATGTTCGATCGCTATGAATGGTTGATCGGCACTCGGCACCTGCGCTCGACGCACCGACGCGGTTTCGTGTCCTTCGTGGCGGTCATGTCGGTCTGCGGGCTCGCGCTCGGCGTCGCAACCCTCATCGTGGTGCTCTCGGTGATGAACGGCTTTCAGCGCGAGCTGCGCAGCCGCATCCTCGATGTGACCGCGGATGCGACCCTCATGGGGCTGCGCGGCTCGATTGGGGACTGGCGCACCGTCGAGCAGCGGGTACGCACCGAGCCGGATGTTCAGGCCGTCTCCCCTTACGTGCAGCAGCAGGCGCTGCTGACGCATGGGCAGTACATCGCCGGGGCGTCGGTGCGCGGCATCGAGCCGGCGCAGGAGACGCACGTGACTGCATTGGCGCGCCACTTGGAGCACGGGGACCTCGCGGATCTGCGCGCGGGAGCCTATCGGGTGATCCTCGGGGTCGATCTGGCCCGCGCGCTGCACGTGCAGGTGGGCCAGTCGGTGGTGTTGATTGCCCCAGAGGGCATCGCGACCCCCGCAGGGCTGATGCCGCGCATGCGGCGCTTTCGGGTCGCCGGGCTGTTCCACTCCGGGATGTATCAGTACGACCGGCAGCTCGCGCTGGTGAATCTGACCGATGCGGCGCGTCTGTTCGCCGTGGGGCCCGGTCGCGTGACGGGGCTGCGCATGAAGCTCTCCGATCCCTGGCAGGCGCCGGCCACGGTGCGCCGCATTGCGTACTCCCTCGGCGGCAATGGCTACTACGTGAGCGATTGGACCGATCACCTGGCGAACTTCTTCCGCTCCATCCAGATCACCAAATCGATGATGTTCATCATCCTCTCGATGATCGTGGGCGTGGCGGCCTTCAACATCGTGGCGACTCTGGTGATGATCGTGAAGGAGAAGCAGTCGGACATCGCGATTCTGCGCACGCTCGGTGCCGAGCCGCGCAACATCCTGGCGATCTTCGCCATCCAGGGGCTGCTGATCGGGGCGGCCGGCACGCTGCTCGGGGCCGGGCTCGGGATCCTCATCGCCCATCATCTGCAGAGCCTGGTCGGGCTGCTCGAGCGGCTGCTGCACACCCAGTTTCTCAATCCGAAGGTGTATTACATGAGCGAGCTTCCCGCGTACGTCGAGGGACTCGACGTGATGCGCGTGTGCGCCGTGGCGTTCTTGCTGTGCGCGCTCGCGACGATCTATCCGGCATGGCGCGCCGCGCGCACCGCGCCGGCCGAGGCGCTGCGTCATGAGTGAGGCGGTGCTCGAAGCCCGGGCGGTGCGGCGCAGTTTCGTGGAGGGCTCGACGACTCTCGAGGTGCTCACCGGCGTGGGTATCGAAGTGCGCGCCGGGCAGCGGCTCGCCATCATCGGTGCGTCAGGTTCGGGCAAGACCACGCTGCTGCAGATCCTCGGCGGGCTCGATCGCCCGAGCCAGGGACAGGTGCTGATCGAGGGGCGGGACCTGCATGCGCTCAGCGAACGCGAGCGCGCGATGCTGCGCAACCGCACGCTCGGGTTCGTCTATCAGTTCCATCACCTGCTGCCGGAGTTCTCCGCGCTCGAGAACGTGGCCATGCCGCTACTGGTGCGGCGGGAGAAAGTGGCCGAGGCGCGCCGCCAGGCGCGCGAGCTGCTCGAGCGGGTCGGGCTCGGCGGCCGTCTGACGCACCGGCCGCATCAGCTCTCCGGTGGAGAGCGCCAGCGGGCGGCCGTGGCACGCGCGCTGGTGACGCAGCCGAAGATCGTGCTCGCCGATGAGCCGACCGGCAACCTCGACGGTGCCAATGCACACGCGGTCTTCGAACTGATGCTTGAGCTGAACCGGGAGCGGGGCACGAGCCTGGTCGTGGTGACCCATGATCCGCGCCTCGCGGCGCGCATGGACGGTGTCTACGAGCTGCAGGGCGGACAGCTGCTCGCGCACGAGCCGCTCACGGCGAGGTTGCCCAGTGCCGCGCCCGATAGCGGCGCATGACTTCCCAGCGCCAGAGGAACTCCACGGCGCACCAGCCGGCGAGTCCGGCGACCGCGGAGCACACCAAGCAGCCGAGTAGGAACGGCCGCCACAGCGGGCCGAGCCCGTACTGCAGCCACTGCCAGCTCAACTGAAAGGCGAAGTGACCCGGGGGCGTATCGAGCAGCAGCGCACCGACGCGATACGCGAGGTAGTAGATCGGCACCATGGTGAGCGGATTGTTCACCAGGAAAATCGTGCCGTAGATCGCCGGGACGTTCAGCCGCCAGGTGAGGGCGATGAGGCCCGCGAGCAGCGAGTGCACCGGCAGTGGCACGAAGCTGATCGCCAGTCCGACACCGAATGCTCCGGTGACCGAGCGGCGGTGTACCGCCCAGAGGCGCGGATCCATCAGCCGGTCGCCGAACACGCGCAGCAGCTTATGCCCCTCGATGGTGTGGGGCTTCGGCAGGATCTTCTTCAAAAATCGGCGCGGCATGAGTGCGGCACTGTACCACGGCGCGGTGGCGGGCCGCGTGGCGCGTTCCGGCGCCGGGCGCACTCCGGTATGATGCTCTTTCACCGATTCACTGGGGTCGTTTGATGTGGGAAATCGTGCAGGCGGGTGGTCCGCTGATGTGGCCGATCATCTTCTGCTCGATCGTCGCTGCGGCGATCGTGCTCGAGCGGCTCTGGACGCTGCAGGAGCGCCGCGTATTGCCGCGCGAGCTGCCGCAGAAGGTCTGGCAGCTGATCGAGACCGGACAGGTCACTGACAAGGTGATCGCCGCGCTCGAGCAGCACTCCCCGCTCGGGCGCCTGCTCGCCGTCGGCCTCTCCAACCGCCATCGGTCGCACGAGATGCTGATGGAGCGGCTCGAGGATGCCGGCCGGCACGTCGTGCACGAGCTTGAGCGTTTTCTCAACACGCTCGGCACCATTGCCGGCATTTCCCCGCTGCTCGGCCTGCTCGGCAC
Organism: Steroidobacteraceae bacterium; assembly: GCA_049964755.1. Taxonomy (GTDB): domain Bacteria; phylum Pseudomonadota; class Gammaproteobacteria; order Steroidobacterales; family Steroidobacteraceae; genus 13-2-20CM-66-19. The sequence continues at coordinate 4,943 of JBMFWZ010000037.1, read as the reverse complement.
CGTGACCGGCATCATCCGCGCGTTCGATGCCATCCAGCACAGCAGCATGGGCGATCCGCGCGCGCTCTCCGGCGGCATCGCCGAGGCGCTGGTGTGCACGGCCGCAGGGCTGTGCGTGGCCATTCCCTCGCTCATCTCCTACCGCTACCTGCGCGGCAAGGTCGAGGGCATCGTCGTGGAGATGGAGAAACACGCCCTGCGCATGGCCGATGCGCTCGAAGCGGCGGGCGATGCCGCCTCGAGCGGCGTTTGATCCGCCCATGAATCTCAAGCCGCGGCGCCACGAGGAGCCGGAGATCAACGTCGTGTCGCTGATCGACGTGGTGCTGCTCCTGGTGGTGTTCTTCATGCTCTCCAGTCACTTCACCCAGGAAGGGCGGCTGCACGTGGTGCTGCCGCGCGCCGCGGCGGTACCGGCCGCGAGCGCTCGTGCGCAGGCGCTGGTCGTGACGGTGACCGAGAACGGCGATTACCTGGTCAACGGCCGTGAGCTGCTCAACAACAGCCCGGACACGCTGCGCACGGCGCTCGCCGCCGAGCCCACCGCGACACGCAACCAAACGGTGCTGATCCGCGCCGATGCGCGCGCTACGCAGCAGTCGGTGGTGACCGCCATGGACGTGCTCGGGGAGCTCGGCTTCGTCAAGCTCGACATCGCGACGATCAAGGCGCGGCTCGGGAGCGGCTCGTGAGCGGCCCCGAAGAGGGCGAGGATCGCGACGCGGCGCGCATCTACCGTCGGCTTCTTGGGTATCTGCGCCCGAACCTCGGCGCGTTCATCCTCGGCATTCTCGGCGGGGCGATCTACGCGGGGAGCTCGAGCGGCCTGGTGGAGCTCGCCAAGCGTTTGGGCAATCTGCTGCGCCAACCGGACAAGCGCATGATCCTGTGGCTACCGGTCGCGCTCGTCGTGCTGTTCGCCGTGCGTGGTGTCGGCAATCTCGTGCAGACCTACTTCATGGGTTACGTCGGGCGGCGGGTCGTCAAGCGCTTGCGCGGGCAGGTCTTCGAGCGGGTGCTCGACCTGCCGGTCGCCTTCTACGATCGCCAGGCCGTCGGGGCCATGCTCTCGCGCCTGACGTACAACTGCGAGCAGGTCGGGCAGGCCTCGACCAACTCCATCGTGATCCTGGTGCGGGCCGTGCTGATCATCATCTTCCTGCTCGCGTGGATGGTCTGGATCAATCTGCGCCTGACGCTGCTCTCACTCATCATGGGACCGCTCGTGGCGTGGCTGGTCTCGGTGATCAACCGCCATTTTCGCCGCTACGGCCGGCGCATCCAACATTCCATGGAGGACGTGACGCGCCTGGCCAAGGAGAGCTTCGAGTCCCCGCGCCTGGTGAAGGTCTACGGCGCCCAGGGGCACCTCTCGGCGCAGTTCGAGCGGGTCAACGAGCACAACCGCATCTCCAACATGAAGGCCATCCTCACCAGCGGACTGGCCAACCCGACGGTGCAGCTGGTGAGCGCGGTGGGCGGGGCGTTCGTGCTGGCCCTTGCGATCCGCGACACCGTCCTCGGGAAGATGAGTCCGGGGGATCTGGTCGCCTTCTTCACCGCGCTGTCGATGCTCGCCCAGCCGGTGCGCGAGGTGGTGAGCCAGTCCGGCCCGATCCAGCAGGGTGTGGCCGCCGCACAGAGCCTGTTCGAGATTCTCGATCAGCCGGGAGAGCCGCAGACCGGCGATTATCATCCCGGGCGAGTGCGCGGGGCGGTCGAGTATCGGGACGTCTCGTTTGCCTACGGGACGGACAAGGAGGCGGCGCTGCGCGGGGTGTCCTTCACGGTACCGGCCGGCTCGCAGCTGGCGATCGTGGGGCGCTCGGGCAGTGGCAAATCGACACTGGTCAACCTGCTGCCGCGCTTCTACGAGTTGAGTGCCGGGGCCATTCTCATCGACGGTCGCGACGTGCGCGACTATGAGCTGAAGGCGCTGCGCGAGCAGATCTCGGTGGTCAGTCAGGAAGTGACCCTCTTTGATGACACCATCCGCAACAACATCGCTTTTGGGCGCGAGGTGACTGAGCAGGCGCTGCAACGCGCGGCCGAAGCGGCCCATGTGCTGGAGTTTGCCGCCGCGCTGCCGCTCGGGCTCGACACGATGGTCGGCGATCGCGGCGTGCTGCTCTCGGGCGGACAGCGCCAGCGCATCGCAATTGCGCGCGCGTTGCTGAAGGATGCGCCGATCCTGATCCTCGATGAGGCGACCTCGGCGCTCGATACCGAGGCGGAGCGGCACATCCAATCGGCACTGGCGCAGCTGATGCGTGACCGGACCACGATCGTCATCGCCCACCGGCTCTCGACCGTGGAGCAGGCCGACCGCATTCTCGTGCTCGATGCCGGTCGGGTGGTCGAGAGCGCCACCCATGCCGAGCTGCTGGCCCAAGACGGGTTGTACGCGCAGCTGTACCGGCTGCAATTCAGCGACTGACGCGCCATGCAGGCGTGGCTCAATCGGCGCTGGTATGGCCCTCCCGGGTCGTGCGCGGCGCTCGAGCCGCTGGCCCGGCTGTACGGGGCGGCCGTGGCCGCGCGCCGCCGGCGGGCGGGGCCGGCCAGTGTGCTGCCCGTCCCGGTGATCATCGTCGGTAACCTCACGGTCGGGGGCACCGGCAAGACGCCGCTCACCGTCTGGCTCGCCCAGCAGTCGAGCCGGCATGCGCTGGCGGCCGGTGTGATCTCGCGCGGATACGGCGGCAGAGCGAATGGGGTGCGCGTGCTCGATGCCGAGGCCGACTGGCGCGACGTGGGCGATGAGCCGCTGATTCTGGCGCGCCGCGGCGGCTGCGTGACCGCCGTCGGGCGGGAGCGGACCGAAGCGGCTCGCGCGGTGATTGCCCGTGGTGCGCGTGTCGTGATTTCCGATGACGGGCTGCAGCATCTGCAGCTCACGCGCCAATGCACGATCGTCGTCGCTGACGGTGCGCGGGGTTTTGGCACGGGGCGGCTGCTGCCGGCCGGCCCGCTGCGCGAGCCACTGCAGCGGCTCGCGAGTGCCGATGCGCTGGTGATCAATGGGGTGTCCGAACACCCCTCGCTGCGCGCCGCGGCTGCGTATTTTCCCGCGCGCGTGCTGCGCATGGACCTGGTGCCTGGGGAGGCGGTGGCGCTCGCCACGGGCGAGCGGCGCACGCTGGAGGAGTTTGGCGGCTCGCCGGTGCACGCGGTGGCCGGCATCGGGCATCCGCAGCGCTTCTTCCGCGAGCTCGTCGCTCGCGGCTTGCAGGTGCGCGAGCATCCCTTCCCGGACCACCATCCGCTCACGGCCGCGGAGCTGGATTTCGGCGACTCGCGTCCGGTACTCATGACGGAAAAGGATGCCGTAAAATGCGCTCACCTGGCCGACCCGCGGCTGTGGTTCGTCCCGGTCGAGGCGGTCTTCAGCGAGACCGATGCCGCCTGCCTGCTCGAGCTGCTGCTGCGCACGGCCGCATCGTTCGCCAGGGCCCCCGGAGGTTAGATGATGGATGCCCGCCTGCTCGAAATTCTCGCCTGCCCGATTTGCAAGGGCACGCTCCACTACCGGCGCGAGGCATCGGTGCTCGTCTGCCGCATGGACCGGCTCGCCTACCCGATCCGCGACGGCGTGCCGGTGATGCTGGAGGAAGAGGCGCGCCAGCTCGGCGCCGACGATCCGCTGCTCGAGCGCTGAGCGGCCGAGCAGCGTGTTCCGCATCGCCATTCCTGCGCGTGCCGGTTCGAGCCGGCTGCCCGGCAAGGCGCTGGCACCGCTGGCCGGCAAGCCGATGCTGCAGTGGGTGTACGAGAAGGCCTGCGCCGCGGGGGCGCGCGAGGTGCTGATCGCGACCGATGATGAGGCGATCGCGGCGGCCGCTCGTGCTTTCGGGGCGAACGCGCAGCTGACCTCGGCTGAGCACGTCTCGGGTACCGATCGCATTGCGGAACTCGCCGGGCTCGAGGGCTGGGCGGATGAGGACATCGTGGTGAATGTCCAGGGCGATGAGCCGCTGATTCCGCCGGCGATCATCGCGCAGGTGGCCGCGCTGCTCGCCGAAACGCCGCTCGCGGCGATCGCGACGCTCGCCGCGCCCATCGAGTCGCTGGAGGAATTCTTTGACCCCAACGTGGTCAAGGTCGTCACCGACGCCGGGGGGCGCGCACTGTACTTCTCGCGTGCCCCGATCCCCTGGGTGCGGGATGGGGCGCCGGCGGGTCTTGCCAGCCAGCGTCGCTTCGACGGGGCCCGGCGTCACGTCGGGCTGTACGCGTACCGAGTGTCGGCCCTGAGGGTCCTCTGCGCGCTGCCGAGCTCGCCGCTTGAGGCCGGTGAGAAGCTCGAGCAACTGCGTGCGCTCGAGCACGGTCTGATCATCCAGGTGGCCGATGCTCTCGAGCGCCCCGGACCCGACGTCAATACCGCTGAGGATTTGCGCCGGGTGGCGGATCTGCTCGGCTGAGCTGATCCGTCGGAACCTTATGATATCTTTGGGTTTGTAGGGGCCCGACGGCAGGAACTTCGCTGCATCGACGAGCGTCTAGTGATAGGGGTAGGGGTGATGTCCGCCCCGATGGCGTCCCGCAACGGGATGGAAACGGTATGCTCGAGCACATGAGCGCTTTGTGGACATTCCGGCGTGGATTGCGGCTTGCGACGGCGGGCGTGGTGCTCGCTGCGCTCTCGGCATGCGCCACGACGCAGTACGATCAACCGGTGGCCTACAACGCGCCACCGCCGAACACGACCGTGTATGCCTATCCCATGCACGGTCAGTCGACCGAGCGGCAGAGCCGCGACCGCTATGAATGCAGCGTCTGGGCAGTGCACCAGAGCGGCTTCGACCCCAGTGCGCCGAACGTGCCGGTGTATGACCGGGTGGCCGTCCAAGGACCGCCGCCGGGCACCGATACGGCCCTCGGGGCTATTGCCGGGGCCGTCATCGGCGCTGCGCTGTCGGATCGCTGGGACCGGGGCTCGG
>JBMFWZ010000036.1:0-27217 GCA_049964755.1 Steroidobacteraceae bacterium | reverse complement strand
CTGCGCGGCGCGCGCGAGATTGCTGCGCACGAACTGGATGTGCTCGCGCAGCTGATAGAGCTGCTCGGCGTGCGAGCCGGGCATTTTGCGCAGGATCGCCGCTCGCTCGATCTCGTGCAGCCGACCGAGGAGCGCCGCACGCCGCTCGCTCGTGAGCGGCCCGAGCGACTCGCGCTCAAGGGCCATCAACTCCCCGTAGCGCCGGTGGATGCGTGAGTTGACGCGCCAACCGTACAGTTGCGGCAAAAAGCGAAGTCCCGGGATCAACACCACGACGATCGGTACCATCACCACAAGGATGCGATTGACCAGACTCGCCAACCAGAACGGCAGGTATCGGTACGTGAAACTCTTATTGCCCGTCTTGTAAAAACGCGCCGCCTCGGTATCGAGCGGATAGGTGTACGTGGCCGTGTTCGGAAAGACGTGCGCCGGGTGCAACAATGTTGCCTGTCCGTAGATCTGCTGCGCGGCCTGAATCAACAGATCGCACAGCGCCGGTTGCAGATTGGCGTGTGCCAGCAGCTCGACCGCGGGACCTAGCAGGACGATGGGCTTGTGCGGCAGGTTCGCCCCAAGATCGAACGCGCCGGCCGGAATGGGCATCGCGTGCAGGTACGGAAAGCGTCGGACGTAGGCCGGCGCCTGGACGAAATCGAACAGGCGCAGCCCCGGGGTGTGCACCATCTTCACGATCACCGCCGGCGGGGTCGAGTCCCCGGACATGAAGATCGCGCTGACCCGCCCGGCGAGCAGCGCATCACGGGCGGCGCTGCCCTCGAGATCGAACAGGCGGGTCGGGCCGCCCGGGACGATGCCATTCGCCTTCAACAGCGTCAGCGCGAGCGTGCGCGTGCCGCTGCCCGCCTTGCCGATGGCGATGCGCTCCCCGCGCAGCTGCGAGAGGCGGCGCACCGGCGGCCCGCGGTAGAAGACCGCGAGCGGCTGGTAGAACATGCTGCCGAGGGAGACCAGTCCATGCCCATCGTCGTCTTGGTTGTGCTGCGGTGCCGCCCCGGCCGCCCCCGGCGGAGCGCTGCCGGACTGCACGAACGCGATGTTCACGCCCGAGTGGCGCCGCATCAGCCGCTCGAGGTTCTGCGCCGAGCCCTGTGAGGGCCGGATGTTCAACGTGATCCCGTTGCGCGCCAGAATGGCGCGCAGGCGCTCGGCGGCGAGCTCGAAGGAACTGCCTGGCGGTCCGCTGCTGATGGTGAGGGTATGCGGCGGTGCCGGCTGGACGAAGTGCAGCGTCAACCAGATCGCTGCCGCACTCAGCATCAGGATGGGAATCAACGTGTGGGCCAGATCGGACCAGGAAATCGTGGTGATCTTCAGCGCGAGCGGACCCCGCGCCGCGGCGTTGGGCTGATCCTCGTGCGATGGCGGTGTCGGTTCCATGCGAGACACAGTCTATCATCGGCACCGCGCGCACGATGAACTCACCCGCCGGTCGTATACTGCGAGCCTCACGGACCACCGGAGACTCATCGCATGGCCAAGATCCTGATCCTCTATTACTCCTCCTACGGACACGTCGAGCGCATGGCGCAGGCGATCGCAGAAGGCGTCGCATCGGTCAGCGGCGCGACGGCGACCGTCAAGCGTGTCCCGGAACTGGTTCCCGACGAACTGGCGCGCAAAGCGGGCATGAAAACCGAGCAGAAGGCGCCGGTGGCGAGCGTCGAGGAACTCGCCGAGTACGATGCGATCATCTTCGGCACCCCGACGCGCTTTGGCAACATGGCCGCCCAGATGCGCAACTTCCTCGATCAGACCGGTGGGCTGTGGGTCAAGGGTGCCCTCGTCGGGAAGGTCGGCAGCGTGTTCGTCTCCACGGCCACCCAGCACGGGGGCCAGGAAACGACCATCACCAGCTTCCACAACACCCTGCTGCACCACGGCATGGTCATCGTCGGGCTGCCCTACGCATTCCCGGGGTTGACCCGCATGGACGAGATCACCGGCGGCAGCCCGTACGGCGCCTCGACGCTGGCCGGCGGCGACGGTGCGCGCCAGCCGAGCGCGAACGAGCTCGCCGGAGCCCACTTTCAGGGGCGTCACGTGGCGGAGATCGCCGCCCGTCTGAAGCGTGGCGCCGGGGAGCGCGGAGCGGCGCCGGCGAACATGCAGAACGCGACCGAGACCACTGGCCCCCACGGCTGATCGGCCATCGTCCCGATGCCGGCCGCCCGCGGCCGACATCGGGACGGGCACCTCTGCAGAGTCGTGCCCCCGGCCGCGCGGGGGCCGCTCTGCACCACGATCGATCCGCCTGTCCGAGGTTTGCCCGCATGTCCCCGCGGACCAGACCGTCGTTCGCACACGCCAGCTCGGCGCCGCCGCGCGCTCAGAAGCCACGGACGCTTCGGCGAGCCGTCGTCGCACTTCGCCTCGCGCGGCCCGTGCTCGACGTCCCCCAGGATTGACCCACCGAAATCGGTCCGAACGACCGGCGGCTCAATGCATCCCGGTGAGAAACAGGAGTGCTCTGATCAGCGCTTCCGTCGGACGACCGACGATTTCGCCAAACAGGTCGACGTGCCAGCCGAGACTCTGCGCCACGACCGGCAAAACGAGCAGTCCGCCGATCACGATGAGCATGCCGTAGCGCTCGAGGCGCGCCAGCGGCAGCGCCAGAGCGTTCGGCAGCAGGCCGACGGCCACCCGCCCGCCATCGAGCGGCGGCAACGGAATCAAGTTGAACACGGCGAGAATCACATTGAGCTCGATCGCGTGCACGAGATTGTCGAGCAGCCACTGGCCTGCGACCGGCGGTAGAAATCCGACCGTATGCAGCAGCAAGGCTGCAATCGTGGCCATGAGAAGGTTCATGCCCGGCCCTGCGGCGGCCACCCACACCATGTCGCGCCGAGGATTGCGCAAGCGCCCGAACTGGACGGGAACGGGTTTGGCGTAACCGAACAGAAAAGGCGCGTGGGCGAGCAGCAGAATGCCCGGAAGCAGGATCGTGCCGAAGGGATCGATGTGTTTGAACGGATTGAAGGTGACGCGCCCGAGCTTCCAGGCGGTGTCATCCCCGAGGCGCATGGCGACATAGCCGTGCGCAGCCTCGTGCAGCGTAATGGCGAGTACCGCTGGAATGATCCAGGTGGACGCCAGAAACCCGATCGTATTGATGAGCGGCTCCTGCTGTGCGCGGATCGTGCCGGTGCACTCACCGCGCACCGGTGCGCCTCACGGGGTGACCCGTTCGAGCGGCCACTGGCGCGCGGGGCGTGTGATCCGTCTGTACCGTCAAGTTAGCAGAGAAGGCCTCGAGCGACCACTCGTGGACCCCATGCGCTGCGGGCAGGTCCAAGCTGCATCGCCGTGCGCGCCCGCCGGTACCCCGGCGAGGCAGAGGCCGGGTCTTCGGGATCCGTAAGGTCGCCCCACGGTGCGGACGACTCCAATGAGTCCCGCGCGCGGCCGCTCAGGGCCGCTCAGGGCCATTCGGGGCCATTCGGAGCCATTCAGTCTGCCGGGGTGTCCGGCACCTCGTGCTCGCTCACCATCGTGAGCACGTCGTATTGCGCAACCGTCTCGCCGCTCTGGTTGGTGATCTGGGTGTCCCAGCGCACCTCCCCGTATCCCTGGCCGATGCGCAGTGATTTCTCCTTGCAGGTCAGGCGCACCCGGATGCGGTCGCCCGGTTTGACCGGTTGGGTGAACCGCAGACCGTCGATACCGTAGTTGGCGAGCACCGGACCGAGCGGCGGATCGACGAACAGACCGGCGGCGGCCGAGATGAGGAAGTACCCGTGCGCAACACGGCCACCGAAGATCGGATTGCGCCGTGCAGCCGCCTCGTCCATGTGCGCGTAAAAGTGATCGCCGGACAGTGCCGCAAACCGCTCGATATCCTCGAGCGTCACTTCGCGCTCCCCGGAACGGAAGGTGTCACCGATGCGCAGCGCACCGAAGGGCTTGCGAAACGGGTGTACGCCCGGATCGAGCTCGTGCGAGCCCCTCACCCACCGGCCAGTGACTGCCGTCAGCACATCGGGCGTACCCTGCACCGCGGTGCGCTGCATGTAATGCAGCACGCCGCGGATGCCACCCATCTCCTCGCCACCACCGGCGCGGCCCGGACCGCCATGCACCAAATGCGGCAGCGGCGATCCGTGCCCCGTCGACTCCTTCGCGCAATGACGATTGACCACGAGAATACGTCCGTGGAATGGCGCAAGTCCCAACACCAGCTGCGCGGCACTCGACTCATCGGCACTGAACACCGAGCCGACGAGACTGCCGGCACCGCGGCGGGCCAGTTCGATCGCCTGCTCAAGGCCCTCGTAAGGCACCACAGTGCTCACCGGGCCGAACGCCTCGACCTCGTGCACTGCGCGGGCTCTGGCGATGTCCCGGCAGTGCAGCAGCGTCGGGGCGAGAAATGCACCCCGTTCGGCATCGGTGCCCGCAGGGGCACTCGTGCGGCTGCCGCCGCAGACGACCTCCGTTTCGCGCTCGAGGCGAGCGAGCTGCTCGAGCACCTCGCGCCGCTGCGCGAGGGAGGCCACCGGCCCCATGCGCACTGCCTCCTCGCGCGGATTGCCGATCACGATCTTCGCCAGCGAGGAGCGCAGCGCCTCGAGTACTGCGGCGCTCTGACTCACGGGCACGATGGCCTTGCGGATGGCCGTGCACTTCTGGCCGGCCTTGACGGTCATCTCGCGCACCACTTCGCGCACGAACAGATCGAATTCCGGCGTACCGGCCACCGCATCGGGCCCGAGGATGCAGGAGTTGAGCGAATCGGTCTCCGCGGTGAACCGCACGGCCTGCTCGAGCACGCGCGGGTGCATGCGCAGTTTGCGCGCGGTGGACGCCGATCCGGTGAAGGCGATCACGTCCTGGCAGCTCAGGTGTTCGAACAGGTCCCCGACGCCGCCGCAGATCAACTGCGCGGCCCCCTCGGGCAGCAGGCCCGACTCGATGATCTGCCGGAACGCGAGCTCGGTGAGGTAGGCCGTGGCGGTCGCCGGCTTGACGATCACCGGGACGCCGGCGAGGAAGGCCGGGGCGAGCTTCTCGAGCATGCCCCAGACCGGAAAATTGAACGCATTGATGTGAATCGCCGCGCCCTCGAGGGAGACGTAGATGTGTTGCCCGAGGAAGCCACCACTCTTGGCGAGCGGCTCGACTGCACCATCGACGTACACGCGGCTGTCGGGCAGCTCCTTCATGCCCTTGCTGGCGTACACGAACAGCGTCCCGATGCCCCCGTCGATATCGATCCACGAGTCCGACTTGGTCGCTCCGGTCGCATAGGAGAGCCGATACAGCTCGTCCTTCTTCTCATTCAGGTGCTTGGCCAACGCCTTGAGAATGGCCGCACGCTCATGAAACGTCAGGCCGCGCAGGTTCGCCCCCCCGATCGTGCGCGCATGCGCGAGCATCGCGGCAAAATCCAACCCATCGCTCGAGGCGCTCGCGATCACCTCTGCGGTGCTCGCATCGCGCAGCAACACCGCCTGACCCGTGCCGCTCATCCAGCGGCCTTCACAATAGCTTTGCAGTTGCATCTGGACGCTCACCCGTCTGTGTTATCGGCCCGTGAAGCGCGGCTCACGCTTGGCCATGAATGCTGCGACGCCCTCGGCGTAATCGGCGCTGTATCCGAGCTCGCGCTGCGCATCGCGCTCGAGCTCGATCTGCTGCTCGAGCGTGTTGTGCCAAGCGGCCTGCAGAGAGTGCTTGATGTGCCGCAGCGCCAGCGTCGGTGCGGCGGCGAGGCCGGCGGCCAGTGCATCGACTTCGGCGGGGAAATCCTCATCATCGACGCAGCGCCAGATCAGGCCCCACTCGGCAGCCTGGGTGGCCGGTAGTTTCTCTCCAAGCAGCGCCAGACCGAGCGCGCGCGCCGATCCGACCAGGCGCGGCAGAAACCAGGTGCCGCCGGAGTCCGGCAGCAGCCCGATGCGCGAGAAGGCCTGCACGAAGCTCGCCGAGCGCGCCGCGACCACTAGGTCGCAGGCGAGTGCGATGTTGGCGCCGGCACCAGCCGCCACCCCGTTCACCGCCGCGAGCACCGGGATTGGCAGATGGCGCAGCGCGAGAATGAGCGGCTTGTAATGGCGCTCGATCGACTCACCGAGATCGGCCCGTGCGGCGCCTGGCGCGACGGTGCGATCGGACAGATCCTGCCCGGCGCAAAACCCGCGGCCCGCACCAGTGAGCACCAGCACGCGCGCCTCGGCGTCGGCCGCGAGGGTCGCGAGCGCATGGCGCACGTCTTCGTGCATCTGCGCATTGAAGCTGTTCAGTCGCTCCGGACGGTTCAGCGTCAAGCGGGCCACGCCCTCGACCCTGGTATACGCAATGGTTTGGTAGTTCATGGCATCCTCACCGGCGGTGCACCCGCCCGGCTCACTTCTCGTCGTAATCGAGTTCCAGCTCGGGCGTGAGACACTTCGACTGACAGGCGAGCACGTAGCCCTGCTCGAGCTCCCACTCCTCGAGCGCATAGTTCTCGGCCATGCGCACCTTGCCGCGCACGACCTTCGTCCGACAGGTCGAGCACACGCCGGAGCGACAGGAGAACGGCAGATCCAGCCCGGCACGCTCGGCGGCATCGAGCACCGAGTCGCCATCGATGGCCATGGTGAACGTGCGTCGCCGCCCGTCGAGGAGCACGGTGACCTCGGCGATCCCTTCGGCCAGCGCCGTCGGCGGCGGCGCTGGCGAGGCGACAGCGCTCGGCGCGAGGGCGGCGGCGCCGTCGGCCGCGGCGATGAAGTGCTCGACGCGGATGCGCTCACGCGCAACGCCAAGGTCTGCCAGCGCCGAGCACACCTCTGCGTCCATCTGACCGGGACCGCACACGAAGTATTCGGTGACCTCAGTCGGATCGAAGAACGCGTGGGCGAGCTCGCGCACTTTGCCGCGCTCCAGGCGGCCGTTGTACAGCGCCACCTCTTGCGGCTCCTGGCTCATGATGAAGTGCAACGCGAGCCGCTCGGGGTACTGGTCCTTCAGCGCCTGCAGCGCCTCGAGCCCCATCGTGCGGGCGGCACTGCGGTTGCCGTAGAACACCATCATGGCACCGCCGGCGCTCAGCACTGCGCGCGTCACGGAGAGCACCGGCGTGATGCCGCTGCCGGCGGCAAAGGCGACTCGCAGGCCCGCGCCGAGCGCTGCCACATGCGGCGTGAAGCTCCCGTTCGGCGGCAACACCTCGAGTTGCTCACCCGGCTCAAGCCGCGCGAGCCGCGCCGAGACGCGCCCCTGCGGCTGAAGACGCACCAGCAGGCGCAGGTACGGCTCGCCAGGCGCATTGGTGAACGAATATGTCCGGCGCAGCTCCTGGCCGTCGGCGCTCACGCGCACCACCAAGTGCTGACCGGCACTGCCGCGGTACTCAGCGGCAAGATCCCGAGGCACCTCGAGCGTCAGCGCGATGGCCTCTTCGGCTTCGGGCCGCACTTCGACGACGCGCAGCGCATGAAATTTCAACATATCACAGGCACTTGAAGGTATCGAAGGGTTCGAGGCACTCGCGGCAGCGGTAATGGGCCTTGCAGGGCGTGGACCCGAACTCGCTGATGCGCTGCACCTGGTGGCTGGCGCAGCGCGGGCAGGCCACCTGGCTCGGCGCGCCGCCCTCGACGGCGATGCCGAACGCCTGAAGCTTCTCTCGCCCCGACTCGCTCAACCACTGGCTCGACCAGGGCGGCCAGAGCACCGTCTCGAGCATGACGTCGGCAAAGCCGTTCTGGTCGAGTGTTTCGCGGATCGAGCGTGCGATGACTTCCGTGGCCGGGCACCCCGAGTAGGTCGGAGTGATCCTCACGCGCAGCTGCCCGTCCGCTCCGGCACGCACCTGGCGGACGATGCCGAGCTCGACGATGTTGACCACCGGAATCTCCGGATCGGCCACCGACTCGAGCGCGCGCCAGATCTGCCGTTCGCGTCCCCCGGCGCTCTCGGGGCGTGCTGCCTCTACCATGTCGCACCGGGGTAGACGCGCGGCAGGAACTGCATCTCGGTGAGCAGGTGGCCGAGGTGTTCGGAGTGCACGCCGCGCTTGCCGTGCCACGGATAGTGCCGATGGGGCGGCTTCGGAAGCTTCGCCTCGGCGAGTGCCGCACTCACACGAGTATCCCATCGCTCGCGGATCAGGCCGGGCGCAGGGCCAATGCCGCACACGGCCATGCGCGCATCGAGCGCATCGGGCGTCAGCAGCTCATCGGTGAAGCGCCACAGCGCCCCGAGCGCCGCGCTCACCCGCGCGTGACTCTCCTCGGTCCCGTCACCGAGGCGCACCAGCCAGCCGGCGCTGAAGCGCCAGTGGTAGCGACACTCCTTGACGGCCTTGTGCGCAATGTCGGCGAGCGCCTCCTCGCGCGAGCCGGTCAGACTCTCGTAGGTCTCGAGCTGCCAGGCATCGAGCAGACATTGGCGCACGATGGTCGCGGCGAAATCCTCATTCGGCTGCTCGGCGAGGGACATGTTGCGAAACTGCGGAGCATCGCGCCGAAACGCCAGTGCATCCTCGTCGCGGCCGCTGTCCTCGATGCGACCGGCGAGCGAGAGCAGCAGGCGCGCCTGTCCGATCAAATCAAGCGAGATGTTGCCGAGCGCCAGATCTTCCTCGAGAGTCGGACCATGCCCGAGCAACTCCGCCAGGCGCTGGCCGCCGATCAGACTGGTGTCGGCGAGGCGCAGCAGGTACTCGACACGCTCGGTGCTGCTCACCGGCGCGCAGCCGGCCTCGACCGCCGCGCTCATATGTTTTTCACCTCGTCAGGAATGACGTAGAACGTCGGATGGCGGTACACCTTGTCGCGCGCCGGCTCGAACAGTGCGTCGGCTTCGCCCGGATCGCTGGCGAGGATCTCGCTCGAGGGCACCACCCAGATGCTCACGCCCTCCTGGCGACGGGTGTAGGCATCGCGGGCATGCTCGATCGCCATGCGCGCATCGGCGGCATGCAGGCTCCCGACGTGCTTGTGCTCGAGCCCCGAGCGCGAGCGGATGAACACCTCGTACAGCATCCAGTCTTCGTTCATGACAGCGCTCCTGCACCGGCCCGCGCGGTGCGCGCCGGCCCTTGATGTTTCGCGGCATAAGCGGCGGCGGCCTCGCGCACCCAGCGACCGTTCTCGTGCGCGGTGCGGCGCGCCGCGAGGCGCTCGCGGTTGCACGGACCCTCGCCCTTGAGCACCGCCTGGAACTCACTCCAGTCGATCTCACCGAAGCGATAGTGCTGGCTCGCCTCGTTCCAGTGCAGATCAGGATCGGGCACGGTGAGGCCGAGGTAGTCGGCCTGCGGCACCGTCACGTCGATGAACCTCTGGCGCAACTCATCGTTGGTGAATCGTTTGATCTTCCAGCGCATCGACTGCGCGGTGTGCACCGAGTGCGCATCACTCGGCCCGAACATCATCAGCGACGGCCACCACCAGCGATTCAGCGCATCCTGCGCCATCGCGTGCTGCTGCGCGCTGCCGCGTGCGAGCGTGAGCATCAGCTCGTAGCCCTGGCGCTGGTGAAAGCTCTCCTCCTTGCAGATGCGCACCATGGCGCGTGCGTACGGTCCGTAGGAGCAGCGACACAGCGGCACCTGGTTCATGATCGCCGCGCCGTCGACCAGCCAGCCGATCGCCCCGATATCCGCCCAGGTGAGCGTCGGGTAGTTGAAGATGCTCGAGTATTTGGCCCGGCCTGAGAGCAGTTGCTCGATGAGTTCCCCGCGCGCCACGCCGAGGGTCTCTGCGGCGCTGTACAGGTACATCCCGTGCCCGCCCTCGTCCTGCACCTTGGCGATCAGCACCGCTTTGCGCCGCAGTGAGGGCGCGCGGGTGATCCAGTTGCCCTCCGGCAGCATCCCGACGATCTCCGAATGCGCGTGCTGGGCGATCTGGCGGATCAGGGTCTGGCGGTACGCCTCGGGCATCCAGTCCTTCGGCTCGATCTTCTCGTCACGATCGATCCGCGCCTGAAACCGCTCGAGTCGCTCGCGCTCCTCGCTCGTCTCATCGGGCCCGGCCGCCGGAGAATCCAAAGCCTGCGTATACATGGTCACGCCTGTGCGGGAAAGCCATATGATACATAAACGCTACCGCCATCGTGATTTTTGTGTCAAGAAATTTCGTGGCAGAATGCCCCTTTACCTCGCCATGAACGCCTGATGGATGCTCTGCGTGACTCGACTCCCGCCGTCGCGGCGCTGCTGCGGCGGTTCCGCGCGCAGCGACCGCTGCGCGGCGGATCGCTGCTGATGACCGTGTTCGGCGATGCCATCGCCCCGCGCGGGGGGCGCGTGAGCCTCGGCAGCCTCATTGGCCTCGCCGCACCGTTCGGGCTCGCCGAGCGCCTGGTGCGCACCAGCGTCGCTCGGCTCGCCGCCGACGGCTGGCTCACCCCTCTCAGGCGCGGCCGGCGCAGCGAGTACCGCCTGAGTGACACCGGACATGATCGGTTCGCCGAAGCCACCGAGCGCATCTACGCGGTGAGTCCCGGTGCCTGGGACGGACACTGGACGCTGCTGGCGGTGCCCCCGGGCGGGGGCGCACGAGCGGAGCTGCGCGAGCAGTTGCGCTGGTCGGGATTTGGGCAAATCGCCCCCGGGGTGTTCGTGCACCCGAGCGCCTCCGCGCAGCGCTCGCGCAGCTACCTACCGGCCGATGGCGCAGCCGACGGCTGGCTCTTTACGAGCCGCGCGGAGAATCTGGCCGCCGACCGGCGCCTGGCGGCGGCCGCATGGGATTGGGCGGAACTGGCGCGCCGCTACCGGCGCTTTCGCGATGCGTTCGCGCCGATCGAGGCCCGCGGCGCGCTGCGGCAGCTCGCTCCGCAGTCCGCGTTCGTGGTGCGCACGCTGCTCATTCACGAGTATCGCAAGATCCACCTGCGCGACCCACTGCTGCCCCCGGCTCTGCTGC
The DNA here is from genome assembly GCA_049964755.1 of Steroidobacteraceae bacterium. Taxonomy (GTDB): domain Bacteria; phylum Pseudomonadota; class Gammaproteobacteria; order Steroidobacterales; family Steroidobacteraceae; genus 13-2-20CM-66-19. The sequence goes on along the minus strand of JBMFWZ010000036.1, from coordinate 16,328 downwards.
CGGAGGATTGGATCGGCACCGAGGCCTACGCACTGTGCCGACGACTCTATGCCGCGGTGTTCAACGCGGCAGAGCGCCACCTCGATGCGCATGCGTGCACCCTCGACGGGGCGCTGCCGAGTGCCGGCCCCGAGGCGTTCGCTCGCTTTGGCGGACTCACCGCGCCGTAGCGCGGCCGCCTCACCAGGTATTCGGCTCCCAGTTCTGCTCAGTGCCGTTCGACAGCTCACCCGCCACGATGGTCTTGGCATCTTTGTAGTAATGCGGCGGCACGGGCAGGTTCAGCGGCGCTGGTGAGCCATCCATCACGCGCCCGGCCAGATCGTAGCGTGACCCGTGGCAGGGGCAGTAGTATCCGCCCGGCCAGCTCGCCCCGAGCAGCGGATCCCCTGGATTCGGATGCAGCTTCGGCATGCACCCGAGATGCGTGCAGATCCCCACCACCACGAGGTACTCCGGCACGATGGATCGTTGGACGGGGTTCCAGCCGGGCAGATTCGCCGGCTGTTGATCGGCCTTGGACAACGGGTCCTTCAGTTGGCCGTTGAGACTCGGGAGCGTCTTCAGCTCCGCCTCGGTGCGCCGCAGCACGTAGATCGGGCGACGCCGCCAGGAGGTGACCAACATCTGCTTCGGTTCGAGCGTGGAGATGTCGATGGTGACCGGCGCCCCGAGTGCGCGCGCCGTTTCGCTCGGCTCCATCGACTCGATGAACGGGGTCGCGGCCAGCCCGACGCCCACCGCGCCGACGGCCGCGGTGGCCGCCGTCAACATGCGCCGGCGGCTCAAATCAGGCTCGGACTCATCGCTCGGCGGGCCCGGCAGTGTGGTGGTGCCCTCGGTCATGCTGAAGTCCTCCGCTGGAGTACTGCGCGCATGGTAGCCCCGCCAGGGGCCTCTCGTCACTATGCTCGGCTGCGGCCACGCCCGAGGCGCGGGGCCGGTGCGACCCTCACTCGCTCCAGAGGCCGAGCCGCTCGGCGAAGATCTGCATGAAACGGTTGGCCCGCACGCCATCCATGACCCGGTGATCGATGGTGAGCGTCGCGTAGCAGCGCGGGCGGATCTCGATACGCTCGGTCTCACCGTGCTGCACCACGGCGGCGCGCTTCTCGAGCTTGCCCACCCCGAGGATGGCCGCCTGCCCGGGGAAGAGGATGATGGGCGTGGCGATCAGGCTGCCGCTGACCCCATGGTTGGACATCGTGAACGTGCCCCCGCGGACGTCCTCGGGACTGAGTCGCCCGGCGCGGGCGCGCTGCACGAGCGCGTCGATCCCCTGCGCGGTCTGCTCCAGATCGAGCGTCTCGGCGCGGCGCAACACCGGGGCCACCAGTCCTTCCGGTGCGGCAGTGCCGATGCCGAAATTCACGCTCTGGTAGATCTCGAGCGCCGCCTCGCTCCAGCGGCTGTTGGCCTCCGGCACCTCCTCGATGGCCGCGACCGCGGCCCGCACGAAATACGCCGAGAGGGTCAACGGCGTGCCGCGCTTAGCGAATGACTCGCGATGACGCTCGCGGTGATCGAGCACGGCGGTGAGGTCGACTTCGAACACGGTGGTCACGTGCGGCGCGGTGTGCAGCAGGCTCTCGACCATCCGAGCGGCGATCCGCTGACGAACCGCGCTGTGCTCAACCCGCCGCACGGCAATGCCCGACGGCTCGGTCTGCGGCGGCGGGACGCTCGCCGATTCGCGGCTGCGTGCCGCGACGCTGAGCACGTCATCCACGGTGATTCGCCCGGCCGGTCCCGTGCCGCGCACGTCTGCGGACTCCAGACCCCGCTCGGCGAGCAGCCGGCGCACCGCCGGACTGCACGCCGTACTGGCGCCAGACGCCGGATGCGCCGCAAGAGAGGCTGCCGCGGGGCGCGCCGCAGCGCCCGGGAGCGCACGCGCCTCGGGCGCGGACGGCTGTGGTGTGTGCGCAGCGCTGCGAGGCACTTCTGCGCCCGTCGCAATGCGCCCCAGAACGTCCCCGGGGGCCACCTCTTCCCGCTCGTCCTTCAACACTTCGGCGAGCACCCCCGACACTGGGGCGGCCACCTCCACGGTCACCTTGTCGGTCTCGAGCTCGACCAGCGGTTCGTGCGCACTCACCGAGTCCCCGGGCGCCTTGAGCCAGCGCAGCAGCTGCGATCGGGTGCCCTCCTCCTGCTCCTCGGGGGCGCGGACCTCCACGATCTCGTTCGACATGACTACACGCTCGCCAGCGCGCGGATCGCGCGCGTGATGGATTCGACGCCGGGCACGACCGCCTCGAGCAGCACCGGGGCATGGGGGCTCGGGATGTCCGGCATGGTCAGTCGCTCAATCGGCGCATCGAGGCTGAAGAACGCCTCCCGGGCGAGCACGGCGGCCACTTCGGCACCGAATCCGGCCGTGAGGTTGTCCTCGTGCACGATCAGGCAGCGGCGCGTCTTGCGCACCGAGGTCAACACCGCCTCGCGATCCCAAGGCGCCAGCGTGCGCAGATCGAGCACCTCGGTGAGGACCCCGGAGATCTGCGCGGCGCGCTCGCAGCGCTCGACCATCGCGCCCCAGGTCACCACGGTGAGTTCCGAGCCCTCGCACACGCAGTGCGCCTTGCCGAAAGGGATGAGGTACTCATCGCCCGGGTACGGCCGGCGCGCCCAGGAGCCATCGAGCAGCGCGCGGTGCTCGAAGAACAGGGTCGGCTCGTTGCCGCGCAGCGCCGCACGCAGCAACCCGACGGCATCCTCGGCGTTCGACGGCACGGCCACCTGCCAGCCGATCCCGTGCACCCAAGCGACCTCGTTGGTCTGGCTGTGCCACGGATCGCCGCACTTGAAAAACCCGCCCGGCACGCGCACCACCATCGGCGCGGCGAAGCGGTTCGCGGTACGCCAGCGCATGGTGCCGCAATCGTTGATCTGCTCGGTGGCCGGATCGGCGTACTTGCGGAACTGGATCTCCGGCACCGGCAGGAGCCCGGCGAGCGCCATCCCGACGGCCCGACCGATGATGCCTTCCTCCGAGAGACTGGTGTCGAACACTCGGCCCGCGCCGTGCTTCTCCTGCAGTCCGAGCGTCGCCCCGTGTACGCCGCCCTTAGGTCCCACGTCCTCCCCGAACACCATCATGCGCGGATTGGCCGTGAGTTCGGCATCGAGTGTGCGCCGGATCGCCGTCAGCATGTTGATCCGGGTCGGCTCAGGGTGCGCCTCGCTGCTCGAGCGCGGCGAGGCGATGCCGAGGGGGGCGAGTCCACCCTGCTCCTGCAGCTGCGGCCAGCCCAGCGCATCGTACTCCGTGAACACATGCCGAGTGACTCCGGTCGGATCCGGCAGCGGGCGCATCCGGGCGCGCTCGACCGCCTGCTCGACCTCACGCTCGGCGCTCTCGCCGATCTCGCGCCACTCGCGCTCGCTCATGCGCTGCGGCACGAGGTAGCGCTCGAGCCGGCGCAGCGGATCGCCGCTACGTTCGCGCGCAATGATCTCCGGCGTCTTGTACGTCTGCGTATCCTGTCCGGAATGACCGTTCAGGCGCGGCACCGTCAAACGAAGCAGTGCCGGTGCGCGCTGCTCGCGCACGAAGCCGACCGCCTCCCCGATGCGCTCGGCGGCCTCCTGCGGGTCGGCGCCGTCGCCCTCGAAAATCGTCAGACCCGCGAACGAACGCAGATTGGCGGCGATGTTGCCGCCCGGGGTCTGCATGCGCGAGCTGACCGAGATGCCGAACCCGTTGTCCTCGATGTAGATCAGCAGCGGTAACTTCAGCGTCGTCGCCATGGTGAGCGCCGACCAGAATCCGCCCGTCGCCACCGATCCGTCCCCGCCGAGGACGACCGCGATGCTGCTCCCGTAGGCCGGCTCGCCGAGCACGTCGCGGTGATAGCCGAGCGCCTGCGCCCAGCCGGCCGCGGGTGTGTACTGCGCACCAACGCCGCCACAGGCCGGTAACACCGTGGCCCCGCCCCGTGCGGGCTTGTTGAACACCACTCCGATGTCCCGGCCATCGCTGAATGAGCCGGCGCGCGCCAGAGGGCCGGCCGCCGCCTCCTCCAAATCGACCCCGAGGGCGAGCAGGATCGGACGGGAGCGGTAATACACCGTCACCGCATCGTGCGGATCGGTCAGCTGCAGCCCGAGCAGGATCTGCGCCAGGTCATGGCCGCGCGCGGAGAACTGGTAGAGCACCTCTCGGGCCGGCAGCAGGCGCGTCTCCTCGATGTCATCGAGCGCCCGCGATTGACGCAGCAGTCGCGTGACGCGGTGCCAGTCGGGCTCAGACGCCGGCGCGCCCTCGTAGCCGGCTCGCACCGAGGAAATGGCAGGTGCCGCCATGGAAGCTCCCCCAATGAGTCATTCCGATGAGCGTATGCCCTGGACAGGGAAATAGGCTTGCCTTTCTTGCTCATTTTACGGCTATTCTGGCAACATCCTTGCTCCCGCGGCCTCACTGGAGTCCCTCCATGCCCCGCCCGCTCGATCGGATCGACCGCCGCATCCTCGCCACGCTGCAGCTGGAAGCTCGGATCACGAACCAGGACCTCGCCAAGCGGGTGGGCCTCTCGCCCGCCCCGTGCTGGCGGCGGCTGAAGCGGCTGGAGAGTGAAGGGATCATCGACGGTTACGCGACGCTGCTCTCGGCGAGCGCGATTGGACTGCCCATCCTGGCCTACGCCCAGGTGTCGCTGGAAAATCACCACGCCGAGACCGTCGCGGCGTTCGACCGGCTGGTGCGCGATCGTCCCGAGGTGCTCGAATGCCACTCGATGAGCGGCACCAACGATTATCTGCTGCGCATCGTCGCGGCCAGCATGGAGGCGTATGAGCACTTCCTCTCCACGCACCTGCTGCAACAGGCGGCGGTCCGCTCGGTCAATACCAGCTTCGTGCTGCGCACGAAGAAATTCACCACGCAGCTGCCGCTGGCCTAATGCCGCTCAGGCACTGGCGCCGAACAACCGCCGCCCGAACCGAAACAGCGGCCAGCCCGTGAGCAGAATCACGCCGCCGGCGAGCGCGAGCACCGGTTGCAATGCCGCCACGCGCACCGCCACCGCGAGCAGACACAGGATGTAGAGCGCTGGCAGCAGCGGATAGCCCCAGAGGGCAAATCCCGCTGCGCCGCCCGATCGACACCGCAGCGCGAACAGCGTCGATGCGACGACGGCGAGCGTCACGGTGTCGACGAGAATGACGTAATCGAGCAGCTTGGCGAACGAGCCGAGCAACAGCGCCGGTACCAGCATGGTCAGAGCGAAGAAGATCAGCCCCGCCTCCTGGGCCTGGGTGCGCGGGTTGATGCGCATGAAGGCCGCCGGCAGCGCACCGTCCTCGGCCATCGCATAGAACGTGCGCGGCATGTGCACGATGGTGGCATTGACGAACCCGGCCGCGGAGAGAAACACCACCGTCGACACGATGGCCCGGCCGGCCGGACCGAACAGCGCGCCGGTGAGCGCCGCGGCGACCAGCGGGGCCGCCGCGATGCCCCCCCGTGCCGAGCACGTGCTGGTAGGCGAGGTTCAGCAGCAGGTACAGCGCCACCACCGTCAACACCCCGGCGGCGATCGCCAGCGGGAAGCGCCGCCGGGCGTTCTTCAGATCCGCCCCGAGGTTCATCGTCAGATGGTAGCCACCGTAGGCGTAGAAACAGGGCACCAGCGCCGTGGCGAGCCTGAGCACCGAAGAGCCGTACGCCACCGGCACCATCGCGCGAGCCGCAGCGCCGTGCGTGCCGAGAACGAACGTGCAGATCACGAGCGCGCCCATGAGTGCGATCTTCAGCACCGAGAGCACGTTTTGCGCCCGCGCACCCATGCGCACACCGCGATAATTCAGCGCCAACAGCGCCAGCATGCTCAGACACGCCACGGCGAGCTTCGTGTGCGGCGTCACCTGCTCTGCCGGCAGCACGATCGGGGCGAGATAGTCCGCACCGATGAACGCCACGCCGGCCGCGCCGGCCCCCTGCATCAGCGTCTGTGACCAGTTGAGCATGAACGCGAGCGCGGGGTGATAACAGTCCGCGACCACCCGGTAGTAACCACCGGCGCGCGGATGACGGGCGCCGATCTCGGCGAACACGAACGCCCCGATGAGACTGACCACGCCGGCGAGGATCCACGCGCTGAAGAACACCGTGGTACTGCCCGCGGCGCGCGCCACGATCGCCGGGGTGCGAAAGATCCCGATGCCGACCACGAGACTGAACACCACCATCGCGGTGTCGAACGTCGAGAGGCGCGGCTCGATCGTCGACCCCTCAACCGCCACGGAAGCACTCCCGCACCTGCTCGGCGAGGCGCTCGAACTGCTCGCGGTCGTTGTACAGCTGCGCCGAGATGCGCAGCAGCGGCGCGGGCTGCGGGAACAGCCACGTCTCGATCCCACGCGTGCGGAACCAGTCATGCAGCTGCCGGCAGTCGCGCCCGACGGCCGCAGAACCGGACCGCGGGACGGGCAACAGGATCGATGCCATCGAGCCGATCATCTGCGCCGGACACGGTGCGGGCAGCTCGAGCGCCTCGAGCAACAGTGCGCGCGCCTCGAGTGCGAGCGCATGGTTGCGCGCCATGAGTGCGGGCCACCCCCCGGGCAGCTGCGCCCCGAGGTGATGCAGCGCGGCGGGAATGCACAGCCATGGCGAGGGGTCGCTGGTCCCGGTCCAGTCGAACTGCCCCTGCAATCCGCCGCCGTACCCGTGACTGATGACCGTGGGGTGCACCTGTCGGTGCCGATCGGCACGCACGTGCAGAAACGCCGCGCCCTTCGGTGCGCACAGCCACTTGTGGGCGTTGCCGGTATAGAACGATGCGCCGAGGCGGCTCAAATCAAGTGCCAGCATGCCCGGGGCATGCGCGCCATCGATGAGCGTATCGACGCCACGCGCATCGAGCTCGCGCACCCAGCGCTCGATCGGCATGATGAGTGCCGTCGGGCTCGCCACGTGATCGAGCAATGCAAGGCGCGTCCGCGGCGTGACGGCGGCGAGCACCGGCTCGATCAACTCCTCTTCGTGCGCCACGGGGAACGGTAACGGCACGGTCACGATGCGCGCACCGGTGCGCGCGGCGACGAACTCAGCGCTCTTGCGGCATGCACCGTAGGTCTGGCTCGTCAGCAGCAGCTCATCGCCCGGCGCGAGCGGCAGGGACTGCAATACCGCATTCACCGCGGTGGTCGCGTTGGGAACGAACACCAGATCGGCCGGGTCCGCGCCGAGAAACTCGGCCAGGACCACGCGTGCCCGCGCCAGTCGGTCCGCGAGCGTGCCGTCGAGGAAATCCACCGGCTCGCGCTCCATCTCCGCGCGCAGCCGCGACTGCTCGCGCAGCACCGCTGCGGGGCAGGCGCCGAAGGATCCGTGGTTCAGGTACAGAACCTTCCGGTCGAGCCTCCAGAGCGAGGCCCATCGGTTCGATGAAACGGTGTGCTGCACTTCGCGCCGCTCCCCAACTGACCCCCTGAGCAAGCAGTCTCGCAGGGCCGCGCAGGGGCGCACAAGGCGGGTGGGCGCGCGGCTCGCTCCGCCCGCCTCGCCCCCCGCTCACGCAATAGCGCTACAGCCCGTGAACCGCGCGGCCGTGCACCGGCACTCGCCGCGCTCAGTACACTTCGAAGATGCCGGCCGCACCCATGCCGGTACCGATGCACATCGTGACCATGCCATAGCCCCTCTGGGCCTTGTGGCGCATGCCGTGCACCAGCGTCGCGGTGCGAATCGCCCCAGTGGCCCCGAGCGGGTGGCCGAGCGCAATGGCGCCGCCGTGCGGATTGACTCGCTGCGGATCGAGGTCGAGATCGCGGATCACGGCGAGTGATTGCGCGGCGAAGGCTTCGTTGAGTTCGATCCACTGAAGCGCGCCCTGATTCAATCCAGCGCGCCGCAGCGCCGCAGGGACCGCCTCCTTCGGGCCAATGCCCATGATCTGCGGCGGCACCCCTTTGACCGCGAAGGTCACGTAGCGGGCGAGCGGCGTCAGATTGTAGCGCTTGAGCACGGTCTCTGAGACCAGCAGCACCGCGGCAGCGCCGTCGGAAGTCTGCGAGCTGTTGCCCGCCGTGACGCTGCCCTTGGCGTCAAACACCGGCCGCAATTTCGCCAGCGCCTCGAGCGAAGTGTCCGCCCGCGGCCCCTCGTCCTCGGCAAGACGCTTCAGCTCGTGGCGCACTTCACCGGCGGCCAGATCGGCGATACGGTACGTCACGTCGAGCGGGGAAATCTCGGCGCTGAAGCCGCCGGCGGCCCGCGCCGCGAGTGCGCGTCGGTGCGATTCGAGGGCAAAGGCATCCTGGTCCTCGCGCGAGACCTTCCACTGGCTCGCAACCTTCTCAGCGGTGATGCCCATGCCGTAGGCAATCGCGTAGTTCTCCTCATGCGCGAACACCTGCGGGTTGATCGCCACTTTGTTGCCCATCATGGGCACCATCGACATCGACTCCGCGCCACCTGCGATCACCACGTCGGCCTCCCCGAGGCGAATGCGGTCGGCGGCGATCTGCACGGCATTTAAGCCCGAGGAGCAGTAGCGGTTCACGGTCACGCCCGGCACGGTGTCGGGCAGTCCGGCGAGCAGCGCCGCGACACGCGCCATGTTCAGACCCTGCTCGGCCTCCGGAAACGCGCAGCCCACCACCACGTCCTCGATGCTCGAGGGCTCGAGCCCCGGGGTCTGTGCGAGAACACTGCGCAGGGCGTGCACCAGCAGGTCATCGGGGCGCACCTGGCGCAGCATGCCGCGCGGCGCCTTGCCCACCGGGGTGCGGGTGGCGGCAACGATGTAAGCCTCTTGAATCTGCTTCGTCATGACAAAATTCTCCCGTACCGCCTCAATTGCGCAGCGGCTTGCCGCTCTTTAGCGTGTGCACGATGCGCTCCTGGGTCTTCGCATGACCGAGCAGCGCGAGGAAGTGGCGCCGCTCGAGTGCGAGGATCCAGTCCTCATCGACCTCGGTGCCCGCCTCCACGTCCCCGCCCGTCATGACCTCAGCGATGCGCGAGCCGATCTCGAAGTCGTACGGACTGATGAAGTGTCCCTCGAGCAGGTTCACCAGCTGCGCTTTGATCGAGGCCGCACCGCTGCGTCCGGCCACCGGGAAGCGCGCCCCGGCGAGCGGCGGCCGATAGCCCGCCTCGGCGAGCGCAAGCGCCTGCTGCTTCGCGACATACAACAGCTCATCGGCGTTGAACACCACCGGATCGCTGTCGCGCAGGAAGCCGAGTTCGCGCGCCTCGAGGCCGCTGCCGGCGACCTTGGCGGTGGCGATCGCCATGTAGTACTCCTTCAGCGCCGCGAACAGATCACCGCGGCTCTCATGCGCGGCGCGACGCGCGAACTCCTTGCAGCCCCCGCCTCCGGGCAGCAGCCCGACGCCAGCTTCGACCAGACCGACGTAGGACTCCAGCGCCGCGACCACCCGGTCGCAGTGCAGCATGAACTCGCAACCCCCGCCAAACACGTAGCCCTGCGTCGCCGCGACGGTCGGGATGAGGCTGTAGCGCAGGCGCATCGAGGTGCTCTGGAAGCGCGAGATCACCGCCTCGAGGGTCTTCCAGTCGCCTGCGGCAAGCGCCGGGCGCAGTGCCTCGAGATTCGCACCCACGGAAAACGGCGGCTCGCTCTGCCAGAGCACGAGCCCCCGGTAGCGCGCCTCGGCGAGGTCGATCGCCTGGTTCAGTCCCTCGAGCGCCTCCGGGGAGATCGAATGCGCCTTGGTCTTCAGTGAGGCCACCAGCACGCCATCGCCGCTGGTGAAGGCCCGCACGGCAGCGTTCTCGTAGACCGTCTCGCCGAGCTCGCGCCGCTCCCCGATGAGCGCCACGGGCCACAGCTGGCGCCGATACACCGGCAACTGCGAGCGACCCACGGGGCGCTGCCCGGCCGCATCGTAGGACCCCTCGGGCCCGTGCACGCCCGTACGCTGCGGCTCCAACACCCACGCCGGCAGCGGCACGGAGGCGAGCGTCTGCCCGGCACGGATATCCGCCTCGATCCACCCGGCCACGCGCGCCCATCCGGCCGCCTGCCACAACTCGAACGGTCCGCGCTGCCAGCCGAAACCCCAGCGCATGGCCAGATCCACATCGCGCGCCGAATGGGCGATCTCCCCGAGATGGCAGGCGATGTAGTGAAACGTGTCGCGCCAGCACCCCCAGAGAAACTTCGCCTGCGGGTGATCGCTCGAGCGCAGCGCCTCGAGGCGCGCGCCCACGTCTTCGATTTTGAGCATCTCGGTGACGGCCACATCGGCCTTCTCCCCGGCCGGCACATGCGTGCCGCTCGTCGGGTCGAGCACCGAGAGATCCTGTCCCTTCTTGCGGTAGATGCCGCCCTTGGTCTTCGCCCCGAGCGCACCGGCTGCGATCAGCTTCTCGAGCCACGGCGGGCAGACGAACAGCGCATGCCAGGGGTCCTCCGGCAGGCCCTCGCGCATCGTGCGCACCACATGGGCAAAGGTGTCCAGGCCCACCACGTCGGCGGTGCGAAACGTCGCGGACTTCGGCCGCCCGAGGCGCGGCCCGGTCAGATCGTCGACGACATCGAATCGAAGTTGGTATTTCGCCGCGTTGGCGAGCGTGGCGAGCAGTGAGAAAACCCCGACGCGGTTGGCCACGAAGTTCGGCGTGTCTTTGGCGCGGATCACCCCCTTGCCGAGGGTGGTGACCAGGAACGTCTCGAGATGATCGAGCATCGCAGCGTCGCAGGCGCGGCACGGGATCAGTTCGGCAAGGTGCATGTAGCGCGGCGGGTTGAAGAAATGCACCCCGCAGAAGCGCGCCCGCAAAGCCGGCGGACAGGCCGCGGCGAGCGCCTCGATCGACAGCCCCGAGGTGTTGGTGGCGAAGATCGTCTGCGCCCCGAGCACGGGCGCCACCTTGTGGTACAAGTCGCGCTTCCACTCGAGCCGCTCGGCGATCGCCTCGATGACCAGGTCGCACTCGGCGAGCCGGCCGAGGTCCTCGGCATAGTTGGCCGGCTGGATGAACTCGGCGAGGCCGGCTGCGGCGAGTGGCGCCGGCTGCTGCTTGCGCAGCGCGGCGATGGCCTTCGCGGCGATGCCGCTGCCGCCGTCGGGATCGGGCAGATCGTAGAGCAGCGTCGGCACCTGCGCGTTGAGCAGGTGCGCGGCGATTTGCGCGCCCATCACGCCCGCGCCGAGCACGGCGACCTTGCGGATCATGAAATTCGTCTCAGACATGACTTCCTCTGCTGCTGCGGTCCGCGCGGCGGACCGTTCATGGCGCGACCCTCAGGGCCGGGCCGCTCGCGGGGCCTGCGGCCCGTTCACGGCGTGGAACTCTCGGCACGGGACACGGCCCCCATGCCGCTCAGCACGAACGGCACGACGTGCTTGACGATCAAATCCGGATCGCGCGCCGAAACGGCCGAGCGGCCGAAGAGTTTCAAAATATCGTTGCCGGCGAACGCGTGGAACATCACGCTGAAGCCCAGGTGCAGCCGCCAGGCGACCTCCTCGGCGGAGAGCCCCGGCAGCGCGCGCCCCAGCGCTTCGGTGTAGCGCGTGACCAGGTGACCCCAATCGCGCGAGAGCGTCTCGCGCAGCGCCCGGTGATTCTCCACCAGCACGCGCGAGAACAGGCGCACGAACAGCGCACCGCCGCGCGAGGGGTCTCTCGAGAGCGCGAGCGCCGGACGCACGTAACACATCATCACCGCCTCGGCGTCAAATCGCGCAGTCCCGGCCGAGGCGCGCGCCTCGAGCAGCGTGAGCTCCCGCAGGCACTCGCGCGCCCAGGGCTCGAACCGGCGGGCGAAGACCGCCTCGAACAGCGCATCCTTGGAGCGGAAGTGATAATTGACCGCGGCGAGATTGACCCCCGCCTGCTGAGTGATCAGCCGCAACGAGGTCGCCTCCAGTCCGAGCTCGACGAACAGCCGCTCGGCCGCCTCGAGAATCCGCAAGGCGGTCTCCGAGTACCTCGGCTCAATGGGCGTGCCGTCAGCGGAGAGCGGGGAGGATTTCACCGGGTAGCGTCTCAAACGTGTGTTTTAAACGTACATTTATTTCATTTGCGGGTCAAGCGGCCGCCCTGCGCCACCGCGTCATTCCCAGGCGCCCCGCGCGGCCGCCTCGAGCAGTCGTGGTGCCGCAGCCCAGCGCGCACCGTGACTCGGAGCGAGTCGCTCCATCGTGGCGATTACCTTCTCGAGCCCCTCCTGAAGGCCCCAGTACATCGGTCCGCCCTTGTAGGCCGGAAATCCATACCCGTGGATATAGACCACGTCGATGTCGCCCGAGCGGCTCGCGATCCCCTCGCTGAGGATCTTCGCCCCTTCGTTAACCAGCGGATGGAGCAACCGCGCCAGAATTTCCGCATCGGCAATCGACCGCCGCTCAATCCCGAGCGAGCGCGAAACGGACTCGATCAAGGCGAGCGCCTCGGGGTTGTGATGGCGCTTGCCGCCCTCGTAGCGGTAGAACCCCTGACCGCTCTTGCGCCCCAGGCGGCCCTCCTCGGCCATGCGCTGCAGAATGGGCGACCAGCGCTCATCGGGCGGCAGCGTGCGATTGCGGCGAATCGCCCAGCCGACGTCGTTACCGGCCAGATCGCGCATCGCCAGCGGCCCCATGGCAAACCCGAACGCCTCGATCACCCCGTCGACCTGCTCGGGAGTGGCGCCTTCCTCGAGCAACCGCTCGGCCTCCACACCGTAGTAGAGCAGCATCCGGTTGCCGATGAACCCGTCGCAGTTGCCGGCCATCACCGGGATTTTGCCCAGGCGCTTGGCGAGCGCCATCACGGTGGCGAGCGTCTGCGGGGCACTTTGCGCGCCGCGCACGTTTTCCATCAGCTTCATCACGTGCGCGGGACTGAAAAAATGGGTACCGACCACCTGCTGGGGCCGGCCGGTCACCTGCGCGAGCGCATCGATGTCGAGCGTCGAGGTGTTGGTGGCGAGAATCGCGTGCGCCGGCAGATTCCGATCGAGTCGCTCGAACACGCTGCGCTTCAACGCCGGGTCCTCGAATACGGCCTCGATGGCAATGTCGGTCTGCCCGAGCGATGCGTAGTCGGTGGTGCCGCAGATCCGCCGCAACGCCGCATCGGCCTGCGCGCGCGTCAGCCGCCCTCGCTCGACGCTCTGCGCATACACCGCGCGGATGCGCTCCATCGCCGCTGCGAGCGCCGCCTCCGAAACATCGAGCAGCGTCACCGGGATGTCCGCATTGGCGAACAGCACTGCAATCCCGGCGCCCATCGTGCCGCCACCGACCACCGCGGCCCGCCGGATCGGCAGCGGGGTGACCTGCGCTCCCACCCCCTCGACCTTGCGGGCGGCCCGCTCCGCGTCGAACACGTGCATCAGCGCCTTGCGCTGCGGGCTCTCGCGGCACTCCAGGTAATACTGACGCTCGAGCGCGAACGCCTCCTCGCGCCCGCAGGTACAGGCCGCCTCGATCGCATCGGCGATGCGCCAGGGAGCCAGCTGGCCCTTGAACTTGCGCGCATGCGCGGCGCGCCAGGCGTCAAAGAGCTGAGGATCGACGGCGGTGATCTTCTCCTCGCGAGCAGCGGCGAGCGGCGGGGCACCCTCCTCGGCGAGGCGGCGCGCCAAGGCCAGCGCCTCGGGCAGCAGCACATCGGCCAGCGCATCGAGCACCCCGAGCGCGCGGGCGCGCGGTGCGGCCAGCGCCTCGCCCGTCGAGATCACCTCGAGCGCCGCCTGCGGACCGGCCAACCGCGTGAATCGCTGCGTGCCACCGGCCCCAGGGATCAGACCGAGCTTCACCTCCGGCAGGCCCACGCGCGCGGCACTCGTGGCGATGCGTGCATGACAGGCGAGCGCGAGCTCAAAGCCACCGCCGAGCGCCACACCCTCGAGGGCCGCCACGACCGGCTTGCCGAGCGATTCGATCCGCGCGATCACCTCGAGCAGGATCGGTGGCTCGAAGGCCGCTCCGGAGGCAATCTCGCGAATGTCCGCGCCAGCGGGGAACGAGCCGTTCGCCCCGGTGAGCACCACGGCCCGCACCGCCGCATCACTCGCGGCGCGGTTCAGCCCCTCCATCAGCGCGCGGCGCACCTCGAGACTGAGCGCATTGACCGGTGGATTGTCGATTTCAAGGACGGCGACGTCGCCCTCGCAACGGTAATGAGTCGGCACGGCATCCCCCAAGGCAGCGATCGGGCGATGGTAGCGCGGCGCGTGCGCCTTATCGAGCCACCACCACCGCGCGCTGCGCTCAGCTGCCGATGATCTGACGCGCTCTCAGCGCCTCGAGCACGCGGCGCGCCTCTTCTTCCGCTCCGAGCGGACTCGGGCTCAGCACGACCTCCGCATTCTGCGGCGCCTCATAGGGCGAATCGATACCGGTGAAGTTCTTGATCTTGCCCTCGAGTGCGCGCGCGTAGAGGCCCTTCGGGTCTCGCCGCTGGCACTCCTCGAGCGGCGTATCGACGAAGATCTCGATGAACTCCTCAGCCTCGAGCAACTCGCGCACCATGCGCCGCTCGGCGCGAAACGGCGAGATGAACGAGCACAGCACGACCGCGCCGGCATCGACGAACAGCTTGGCCACCTCGCCCACGCGGCGGATGTTCTCGACACGATCGGCATCGGTGAAACCGAGGTCGCGGTTCAAGCCGTGACGAACGTTGTCGCCATCGAGCATGTAGGTGTGCACCCCGAGGGCATGCAGCTCACGCTCCACGACATTGGCGATCGTGCTCTTGCCGGAACCGGACAGACCGGTGAACCACAGCACCGCGGGCCGATGGCCATTGAGCCGCACCCGCGCGGATTTGTCGACCAGCAGCGCCTGGCGATGGATGTTGGTGGCCCGGCGCAGCCCGAAACTGATCATGCCGGCCGCGGCGGTGGCATTGGTGAAGCGGTCGATCAGTACGAACGCACCGGTGGCACGGTTGTCGGCGTACGGATCGAGTGCCACCGGGGTGGCGGTGGCGAAGTTGCAAAAGCCGATCTCGTTCAGCGCAAGCGTCTTGGCCGCCATGTGCTCGAGCGTGTTGACGTCGGTCTTGTGCTTCAGACTGGTCACGCGCGCCGGCACGTACTGCGTACCGATGCGCATCAGGTACGAGCGACCGGGCAACATCGGCTCCTCGATCATCCACAGCACTTCGGCGGCGAACTGATCGACCACCTCGGGACGTGCATCGGCATGTGCCAACACGTCCCCGCGCGCCACGTCGACCTCATCGGCGAGCGTCAGAGTCACCGCATCGCCGGCCCGCGCCTCGGGCAGATCCCCATCCGCCGTGACGATGCGCTCGATGACGCTCTGGCGACCGGAGGCGGCGACCACCACCCGCTCCCCGGGACGGACCACGCCGGAGGCCACGGTGCCAGAGAAGCCACGAAAATCGAGATTGGGGCGATTCACCCACTGGACCGGGAAGCGAAACGGCTTCTCCTCCAGACCCTCGCTGACGTCGATCGACTCCAGATGCTCGATCAGCGTCGGGCCGTCGTACCAGGGGGTGTGCTCGGAGCGGCGAATCACGTTGTCGCCAAAGCGCGCCGAGAGCGGAATGCTCGCGACCGAGGCGAACTTCAGCGGCGCGGCGAAGCCCAGATAGTCAGCGACGATCCGATGGAAGCGCTCGCCGGAGAACTCCACCAAGTCGATCTTGTTGACCGCGAGCACGACATTCTTGATGCCGAGCAGCGCACAGATGTAGCTGTGCCGGCGCGTTTGAGTGAGCACACCCTTGCGCGCGTCGATCAGGATCACCGCCGCTTGACTGTTCGATGCGCCGGTGGCCATGTTGCGCGTGTACTGCTCGTGCCCCGGGGTGTCCGCCACGATGAACGCGCGCCGCGGCGTGGAGAAGAACCGGTAGGCCACATCGATGGTGATGCCCTGCTCGCGCTCGGCCTGCAGGCCATCGACGAGCAGCGCAAGATCGAGGTCCTCGCCCGTGGTGCCGTGCTTGGCGCTGTCGCGCTCGAGCGCGGCGAGCTGATCCTCGAGTACGAGTTGGGTGTCGTAGAGCAGCCGCCCAATCAGGGTCGACTTGCCATCATCCACCGAGCCGCAGGTGAGAAAGCGCAGCAGCCCCTTGCGGGTGCGCGCGCCGTCAGAAGTAGCCGTCACGTTTCTTCTTCTCCATCGATGCCGCTTCGTCGCTGTCAATCAGTCGCCCCGAGCGCTCCGAGGTGCGCGAGGCGAGCATCTCCTCGATGATCTCATCGAGCGTCGCCGCACTGCTCTCGATCGCCGCGGAGAGCGGATAGCATCCGAGGGAGCGAAAGCGCACCATGCGCACCTGCTCGCGCTCCCCGGGCTTCAGCGGCATGCGCTCATCGTCGCGCATGATCAGCTGCCCGTCGCGCTCGATGACCGGGCGCGGCGCGGCGAAGTACAGC
>JBMFWZ010000035.1:0-27254 GCA_049964755.1 Steroidobacteraceae bacterium | reverse complement strand
CCCAGCTGACGCAGCACCAAGCCCCGATTGTAATGCGCTTGCAGGAATGTCGGATTTATCAGCGCCGCCTGCTCGTAACTCTGAAGCGCCTCCTCGAGACGATGGAGGCTTCTGAGGGCATTACCGCGGTTGGCATATGCGTCCACGTAATCCGGCTTTATTAGCAATGCGCGATCGCTACTGAGGAGTGCCTCTTCCGCACGATTCAGATCATTAAGCTGGAGTTGTTCCCGCGTACACGAGAAAGTCCGTTTCTGATCAAGCAGATGGCGGATTCCCAAGTGTGAGCTGAGTGGCTACACGGTGATGTGCTGCAGCAATTGCAGGGCGTGGTGTTGGGTGTCGGTCGGGGTCGTGACCATCTGGAAGGCGGGCGAAGGGGTTTTGGCGCCGCGGGTGAGGCAGGTGTTGCGCACGACGGTTGCGAGGTCCTGAAGCAGGGTGCGGAAGCTGTGGACCGGGGAGCCGTCATCGAGAGTACGGGCGGCGATTTTCTCAAGCGCTGGTGCTGAGCGTTGGGCAGGGGCGACCGGATCGCGGTCATGCTTTGCCTCAAGGTCCTCGTCGGCAAAGAGCAGCTCGCGCCAGGCTTCGCGCATGTGCCATTCGACGTAGTAGGCGAGCATGCACAGGAAGATGTGGGCGCGCACCCGATTCTCGAGCCGGTGATGGATCGGACGGATCTTCAGATCCACGGTTTTCAGTGACCGGAAGGCGCGCTCGACCTCACAGAGTCCCTTGTAGCTGCGCACCGCCTCGGCGGTGCCGAGCTGCTTCTTCGGCACGTTGGTGCGGATGACGTAGATCCCATCGAGCGCCGCCTCGGCGGCGACCTTCTCCTCGAGGATCTTGAACCCGAAGCTGTGCTCCTCGACGGTGAGCTCGAAGTGCTTGGCAACCTTGTACTTGTTCACCACCCGCCCGATGCGTACTCCGATCTTCGCCTTGCCGCTCAAGCGCCCGGCGGTGACGCTCGCGCGCACCTTCTCGAGCTCCCGCTGCGTCGCCTCAAGGAGGGACTGGCGCTTGTGCGCGCGCAGCTTCGCGAGCTCCGGGTTGCGGCAGGCGATCAGCCGCTCCCCCGGATACGCCTCGTGCGTGAGCTCAAAGAGCCGCCGCTGATCGAACAGCCCGAGCTGCAGCGCTTCGCCCTCCACGAGCGAGCGGATCTGGCTGCTCTTGAGCGCGGTGATCCACGAGAACCCCTCGAGCTCACGCAGTTGCCCGATCGCCTTCTGCGAGATCATGCCCCGATCCCCGACCAGCACCACCTGCTCGAGCCCGAACTGCTCCCGGAGCTTCTCCACCTGCGGCATGAGCGTCTTGGCATCCCCGGTGTTGCCCTCGTACACGGACACCGCCACCGGACAGCCGGCTCGGTTCGTCAGCAGCCCGTAGTTGACCTGGAGCTTGTTCTTCTTGCCGTCGCGGTTGTGACCGAGCTTCGCCAGAGGGCAGTGCGTGCCCTCGAAGTAGCTCGAGGACAGGTCATAGAGCGCCAGCGATCCTTCCTTCAAATGCCGCGCAGCGAGTTTGCGCTCGATCGCCCCCTGGCGCTCGAGCAGCCAATCCATCGCCTCGTACAGATCGTGCTCGTCGGCTCCCTGCACCCCGAACTCCTCGGCCAACGTCGTCGTATGCCACCAACGCGTGGTGGCGAGCTTGGTATGCGGCTCGAGCACCCTGGATGCCACCATCGCGCACACCCGCTCGCGCTCGGGGCTTGCGCGCGAGGCGATCAGCCCCTCAAAGCCCAGCCGTTGCATGGCTACACGCACCGCCTGCACCGCCCCGTGGGATCTGGAGCGCACCACCTCGAAGAGCTCCTCCACCGGGCGCATCGCCACCCCGGCGAGCACCGCGCGGATCGCCTCGATCTGCTCATCGGTCAGCCCCGAGAGATTGGCCAGCGTGCGTTTGCGCACCTTCTTGCCAATCCGATAGGACTCGCGCAGCAGGTACGTCGGGCGTGACGTGCGGTTCGGGACGGCATCGATGTGCATGGCTACATGATGCCGCAACTCCCGTCACTGCGCAAGCTGCGCCAATCAAATTACATGGCTACAATACGCACCTGAAAAAACTGCCTCAATCGCTCAATCTACGCGAAATCCCAGCCGTTCCATGGCCTCAACCATCTGAATTCGCGGGACAACTCCAGTCTAGAACGGCCTTCGCCCAGCGGCGAATAGTTGCGCGTAGCGCTCGCTGCTCCTTGTCGTCGAAGGGCATGGTCGGCACCATCTTCAGCGCCTGCGCTAGAGTGACGTAGCCGTACTCAAACAGCGCCATGCAGAACTCACGGTCCTTCTCACGTCCGGCCGCGGCTTTCGCGAGAAAGAGGTCGAGCACGTCCAGGCAGTATCCCACGCGACCGTTGGTGTTGCTATTTTGGACTCGGTGCACCCGTTGCATCCAGTCCTTCGGCAATGCGGCGGTCTCCGGGCCCACTCCCTGAGCGTAGTAACCAAAACTCCGGTGAAATTGTGAGCCTTCGCCGATGGCACCGTCGATCTTGTCAGCCAGTTCGGGGGCGTGGAGCGGGTAGATATCGGCTTCCATCGAAACTGTAAACACCTCTTCCGGGCTTGGTACGGGGCCGAGCATCGACTGGCTTCCGACAATGACGAACTCGTATTGATTCGTGATGTCGCCGCTGGCGCGGATGACATGTTCGAGCTCTTCTCGCGTCATGCCGTGATCCCCAGCTACTCCTCGCCCTCTGGAGTCATTGCACTGCCGCCAATCACGACCCCCTTCTTGAGGTTACTCACTTGCTCCAAGATGCGGCAGCGCGCCTCTTGCGGAAGAGCGGTGACGAGCGGTGAAGCCTGCCGTAGTTGCTGGGCATGTCGCGTGCGGCCGAGTACCTTGCGCCAGTGGCGCGCTGCCAAGATTGTTTGCCATTCACGCCATAGGCTCGCGGAACGCGAGTCGCCGCGGGCGAGCCAACGCCCGACGGTGTCTTGGGCGCGCAGTACCAGCGCTGGGTCGGACTTGGCCAGCCGCACCGCCTCCTCGTGTAGCGCCAGACTCTGCAAGTCCTGAAGACGGTGCTGCGCGTCGTGTGCGAAGACGCGCACCTGCACGACCGGCGGCGCACGCCGGGATCGTGCCGCCGCGGAATTCGGCGGCGGAGGTCGCATGGTGTCGCCGGCAAGCAGCGCTAACTCGCCGCTGATGCCCAGAACAGACATTACCCTCAGATAGGTGCCGATCGAGGGAGCTGGATCGCCGGCTTCGACTGCCCTCAGAGTATTGCGGCTGATGCCGGTGCGCGCAGCCATCTCGACCGTGCCAACTCCCTGTGCCTTCCGCAGGCGTTTGAGCCGATCGCCCAGCTGCAGCAACAACTGGCGTTCTAGGACAGGACTGATCTGGGAGGCGCTCATCTGATCATTATATTAACCACATAATCATATATGGTCAATATATTGACCAAATGACCACCGTCTCACGCGCGCGTCAGGAACCCCGCTATGCCGCCGAAGCCAGGCGGGGCCGCAGGTCGGGAATCGCTGAGCAGCTATTGTCGGCACGACGCTGCCCAGGCCATTGGGCTAGAGGCGCAGTGTACCCCCACGGCCGTGGGGGTATGACTGGGGGTACTTCCTCTCCGCGACCAGATAACCGGCGGCAACTTCAAGCGCTTATGCGGAGAATTCGACTCCGACCTCGGGCAGACCCGGCGTCTTCCGCATTACCGCGGATTGAGGGCCGGCCGTTTCTCATTCTGCCGCGAGGACCCACCGACGTCGCAGCGCGGCCAAAACGGGCGCCTTCCGACAAGCGCATCACGCGTCCGTCAGCCCCACTCTCCTGGCAAGGCAACACCACACCCCGCATCGCAGCGACTGGATGCCCGGTTGCGATCCTCCAGACATTGGCGAGCGTATCCGTCGGCCAGTCTGCGTCCAGCGGGTAACGCTGCCGGTGCCAGCGATGACCGAGCCGGCGAGTGCTTAGGCAGTAATGTCAGTGCGCTTGACACTGGGCAACGCCATGTCCTTGTCGTTGGAAATCTCCCCGAGCGCCCCGGCAATATTACGGAACCTCTCGAGCCTTCAAGTATCCGAGAGGGAGCTTCCGGCGGTCGACCGAAACCTCAACATGATGGCTCGCTTTCAACTAAATTCGCCACGGCGCCCAAGCGGCTCCGGGGAGAATGTTATGGCGAATCTCGTCACGGCGTGCGCCTTCTTTCTGTTGATTAACCTCGGGGTGTCCGGAACCCGTTTGCGGACCCTGCTGGTCGCGCGGCTCGGTGAAAGGCCTTACCGGGGTCTGTTTGCGTCGGCCTCCCTCGTCGGACTCGCGTGGCTGATCTTCGCCTATCACCTGGCGCCCGTGCGACCGACCTGGGGTCTGCTGCTCTCGCTTCGACCCGCAGCGTATGTGCTGGTCTTCATCGCCTTCCTGTTCGCAGTGGTCGGCTTAACGACCCCATCGGCCACCCGGGTCGGCATGGAAGCCCGCTTGGACCCAGCAGGCGTACGCGGTGTGACGCGCATTACCCGACATCCGTTTCTATGGGGTACGGCCCTTTGGGCGCTGACTCATCTGGTCATCAACGGGGACTGGGCCTCGCTCATTCTGTTCAGCTCTATGTTTGTTTTGGCCCTCGGCGGGACCACCTCGATTGATGCGAAGCGGCGGCGACGCTTCGGAACGGCGTGGCGGACATATTCGCTGGCCACCTCGAGCGTCCCATTCGCCGCCGTTGCGCGCGGCAGCCAGCACCTCCGTCAGGCCCTGCGCGAAATCGGCGCTTGGCGATTTGGCGTTGCCATTGCGCTCTACGCTGCGGCCTTCATCATACATGGGGCACTTGGACACCCGCTGTATTAGCGTTGGATCAGTTCAGTAGAGATCTGGGCGACAGACGGGATTCCCGCTCCTTGCTCGGCTCGGCTTGGCTCGGCCACGCCAGCTTGGACGGACCGGGATCTGGCTGCGCAATAGGCCGCTCGTTGCTTGGCGGGAATCGCCGAGAAGTATGTACGACAGTGCACCACCTACACTCGTCGCACTCGGATCGGCGGCGGCGTCAGAAGCCGCCGCCGACGCCTCGGGCGACATTATTGAGCCGATGCGTGCTGGCGGATGGCCGCCTCAGAGGAGGCGGTCACCAAATTGCAGCATGACCAACCTCACGTCGTGAGTGAAACTGTCGTCCAAATCGCCACCCTACGGAGCCAGACGCGACGGCCCGCAAGCAAGTTCTGTGCGGGTACTCCTCTGGGTCGATGAGATCCTGCACTAGCGCCAGCGACTCTCAACCGAGACACTCTGGTCGGGGACGATCCGGACTCCTGGGTACGGCATGGCGGCGCGCTGGGATCGAAATCCTATCCAGCGTCGACCTCAGGGCTGTTCTCCGCTTCCGCCCATTAGCGCGACACTGGGCGTACCCTTCGCTGCCGTTGACCCTGCAAGTCCGGATGCGCGCCGGATGGCCTAGCGCGAGCCGGCTCGGCACCGAGGAGTGCTCGGGCCGCCGATTGGAGAACTCGCGTTGCTCCAACGTCCTGCAGCCGTCCATCGCTGGTAAAGGCACCATCGATCAGGAGCGCGATCTGGTGCGCCACGTCGTCCGGCTGGCGCGCCCCGATGCGTCGCGTCAGCGCATGCAGTCGCTCATACATGGCCGCCTTGTGACGGACACGTATCCGTCGCGCGGGATGATCGTCGTCGGAGAACTCTGCCGCGACATTGATCTGCGGGCAGCCGCGATAGCCGTCACGACTCACTCGTTGTCCGATCCAATCGAGCAGCGCCAGCAGCTCGCGCAGTGGATCGCCGGCATTGGCGTTGACGACTTGGTCCCACTGCATCCAGAACTCACGATCCTCCCGCTCCAAAAACGCAGCGATCAAATTGTCTTTGGTGTGGAAGTGCCGGTAGAGACTCGTCTTGGCGACCCCGGATTCAGCCACGATCCACTCGACGCCGACTGCGCGAACACCGTGGCGATAAAACAGATGGGATGCCACCGCGAGCACACGCTCCGCGGTGTCGGGCTCATCGACATGAGCAGTCTTCACGGCACCTCGCCCTCAATACGGCTGCGTCGGTGGCAAATATGCACGGCCGCATCGCGAAGCACAACGGCGCATCGCACTTGACGTCGATACCGATCGGTATCAGTATGCGATACCGATCGGTATCTTTGGGCTCCTGATCATCATGAAACCGGCAATTGCTGTTTATGGCGCAACGGGCCACACCGGGCAATTCGTGCTGCGCGAACTTGAACGCCGCGGACATCCGATCGTGGCGATTGGCCGCCATCCGGTGCCAAAGGCTGAAGATGCCCTGGGAGCTGTGCCTGTGCGATGGCTGCAGTCCAGATGCGACGACGCGGACGCGCTCGATGCGGCGTTGCGCGAAGTGGACGCCGTAATCAACTGCGCCGGGCCGTTCTTGGACACGGCACCGGCTGTGATTGAGTCCGCGCTGCGTGCTGGAATCCACTACTTCGACGTCACCGCCGAGCAGCGCTCGGCCCGACAATCTTTGGCGACATACGATGACGACGCTCGCAACCGCGGCACCGTCGTGGTCCCGGCGGTTGCGTTCTTTGGCGGCCTTGCCGATCTGCTCGCAACTGAGTTGACCTGCGGTGCGGAAACCATCGAGCAGATCGCAATCGGTGTCGCACTCGATTTTTGGCATCCAACGCCCGGAACGCGTACGACCGGGGAGCGCAACACCGCACGCCGGCTCATCGTGACGGACGGACGTTTCGCGCCCCTTGCCCACCCGCCGGAGATTCGCCAGTGGACGTTTCCGGCGCCTTTTGGTGTTCAGCAGATGAGGGCGGTCCCGCTGGCCGAGATTGTCACCATCCGCAGGCACATCGCCGCTCGCAATGTTTGCAGCTACATGAGCACCGCACCACTGCGCGACCTGGCCGATCCGCACACACCGCCACCAATGGCCACGGACCCGTCCGGGCGTTCGTCGCAGCGGTTCGTGATGGAGGTTCGCGCAGACCTGGACGAACATCGAGCGGCGATTGCGGTCGCCGGGCAGGATATCTACGCGGTCACTGCTCCGATTGTCGTTGAGGCCTGCCTGCAAGTGCTGCAAAACCCGCCCGCGATGGGCGGCACCTTTGCGCCGGGGGAATTACTCGACACGCGTGCGATATTTTCCGCGTTGCAGCCGCACCTGACGGTGATGCGTCGCGAGGGTGAACCGAGCGCGATGTACCCATGAGTGAAACCCCCATTCAACTCAACACCCGCCGCAGTACCTCGAAGCCCGCTTGGCAGTGACGTTCAGCGTTCGCCGAGTCGCTCAGCATCAGGTCCATAGTTGCCTCCGCCACGGCGTTCATGATGGCGGCGACAAATGCCCAGGATGTCTCACGCATCGGTCCGTGGGCACGCGCCTGTCCCACCAGGTCTACGACCTCCCCCATGATCTGCTGGCCCCGCGCTCGAGTGGCGGCGGCGATGTCATCGGATACCTCGAGCTGCGCCAGCACCCGCCGCTTCTGCGGAAAGCACACTGCCCAGTGCGTCCAGTTCGACCACAGAGGATGCAGCCGCTCGGGCGGCGTCGCGTCCGTCCGTAGACCCGCGCTCGCCGCCGCCACCATGTCGCGCTTGAGCTCCAAATACAGCTCGTTGAAGAGCATCGACTTCGTCGCGAAGTACGTGAATAACGAGCCGGTCGCGATGCTCGCCTCCCGCGCGATCACTGCCGTAGGCGCGCGCAGTCCCTGCCGGTCGATCGCACGGACCGCGGCCGCCAGAATCGCGCTGCGCTTGTCGTTGCTTCGCGGTTTCACCGCAGAACCTCCCAACGGCGCACCACTTTATAATTGACTGAGCAGTCAGTCAATTAGCCTCCCACTGCTCCAACTGGGTCACCCGGAACTCAGGCGCACGGACGCGTTCCAAACGGTCGCGACGGCAATGTCCGTGCAGGTCCGGCCTGAGCACGGTTTGACGTGGCAATCAGTAGCTGTCTACATTGGCGGGCCTTCCTCAAGTCCCTCCGCTCCCGCGAACGCTGTCGGGATGCGCGCGAACTTGAATGGTCCAGCACGAAACGGTGAAGCAGTGCCGACTCCGGCGCGTGGCGGCGGCCGCAGTTCCGACGCCGTGCGCTTCAGAGCGCGCACGCCGGGCCGATAGCGAAGTCAGCGGGCTGCTGCGCGGCGGGTCCCGCTGAGTGTGATCGGCCGCACGGGTCTAGCGTTTTGGGCGTCCAGGTGCGCGCATCGGTGAGCAAAAACGTGAAATTCAGTCCCGCCCGCAATCTGCGGGGCCCGTAAGTTGACGGTCACCATGGGAGGCCACCCTTCACATCAGCCTGCTGCGGCGCGCAACTGTGTCGCCGCGCTCTTTATCGGCGCCTGGGGGCTTGCCACCGTCGCACACGCCGGGTGCTTTGATGTGCAGGTGCCGGAGTATCGTGAACTGCGTCCGCTCGTCGGGCAGAACTCGCAGCGAGCACTCACCGAGGTCAACGCCAGAATCGCTGCACTGCCACGGAATGCGGCCTCACAAGAGCCGCGGACGGTGGCAGCGCTGTACGCGGTGCGGGCTAGGGCCTATGGGCAGATGACGCTCACCCACCCGGAGCGCGCCGCCGCGTTGGCCGGACTCGCCCTGCTGCATGACCCGACCGACCCACTGCGCCTGGAACTCCTCTCCAGCTATGGCGACAGCTTTAGCTCCACAGCGGCAATCACATCCGCGTTGACCCAGATCAAGCAGGCCCGCGCGCTGGTGCGTCCCGGATCGCGCAGCGACCTGTGCTTGCAGATCAGCGAAGGGTTCATGAACCTGCTCCGTGATCGCTTAAGCCCGGGTATCCGCGAATTCACCCAGGCGTACATGCAAAGTGGGTCCAGTGAGCTGCCGCAGGCCCAAGTGGCGGCGAGCGTAGGACTCGCCGTGGCGCTGCGATACATGGGCGATGGGCGCGAAGCGCTGAGCCTGATCGACCGACAGATCCGCTGGGATCAGGCGCATCATGAGACCGATGCTCTGGCGGGCGGCATTTACTTCAAAGGCGAGATCCTCAGATCCATCGGGCACTATCACCAAGCCATCGCGGCGTTCAAACAGTCTCGCGCGATGAGCCTTGCGGTCGATGACGTGCAGAGCACCGGGTACACGGACCTGCGCATGTGCGAAGCTGAAATCTCGCTGCGGCACTTCTCGGCGGCACGTCGAGCCTGCAATCGAGCCGCACCGGTGCTCACCGCCGGGCACGTGACCGGGATGATCAAGGAGACGCGAGTGCAGCTCGCCAAGATCGACCTAGCCGAGGGTCACCCTGCGCGTTCGGTCAAAGCACTCGACCAGGTGTTGCACGATCACGGCGCGGACATGATCGCCTTTACCATCGCGCCCGCCTACTTTGCGCGCGCCGAAGCCAACGCCGCCCTGCACCGCTACGCCGACGCATACCGCGACCTGAGTACGTACTTACGCATGTACAAGGCCCGTAACCGCATCAACCAATCCCGTCTGCGCACCGCCCTCGAGGTGCGCTTCCAGGCCAAGCAGGAATTTGAGCGCAACGCCATTCTGCGCCGCAAACTACAAGCTGCCGCGCACCGCGCCACCAAACAGCGCCAACTCATGGACTGGATGGAGGCCGCCGGCGTGGCCGGTGCGCTCGCGATCGCGCTGCTCTCCTACATTCTCGTGGCCGACCGCAGACACCGCCGCCAGCTCGTCGTTCTCGCCAACGAGGATCCGCTGACTCGACTGCCGAACCGCGGCCGCACCGCGCAGCTCGCCACCGAGGCGCTCGCCGCGGCGTGCGCGCAGAGCCGCCCACTCACTGTCGCACTCATCGATTTCGATTATTTCAAGGCCATCAACGATCGGTGCGGACATGCCGTCGGCGATCACGTGCTGAAGGAATTCGCGCAGCTCTCGCGCGGTGCGCTGCGCACCGGCGATATTTTTGGGCGTTGGGGCGGGGAGGAATTCCTGCTGGTGCTGCCAGATGCGGCGCTCGACTCGGCGCTGGCGAGCGTGGAGCGTCTGCGCCTGCTCGCCCTCGGGATCCAGATTCCCTGCCCCGATGGCCGCACCGAGGGGTTGCGGGTGACCTTCAGCGCCGGCCTCGCGAGCACGGCCGACGGCCTGCGCACCCTCGATGAGATCGTGGCACGCGCCGACGCCGCACTCTATGAGGCCAAGGATGCCGGCCGTGACGGGGTGCGCATCAGCAGCGCCCGCGCCGAGCACAGCTCCGAGCCACTACGGGCCTAGAGGCCTGCGCTGCCCGATCGACAATCGCTCCGGCCCCTCGTATCCTGCACCAGACCCTCTGCGAGCGAACCGCGCCGGCATTGACTCATCCCTCCTCCGACACTTTGAATTTCTGCAGCCAATGCGGCGCGCGGCTCACCATGCGCATTCCGCCCGGCGATCACTTGCCGCGCTACCTGTGCGAGCTCTGCGGGGCGATCCATTACCAGAACCCGCGCCTCATCGTCGGCTGCGTCCCGGAGTACGAGGGGCGCATACTCCTGTGCCGGCGAGCGATCGAACCGCGGCGCGGCTTCTGGACCGTACCGGCCGGGTTCATGGAAAACGGCGAGACGCTGCAACAGGCGGCCGCGCGCGAATCCCGCGAGGAGGCGCTGGTGGAGGTCGCCATCGGCTCGCTGCTCTCGATCGTGCATGTGCTGCACGCCCACCAGGTGCACGTTTTCTTTCGTGCCACGATGTCCAAGGACGAGCATGGTGCCGGGCCGGAGAGCTTGGAGACCGCCCTGGTGCATCCGCAGGACATCCCCTGGTCGGACCTGGCATTTCCGAGCACCGAGTTCTCGCTGCGCCGCTACCTCGAGGATCGCGCCGCGGGCCTCGAGCTGCACCACTTCGCAACCCTGGAGCGGCGGCTGCGCTGAGCCCGACGCCGCTCGGAACCGCTTTGCGGGGTGCACGGGCCGCATGGCACAATATTCGGCCGTGCGGACCTCGGCAGATCCGCAGACCCGCGCTCGCGCCGCGCGACGCCGCGCGACGCCGCGCGTTCAGCCGCGGGCGTCGGTATTACAGTCCGTTGATCCAGAAGGAATTCCGATGGCTTTCGTGGTGACTGAAAACTGCATCAAGTGCAAGTACATGGACTGCGTCGAAGTGTGCCCGGTGGATTGCTTTCACGAGGGCCCGAACTTCCTCGTGATCGATCCGGACGAGTGCATCGACTGCACCTTGTGCGAGCCGGAGTGCCCGGCGGAGGCGATTTTCTCCGAGGAGGAGCTGCCTGCCGGCCAGGAGTCGTTCAAGCCCCTCAATGCCGAGCTGGCCAAGCAGTGGCCAGTCATCACCGAGAAGAAGGACGCGCCCGCCGATGCCAAGGAATGGGACGGCAAGCCGGGCAAGCTGAAGGAACTGCAGCGCTAACTCGCGCGCCCCCGCGCTCGCGCCGCCACGCTCAGGAACGCGGATGGTGGCGCGAGTGCAGATCCTTCATCCGCTCGCTCGCCACATGCGTGTAAATCTGCGTCGTCGAGAGGTCGCTGTGGCCGAGCAGGATCTGCACCACGCGCAGATCCGCCCCGTGGTTCAGCAAATGCGTCGCGAAGGCGTGCCGCAACGTGTGCGGCGAGAGTCCCTTGGCGATGCCCGCCTTGCGCGCGTAGCGCTTGATGATGTGCCAGAAGGCCTGGCGCGTCATGCGATCACCGCGGCGGGTGGGAAACAGGTAATCGGTCTGGCGCTCGAGCAGAATCTCATCGCGCGCTCCGTGCACGAATTCGGTCAGCCAGCGCACCGCTTCGTCACCGAGCGGAATCAGGCGCTCGCGATTACCCTTGCCGAGCACACGGATCACGCCCTGGTTGAGGTTGATCTGCTCGTATCGCAGATTGACCAGCTCCGACACGCGCAGCCCCGTCGCATACAGCACCTCGAGCATGGTGCGATCGCGGCTGCCGAGGGGGTCGCGCACCACGGGTGCGGCCAGTAGCGACTCGACTTCCTCTTCGGTGAGGGACTTCGGCAGCGATCGGCCGATCTTCGGCATGGCGATCTGGCCGGTCGGGTCCTCGCGGATCAGGCTCTCGCGCATCAGGTAGCGAAAGAATCGCCGAAAACTCGACAGCTGGCGCGCCGTGGAGCGCGGCCGTGCCCCGGCCTGCACGCGCCAGGCAATGAAGTCCTGCAGATCCTGGCGGCTCGTACCGAGCATCGGCACCTGCCGCTCGGCCAGCCAGCGCGACAGCGCGCTCAGATCAGCTCGGTAGGCTGCAAGCGTATTGGCCGACAGCCCGCGCTCCATCCACACGGTATCCAAAAAGCGGGTGACCGCCGGATCCGCATCAGACTGGGCAGGCTTGGCAGTTACGGGAGATTCGTTCGACAATTTCCGTCTCGCAGCAGGTCCGCACGCGCCGTGCGACAGACTTCGCTCTGTCGAGAGAAATTCCAGCGCCACGGTGGCAGGCGCAGTATGGTGACCCTGCTCCGCGTGACGATGTGATGACCATCACATTCAGACCCTCTTGTTAACGTAATAGAGAATCCGTTCACAGTACCCAGCGCACCGATCGCACGATGCCCCAAGAACCCTCGACATCCGCCCCGCGGCGCAGGCTCGCTCTGCTGCCGCTGAGGCTCGCCTTCTCGCTGTACGCCGCCGCTGTGTTTCTGGTCATGGGGATCGGCGCGCTGCTGCTCGCCACCGCACTGCCCGGCCTCGAACGGCGTCGGGCGGCGGCCCGGCACATGGCGCGGCTGATGCTGGCCGGCGCCGGGATGCGCCTCACGGTGCGGGGACTCGAGCACCTGCCGAGCGGCCAGTGCGTGGTGGTCGCCAACCATGCCAGCTACCTCGACGGGCCGGTGTTCACCGCGGCGCTGCCGGCGCGGTTCGGCTTCGTCATCAAGCGCGAAATGGCGAGCGTACCGCTCGCCGGGGTGTTCCTGAAGCGCATCGGATCGCTGTTCGTCGAGCGCTTCGACCGACGACGCAGTGCGGCCGACGCGCTGCGAGTGCTGCGCACCGCGAGCGCCGGACAGTCCTTGGTGTTCTTTCCAGAAGGTACCTTCACCCCGACCCCAGGCCTGCTGAAATTTCACAGCGGTGCCTTCACCACGGCCGCCCGGGCCGGCTGCCCGGTGGTGCCCGCCGTGGTGCGCGGAACCCGCGCGGCGCTCTCCCCGCGCGGGGAGTTGCCGCGTCCGGGCCGGATCGAGGTCCAGATCCTGCCCCCCATCGCTCCTGCGGACGTTCCGCCCGCGCAGCGCGCCGGCCTGCTGCGCGAGCGGGCGCGCGCGGCCATCCTCAGTGTGCTCGGGGAGCCGGATTTGTCCTCACATGTTGCGCCGGTAGCGGCCGCCGACCTGGTAGAGGGCGTGGGAGATCTGGCCGAGTGAGCAGACCTTGACGGTCTGCATCAGCGCCTCGAACACATTGCCGCCCTCCCGAGCGACCTCCTTCAGCTGCGCGAGCGCCGGCGTCGAACGCTCGGCATTGCGCGCCTGGAAGGCTTGCACGGCGCGAACCTGAGCCTGCTTCTCCTCCTCCGTCGAGCGGATCAGCTCCGCGTGCGCATGCTCGCCCTCGGCATCGGACTTCGACAGGAACGTGTTGATGCCGACGATCGGCAGGCTGCCGTCGTGCTTGCGCGTCTCGTAGTAGAGCGACTCTTCCTGGATCTTGCCGCGCTGGTACATGGTCTCCATGGCCCCGAGCACACCGCCACGCTCGGTGAGGGCTTCGAATTCCCGGTACACCGCCTCCTCGACCATGTCGGTGAGGTATTCGAGGGCGAACGAGCCCTGCCAGGGATTCTGAGTCTTGTTCAACCCCAGTTCGCGGTTGATGATCAACTGGATCGCCACGGCCCGGCGCACGCTCTGCTCAGTCGGGGTGGTGAGCGCCTCGTCGTAGGCGTTGGTATGCAGGCTGTTGCAGTTGTCGAACAGAGCGTACATGGCCTGCAGGGTCGTGCGGATGTCGTTGAAGTCGATTTCGCGCGCGTGCAGGCTGCGCCCGGAGGTCTGCACGTGGTACTTCAGCATTTGGCTGCGCGGCCCGGCGTGATACAGATCGCGCATCGCCCGCGCCCAGATGCGCCGAGCGACCCGTCCGATCACCGCGTACTCCGGATCCATGCCGTTGGAGAAGAAGAAGGACAGGTTCGGCGCGAAGTCATCGATCTTCATCCCGCGCGCCAGGTAGTACTCGACGATGGTGAAGCCGTTGGCGAGCGTGAAGGCGAGCTGCGAGATGGGGTTCGCGCCCGCCTCGGCGATGTGGTAGCCGGAGATCGACACGGAGTAGAAATTCCGAACCCGCCGCTCGATGAAGTACTGCTGCACGTCGCCCATCATCCGCAGGGCGAACTCGGTGGAGAAGATGCAGGTGTTCTGCGCCTGGTCTTCCTTCAAGATGTCCGCCTGAACCGTGCCTCGCACGGCACTCAAGGTCTCGGCCTTGATGCGCTCGTAGACCTCTGGCTCGAGCAACTGATCGCCCGTGACCCCGAGCAGCGCAAGTCCAGAGCCGTCGTGGCCCGCCGGCAGCTCGCCGCGGTACGCCGGCGCAGCGACGCCGCGCTCGACCGCGGCGCGGTGCAGCGCCTCGATGCGCCGTTCGCTCTCGTGCCAGCGGCCCTCGGCACGCAAATGGCGCTCGACCCGCTGGTCGATCGCGGTATTCAGGAACATCGCCAAAATCATCGGGGCCGGACCGTTGATCGTCATCGACACCGAAGTCGTCGGGCTCGCCAGATCGAAGCCCGAGTAGAGCTTCTTCATGTCATCGAGCGTCGCCACCGACACACCGGAATTGCCGGTGCGACCGTAGATGTCGGGGCGGGTATCCGGGTCCTCGCCGTAGAGCGTCGTGGAATCGAACGCCGTGGACAGGCGCGCCGCGCCGTGCCCCTGAGCCAGGTAGTGGAAGCGCCGGTTGGTGCGCTCCGGGGCACCCTCGCCGGCGAACATGCGGGTCGGATCCTCTTCCTCACGCCGGTACGGATACACCCCGCCGGTGTACGGGAAGGCGCCGGGCAGGTTCTCGGTGCTGATGAAGCGCAGCAGCTCGCCCCAGTCATGCAGCCGCGGAACCGCGATCTTCGGCACCCGCTGGTGCGAGAGCGTCTCGGTATAGTTCTCGCCCGTCACCTCGCGGCCGCGCACGGTGTACGAATAAGTATCCGCGCTCGCCGCCTGAGCGCGCCCAGACCAGGCCTTGAGCTCGGCTACACCCTCGGCGCCCACCTCGGCCAGCGCGCGAGTGTAGGCGCGGCGCAACTCGGACCGGGTGGCATCCGCGGTGTCGTGCAGCGCCGCCTCCGGGTACGGCTCGAGCGGGGCCGGCAGCGGCTCATCGCTCAGCGCTTTCAGCGCCTGGTAGAGGCCCTGGGCGCGCCGCGCCGCTTCGGCCCGCCGCTCAATGCTCTCGCCCTCGGCGCGCCCGTGACGCGCAATCTCGGCCAGATAGCGCACCCGCGCCCCGGGGATCAGCGGCTCGCGTCCGGCGGCCCCGGCGGATGGCTCCGCCACAACCGCACTCTCCCAGCGCGCCGCACCGATGCGTTTTTCATTGAGCGCGGCGCACAGGGCCGCGAACAGCCGGTTCACTCCCGGGTCATTGAAGCGGCTGGCGACGGTTGGGAACACCGGCAAATCCGCATCGGCCCGGTCCCGCTGCGCCGGATGATTGCGCCGCCACTGCTTGCGCACGTCGCGCAGACTGTCTGGTGCGCCGCGCTTGTCGCTCTTGTTGAGGACGATCAGGTCGGCATAGTCCAGCATGTCGATCTTCTCGAGCTGACTGGCCGCACCGTACTCACTGGTCATCACATACATCGACAAGTCGACCAGATCGACGATCTCGCTGTCGGCCTGGCCGGTACCGGCCGTCTCGACCAGGATCAGGTCGAAGCCGGCCGCCTGGTACAGCTGGATCACGTCCTTGAGCACCGCGGCGGTCGCCATGTGCTGGCGACGCGTGGCGAGGGAGCGCATGAAAATCGCATCCGAGTCGAGGCTATTCATGCGAATGCGGTCCCCGAGCAGCGCCCCGCCGCTGCGCCGGCGGGTCGGATCCATTGCCACCACGGCGATCCGGCGGTCGGGGAACTCCCGCGTCAGGCGCCCGAGCAGCTCATCCGTGAGGCTGGATTTGCCCGCCCCGCCGCTGCCGGTGATCCCGACCACCGGCACTCGATTCGGGGAGCGTTGCACGGCTCGGCGGATCTGCTCGAGCTGCGGGTCCCCAGGTGCGGCGTTCTCGAGCACGGTGATCGCCCGAGCGATCTGCGCCGGCTCGCGCGCCGTGAGCGGTCCGTGCTCATAGGTCGGCCGGCGCGCGGCGCGCACCCGGGTGAACACGTCATTGATCATACCGTCGAGTCCGAGGCGACGGCCGTCCTCCGGGGTGTAGATGCGCTCGACGCCGTGACGCTCCAGCGCTTCGATTTCCTGCGGAGCGATGGTGCCTCCGCCACCGACCACCACTCGGATGTGCTCACAGCCGCGCTCACGCAGCATGTCGACCATATAGGCAAAATACTCGTTGTGCCCCCCCTGGTAGGAGCTCACCGCGACCGCATCCGCATCCTCCTGGATCGCCGCTCGAACGATCTCCGCGACGCTGCGGTTGTGCCCGAGGTGCACCACTTCCGCACCGTGCGTCTGCAGCAGGCGGCGAATCATGTTGATGGCCGCATCGTGGCCGTCAAACAGCGAGGCGGCCGAGATGAAGCGCAGCGGTGGATCGAGGCGCGCCGGGACCGGATCCTCGGCACGGGCGGAAGGGACGGCACTCGTGTGCTTCGATGACATGGTTCGCTCGCTGGGCGCTGGGCGGGATGAAAAGTCTTTACGCGCCGGTAGGATAGCTACTCATGAGTATGATACAGCGCCGCCCGGCCGGTCAACGCGTCGGCCGGCGACGACGCACGCAGACGATCGGGCGCGCGAGGCACCCTCCGCTGCACGGCCGCGGAGCGCGCAGAACGCCCCGTGTGCGGCTATACTCACCCTCTGCGGGCCACTCCTCGCGACGGGCCTCCTGAACCGGCATGGCAACCCCTCGACGCAAAACAGCGCCCGGACGAATCGCTCGTGAGACCGGCCCGGCCGACACCTCCGCCACGACGGGGCGCAGCTCGCCGTGGCGCGCCAGCGGGGAGCGTGCCCGCGACCGGCAGATCAAGCGCGAGGCGGTCATTCGTGCCGCCGCGCACGCCTTTAATCACAAGGGCTATCACAACACATCGCTCGATGACATCGCCGCGGCGCTGCAGGTCAGCAAGCCGACAGTGTATTACTACGTCTCGAACAAGGAACAGCTCCTGTTCGAGTGCTTCGTGGCCGGGATTGAGCCGATTCGCAGCGCGTTTCGCAAGGCACGCCGACTCAAGGCGAGCGCGCGGGTGCGGCTGCAGGCGGTGCTCGGGCATTACGGCCAGGCGGTAGCCTCGGAGTTCGGCTGGTGCATGGTGCGTGCCGAGGACCAGGACCTCTCCCCGGTGATGAGCGCGCACATCAAGTCACTGAAGTCCGAAATCGATCAGGGTATTCGCCGTCTGTTGCGCGAGGGCATGCAGGACGGCTCGATTCACCCCTGCGATCCGAAGATGACGGCCTTCGCGCTCGCCGGGGCGCTGAACTGGATTGCACACTGGTATCGTGAGAACCAGTCCATGACCGGCGCACAGATCGCCGCCGCCTTCATTACGGTCTTCGAAAACGGGCTGATCCCGCGGATGAACGCCGAGGCCACACGCCGCGCAGGTGCCGCCTTGGCCGGGCGCGCGCGGCGCTGAAGGCCCGACATTCCACAGAGGTTCGTTCATGTCCAACGCTGAAATTGTCATCGCCGCCGCGCAGCGCACGCCGCTCGGGGCCTTCCAGGGCGTATTCACCCCCGTCAGTGCGCCGGCGCTCGGTGCCGCTGCCCTCCGAGGTGCTCTGGAGGCCGCGGGCGTCGCGCCCGCAGATGTCGAGGAGGTCATCCTCGGCTGTGTGCTGCCGGCCGGTCTGGGCCAGGCGCCGGCACGCCAGGCCGCGATTGCTGCGGGGGTTCCGCTCGCGACTGCGGCGACGACCCTCAACAAGATGTGCGGCTCGGGACTGAAGACGGTCATGATGGCTGCCGACCAGATCCGCGCCGGCAGCGCACAGATCGTGCTCGCAGGCGGCTTCGAGTCGATGACCCAGGCGCCGTACCTGCTGCCGAAGGCCCGTGGCGGCTATCGCATGGGTCACGGCGAGGTGCTCGATCACATGTTCCTCGACGGCCTGCAGAGCCCCTTTGACGGCAAGCTCATGGGCTGTTTTGCGGATGCCACCGCGGCGCGCTACGGGTTCACGCGCGAGCAGCAGGATGCGTTCGCGAGCGAATCGGTGCGCCGTGCGCTCGCGGCTGCCAGCGGGGGGTTCGCCGCCGAAATCACGCCGGTGACCGTGACGACTCGCAAGGGCGAGACGCGGGTCGCGCACGATGAGACCCCCGGGACCTGTGACCTGAAGAAGATCCCGACGCTCAAGCCGGCCTTCGGCAAGGACGGAACGGTGACCGCGGCAAGCGCCTCTTCGATCGCCGACGGCGCTGCAGCGGTCCTGGTGATGAGTGCGCAGGCCGCCGCGGACCGCGGCGTGAAGCCGCTCGCACGCGTGGTCGCCTACGCGAGTCACGCGCAGGAGCCGGAGTGGTTCACGACCGCGCCGATCGGAGCGATTCGCAAGGTGCTCGCGGCCACCGGTTGGCGGGCCGAGGACGTCGACCTGTACGAAATCAACGAGGCATTCGCGGCCGTCACTCTGGCGGCGATCCACGATCTGACACTCGACCCTGCACGCGTCAACGTCAACGGCGGTGCTTGCGCCCTAGGCCACCCGCTGGGTGCGACCGGTGCACGCATTCTGACCACGCTGCTACATGCGCTGCGAGCCCGCAACGCGCAGCGCGGTATCGCCGCTCTGTGTATCGGTGGCGGGGAAGCTGTGGCCGTGGCGGTCGAGAGAGTCGGCTAAGCCGACGCATTCACAGCCAAGGGGGAATGATGAAGATTCAAGATGCGCGCGCCGCCATCACCGGGGGCGCCTCGGGACTCGGGCAGGCCACCGCCCGACATCTGATTGCGCAGGGCGCCCGGGTCGCGCTGCTCGATGTGCAGGACGACGCCGGCCGAGCCGCCGCCGCAGCGCTCGGGCCCCATGCGCACTTCGTACACTGTGACGTCACCTCCGAGCGAGGGGTCGAGACCGCCATGGGCGAGGCGCGCGAGCGCCTCGAGGGACTGAACCTGTTGGTCAACTGCGCCGGAGTCATCGGCGCCGGTCGCGTCCTCGGCAAGAACGGCCCGATGAGCGGGGAATTCTTCGCCAAGGTCGTCCAGGTCAATCTGATCGGCACCTTCCTCTGCGACAAGGCGGCCGCTGCGCTGATGCAGCACAACACACCGAACGAAGATGGCGAGCGGGGTCTGCTGGTACACACCTCGTCGGTCGCGGCCTTCGAAGGCCAGATTGGCCAGGCCGCCTACGCGGCGACCAAGGCGGCGCTCGCCGGCATGACGTTGCCCATGGCGCGCGAACTGGCGCGCTTTGGCATCCGCTGCATCGCCATCGCCCCCGGCATCTTCCTCACGCCCATGGTGGCGAACATGAGCGCCGAACTGCAAGCCTCGCTCGCCGCGCAGATCCCCTTCCCGCACCGGCTCGGCAAACCGGAGGAGTTCGCCCAGCTGGTCGGCGCAGCGTTCACGATCCCGATGCTCAACGGCGAGACCATCCGTCTCGACGGCGCCGTGCGGATGCAGCCGCAATGAACGGCACCGCGATGGGCGAGGTCGAACGTGATGTCATGGAATACGACGTCGCCATCATCGGGGCAGGACCTGCCGGGCTCGCCTGCGCGATTCGCCTGAAGCAGCTCAAACCCGAACTCAACATCTGCCTGCTGGAGAAGGCCGCGAGCGTCGGCGCCCACGCGCTGTCCGGGGCGGTGATCGAGCCCGGCCCGCTCGATGCGTTGGCGCCGGAGTGGCGCCAGTCGCCGCCCTCGATCTGTGTGCCGGCCACTCGCGATGAGATGCATCTGCTGACGCGCACCGGCAAGGTTCGCCTGCCACTGCCGGCGCAGCTGCACAATCGCGGCAATTTCATCGTCTCACTCGGACTGCTCGCCGCCTGGCTGGCACAGAAGGCCGAGGGCCTGGGCGTGGACATCTTCCCGGGCTTCGCTGCGGCGGCCCCGCTGCTCGGACCCGACGGCACGGTGCTCGGGGTCCGCCTCGGGGATGTGGGACTTGAAAAAAACGGCGAGCCCGGAGCGAACTACACGCCGGGTGCACAGATCCTCGCCGGCACGACAATCGTCGCCGAGGGGGCTCGAGGGAGCCTCTCGAAGCAGTTGATCCAGCGCTTCGAACTCGACGCCGGATGCGCGCCGCAGACCTATGGCCTCGGGCTGAAGGAGCTGTGGCAGCTGCCCGAGGGCCGGGTGCATCCGGGCCTGATTCAGCACAGCGTCGGCTGGCCGCTCGATGCGCGCACCTACGGCGGCAGTTTCATCTACCACCTCAGCGAGAACCGGGTGTATGTCGGCTTCGTCGCCGGACTTGACTACGAGGATCCGCGCTTCTCGCCCTTCGAGGCATTCCAGCAGTTCAAACACCACCCGAGCGTCAAGCCGCTGCTCGAGGGCGGGGAGATCCTCGCCGCCGGCGCGCGCACCATCGCGGCGGGTGGCTGGCAGAGCATCCCACGTCTGGAGATGCCCGGTGCGATGCTGATCGGCGATGCGGCCGGCGGTGTGAACGTGCCGAAGATCAAAGGCGTGCACCAGGCGATCCGCAGCGGCATGCTCGCCGCGGAGCATCTGGCCGAAACCGGAGCGCCGCAAGGCTTCGATGCGCGCTGGCGCGCCTCGGCCGGCGGGCAGGAGTTGCGCGCCGTGCGCAACTTCAAACCAGGGTTCAAGCGCGGCTTGTGGTTCGGCTTGGCCAACGCCGCGCTCGAATCACTCAGCGGCGGACGCACCCCCTGGACGCTCACGCACCGCACGGCCGATTATCAGCGCCTGCAGCCGCTGGAGAACTACGCCTCGCCCGAACGCCACTGGGTCGAGCGCACGCTCCCGCCGCGCGACCGGCTGGCGGCGGTGTTCTTCGCCTCGACCAGCCACGATGAGCATCAGCCGGCGCACTTGAAGGTGCGCGATCCGTCGATCTGCGCCGAGCGGTGCACTCGCGAGTTCGGCAATCCTTGCCAGCGCTTCTGCCCGGCCAACGTCTACGAGATGGTCGAGGATGCCGGCGGACGGCGGCTGCAGATCAATGCGGCCAACTGCGTGCACTGCAAAGCCTGTGACATCAAGGACCCCTACGCCATCATCGATTGGACGCCTCCGGAGGGCGGCTCCGGACCGAACTATCAGGCGTTGTAGCACCCATGGATCCGATCTGGACTCCCTCCCCGCAGCGGGTCGCTGCTGCGAACGTGACGCGTTTCATCGCGCGGGTGAATGCGCGGCGTGGTCTTGCGATCGAGGGCTTTGCGCACCTGTACGCCTGGTCGGTGAATGAGCCCGGTGCGTTCTGGAGCGAGCTGGCGAACTTCGCCGACGTGCGCGCCGAGTGGGGCGAGGGCCCAGCGATCGAGCAGCCCGAGCGAATGCCCGGCGCGCGGTTCTTCCCCGCGGCCCGCCTGAACTTCGCGGAGAACCTGCTGCGCTACCGCGACGAGCACGCCGCGATCACCTTCAGCAACGAGCGCGGCACCGAGCAACGCCTGACCTACCGCCAGCTCGCCGAGGAGGTCGCGCGCATCGCCGCGGGATTGCGCGATGCGGGCGTCGGTCCGGGTGATCGGGTCGCCGGCTACCTGCCGAACCTGCCCCAGACGCTCATCGCCATGCTGGCCACGGCGAGCCTCGGGGCGATCTGGTCGTCCTGCTCGCCGGACTTCGGCGTGCACGGTCTGCTCGATCGGTTCGGGCAAATCGCCCCGAAGGTGCTGTTCACGGCCGACGGATATTTCTACACGGGCAAGACCCTCGACTCGCTCGGCCCGATCGGGGAGGCCGCCCGACAGCTGCCGAGCCTTGAGCGACTCATCGTCATCCCGTACGTCAGTAGCGCACCGGCACTCGAGCGGCTCGGGGACACCGCGGCGCGCGCCACGCTCTGGGAGCACTTCGGCACACGTGGCGCGCCGCTGCGCTTCACGACCCTGCCGTTCAACCATCCGCTCTACATCCTGTTTTCCTCCGGCACCACCGGAGTGCCGAAGTGCATCGTACACGGGGCCGGCGGTACGCTCCTGCAACACCAGAAGGAGCATCTGCTGCACGTGGACCTGCAGCGCGCCGACCGGATCTTCTACTACACCACCTGCGGGTGGATGATGTGGAACTGGCTGGCGAGCGCCCTCGCCACCGGCGCGACGCTCATCCTCTACGACGGCAACCCCTTTCACCCCGACCCCGGGGTGCTGTGGCGCCTGGCCGAGCGGGAGCGCATCACCGTCTTCGGCACCAGCGCCAAATACCTCTCGGCGCTGGAGAAAAACGGCTATACCCCGGCCCGCACGGTCGATTTGGGCGCACTGCGCTCGATCCTCTCGACCGGCTCGCCGCTGCTGCCAGAGGGCTTCGAGTTCGTCTACCGCGCCATCAAGTCCGATCTGCAACTCGCCTCGATCTCCGGCGGCACCGACATCGTCTCGTGTTTCGCCCTCGGCTGCCCGACCCTGCCGGTCTACCGCGGCGAGCTGCAGTGCCGCAGCCTGGGCTTGCGCGTGGAGATCTTCGACGCGGCTGGACGGCCCGTGCGCGCCGAACGCGGCGAACTGGTTTGCACCGCCCCGTTTCCATCCATGCCGGTGGCCTTCTGGAACGACCCGGAGGGGATGAAGTACCGCGCTGCCTACTTCGAGCGCTTTCCCGGCGTGTGGCACCACGGCGATTACGCCGAACTCACCGAACACGACGGCGTCATCATCTACGGCCGCTCCGACGCCGTGCTGAACCCGGGCGGCGTACGCATCGGCACCGCCGAGATCTACTCCGCCGTCGAGAGTTTGCCGGAGATTGTCGAGGCCATCGCCGTCGGCCAGGACTGGCAGGGGGATGTGCGCGTGATCCTCTTCGTGCGCCTGCAAGAGAACATCGGCCTCGACAAGACCCTCAAAGACCGTATTCGCACCGCCATCCGCACCAGCACCACGCCGCGCCACGTGCCCGCCAAGATCATCGCCGTCCCCGACATCCCCAGAACCCGCTCCGGCAAGCTGACCGAGCTCGCGGTGCGAGAGGTCATCCACGGCAGACCCGTGCTCAACATCGAGGCACTCGCCAACCCCGAGGCACTCGAGCATTTCCGCAACCTGCCCGAACTCGGCGGCTGAGGGCGCAGCGCTCATGGATCAGCCGGCCGCCTCGACGCTGCGCGAGCTCTACACGCAGCAACTGGGAACCCGCGGCTACCGGCCCGACCCGGCGCAGCTCGCCGTGCTAGCGCGCCTGGAGAGCCTGCGCGCGCGGCTGATCGGCGCGCGCGCCGCACCGGAGTCGCTCGCGCGGCGCGTGCTGCAGCGACTGACGCACCGCGCCGCCGCCGCGCCGCGCGGCCTCTACCTGTGGGGGCCGGTCGGCCGCGGCAAGACCTGGCTGATGGACCTGTTCTTTCAGAGCCTGCCGTTTCCCGAACGACGCCGCCGGCACTTCCACCGCTTCATGCACGAGGTGCACACGGAGCTCAAGCGCCTCGGCGAGCACGCTTCACCGCTCGAGGTGCTCGCCGAGCGGATCGCCACCGACACGCGCGTGCTGTGCTTCGATGAGCTGTTCGTGAGCGACATCGCCGATGCGATGATCCTCGGCGGACTGTTCCAGGGCCTCTTCAGACGCGGCGTCACGCTGGTGGCGACCTCCAATAGTCCGCCGGCGCAGCTGTACCGTGACGGACTGCAGCGCCAGCGCTTCCTGCCGGCGATCGCGCTGCTCGAGCGGCACACCGACGTTGTGTCGGTCGATGGCGGCAGCGACTACCGGCTGCGCCGGCTCACCCAGGCGGGCACCTATCTACCGAGCGGTGCGGCCGAGACCGCCGCGCGACTCAGTGCGCTGTTTGCGGAACTCGCACAACACGCCGACTGGACCGAGACGCCGCTCGAGATCAACGAGCGCGCCATCCCAGTGGTGCGTCAAAGCGACGGCGCGGTGTGGTTCGGCTTCGAGGCGCTCTGCGCCGGACCGCGCAGTCCGGAGGACTACATCGAGATCGCGCGCCTGTACCCGGCGGTGCTGCTCGAGCAGGTGCCCCAGCTGGATGAGAGCCGCCACGATGAAACGCGACGCTTCATCGCACTCGTCGATGAACTCTACGACCACAACGTCAAACTCGTGGTCTCCGCGGCCGCCGCGCCCGAGGATCTGTACCGCGGCGAGCGTTTGCGCTTCGAGTTCCAGCGCACCGCGAGCCGGCTCATCGAGATGCAGAGCGCGGAATACCTGGCGCGCGAACACCTGCCGTGACGGACCGCTGCTGAGGCGCTGCGGCCGGCTCGCCCTGATCCTATCCCGGCTGCGCTCTCGCCTCGGCTCGCGCCTGCTCGAGCTGCTCGGCCAGGCGCCGCTCCGACACCGGCACCGCCGTGCGCAGCTCCTGCGCGAACAATGACACGCGCAGCTCCTCGATCATCCAGCGCAACCGTTCGAGTTGCGGCCGCTGGGCATCCTCCGGCTGTGCGGCACGCAACTCCTGCCAGGCGATGACGAATGGCGCGATGCGCGCGGTGAGCTGCGCATCGCGGTGCGCATCGGCGGGCAGCCGCGCCACGCGCCGGGCGGCCGCCTTGAGGTAGCGCGGCAGGTGGCTGAACCACGGATCGGGCATCGCGGTGACGAACTGCGGCGCCAGCAGCTGCGCGAGCTGCACCTCGAGATCCGCTGCTGCCGCGCGCGCGTGGGTTCGCAATCCGCCGAGCGCCGCGCGCACCTGCCGCGCCTCGTTACACACCGTGCGTAGCGTGGCGATGATGCGCTCACCGGTCGGCTCGAGCTGCGAGCGCCCGCGCTGCAAGGTCTGCTCGAACGCCGCGCGCGTGCGCGGCAAGGGCGCATCCTGCGGCGCGAAACACTCCGCGAAGATGCGCTGCACGGCCAGATCGGCCAGTGGTCCGGCGAGCCCGAGCGCGGTGCTCGCGAGGATCAGTTCGCGTTCCTCGGCGAGCCGTTTGGCCCAGAAGCGCGCCTGCTGCCCGAGGGCGAGCAGTGCCAACCGGGTCACCGCGGCGCGCAGCAGAGCCTGCGCGCCGCTCGCATCGCGGGCTTCGGCGAGCGCCACTGCCTGGCCCAGATCGCGCAGCGTCGGGTAGATCACCAGCTGCAGCCCATTGCGATTGACGGCGCGAGTTTCGGGCACCTCACCGAAGTCCCACTGCCGGTGCGTGCTCTGCACACTCGTGGCGCCGAACGCCGGCAGGGACCCGCCGGCGCGCAGCGTTCGCTTCAGCCCCGCAAGATCCCGGCCCTCGGCGAGCACCGCATCGTCAGCATCCACGACGCGGATGTTCAGGCGCAGGTGCGGCGGCAGCGGCAACTGCGCGAGCTCCGCCGCCGTGAGCGAGGTGGCCGTGCGCCGTGCGATCCACGGCGCGAGCGCGCCGTAGAACCCCGGCCAGGCATCGACGTCATCCGTCTCGCTCACCGCAAGTTCCTCGAGCGCCTGACGGGCGTGCTCCGGGACGGGCACCAGCTGCTTGCGTTGGCCCTTCGGCAGCTCGCGCAGCACCGTGACCACCTTCTCCAGGCGCCAGCCCGGGACCAGCCAGGCGAGCCGATCCGCATCGAGGCGCTCGAGCAGCACATCGGGTACGAGCAAGGTGAGCCCATCATCGGCCTCACCGGGCTCGAAGCGGTACAAGAGCGCCAGGCGGTTACCGCCGACGCGCAACGCATCGGGAAAGCGCCGCGCGTCGATCTCCTGCGGCGTGCGCAGCATCAGACCGGCGCGCGACATGGTGAGCCGCTGCGGCTCGCGCGGCTGCATGTGGCGCCACCAGCGCGTGAAGCTCGCCAGCGAATTGACCTCGGGCGGGATGCGCTCGCGGTAGAACTCGACCTGCTGCTCCTCGTCGGCCACGATGTCGCGGCGGCGGATTTTCGCCTCCAACCGCTCGAGCTCGGCGCGCACCGCGCGGTTGGCGGCCAGGAACGGCGCGTTCGCGAGGGTGCGTGGCGGGCCGTCCTCGGGATCGAGAAGCGCCTCGCGGATGAAGATGTCGCGTGCCTCCCGAGGCGCGATGCGTCCGTAGTCGACTCGGCGCCGGTTCGCCAGCTGCAGCCCGTAGAGCGTGACGGTCTCGAACGCCCCGACGATCCCGCGCCGCTCGACCCAGTGCGGCTCGCTGTAGCTGCGCTTCAGCAGATGGGTGGCCGCGCGCTCGATCCAGGCCGGCTCGACGGCCGCCACCATGCGGGCGTAGAGGCGCGTCGTCTCGAGCAAACTCGCCGCGACGATCCACTTCGGCGACCGGGAGGCGAGCGGCGTTCCGCGCGCGATGGCAAAGCGAATCCCGCGCGGCCCGTCGTACTCACGCCGCTCGTTCAGCGTGCCGATCGAGCCGAGAAAACCGGTGAGAATCCCCTGGTGAAGCTCGGCGTAGGCCGCCGCGATCAGATTGGTGCGCAGTCCGAGTTCGCGCGCGCTGCGGGCGAGCTGTTGGTGCAGCTCCTGCCACTCGCGCATGCGCAGGAAGGACAGGAAGTGCTCTCGGCACCACTTGCGCAGCTGGCTGCTGGTGCGCTCTGCGCTCTGCTCGCCGTAGGCGCGCCACAGGTTCAGCACGGTGAGGAAGTCCGAGCGGGGGTCGGCGAACAGCGCATGTTTCTCTGC
The DNA here is from genome assembly GCA_049964755.1 of Steroidobacteraceae bacterium. GTDB lineage: Bacteria > Pseudomonadota > Gammaproteobacteria > Steroidobacterales > Steroidobacteraceae > 13-2-20CM-66-19. The sequence continues at coordinate 406 of JBMFWZ010000035.1, read as the reverse complement.
GGCCTGTTGCTGCTGATCCGCCGGCCGTTCGCGCGGGTCCTGTGTCTCGAGGAATGCGGCGATGATCAGCATCTCGGCGAGGCAGCCGAGCTGCGCGGCCGCGAGCAGCATCCGCCCGAGCCGCGGATCGAGCGGGAGGGCGGCGATCTGGTGTCCGAGCGCCGTCACGCGCCCGCAGTCCATCGCCTGCAGCTCCTCCAGCAGCCGCACGCCGTCGCTGATCAGTCGCCCCTCGGGCGGATCGAGGAACGGAAAGTCCTGCGGCTCACCGAGCTCCAGGCTCGCCATGCGCAGGATCACGCTGGCGAGGTTGGTGCGCAGCACCTCCGGGGCCGTGTACGGCTCGCGCGCGGCAAAGTCCTCCTCGGCATACAGGCGGATGCACACGCCCGCTGCTTCGCGACCA
>JBMFWZ010000034.1:0-28577 GCA_049964755.1 Steroidobacteraceae bacterium | reverse complement strand
CCGCGCGCCTTCTCCTCCGGCGCCTTGTCAATCTGGTCATACGCCATGTACGACCCGCCGTTCGTCTCGGCCATCACCTTCGTCAGCGCCGCCGTCAGCGTCGTCTTCCCGTGGTCTACGTGCCCGATCGTCCCCACGTTCACGTGCGGCTTGCTGCGCTCGAATTTCTCTTTGGACATGACTGCTTACCTAAATAAACCTTAATTCTTGATGATGCCGTCGGCGATATTCGGCGGCACTTCGAGGTACTTGGCGAATTCCATCGTGAAAGTCGCGCGACCCTGGCTCATCGAGCGCACGGTGGTCGCGTAGCCAAACATTTCCGACAGCGGCACTTCGGCCGTAATGGCCTTGCCCGCTGGCGAGTCATCCATCCCCATGATTTGTCCGCGACGGCGATTGAGATCGCCGATCACGTCTCCGGAGTATTCCTCCGGCGTCACCACTTCCACCTTCATGATCGGCTCAAGCAACACCGGCCGAGCGCGCCGGAAGCCTTCCTTGAACCCCATGGAGCCGGCGATCTTGAACGCCATCTCATTCGAGTCGACGTCGTGATAGGAGCCGTCGAACAGCGTGATCTTGACGTCGACCACCGGATAGCCGGCGATGACGCCCGTCTGACAGGCTTCCTGGATGCCCTTGTCGACGGCAGGAATGAACTCACGCGGAATGGCGCCACCAACGATGCCGTTGACGAATTCGTACCCCTTGCCGGTGTCGTTCGGCTCGACCTTCAGCCAGACGTGGCCGTACTGGCCGCGGCCGCCGGATTGGCGCACGAACTTGCCTTCCTGTTCGACCGCGGCGCGGATGGTTTCACGGTAGGCCACCTGGGGCTTGCCCACGTTGGCCTCGACCTTGAACTCGCGCTTCATGCGATCGACGATGATTTCCAGATGCAGCTCGCCCATGCCCGCGATGAGGGTCTGGCCCGACTCCTGGTCGGTGCTGACTCGGAAGGAGGGATCTTCTTTGGCGAGACGCTGCAGGGCGAGACCCATCTTTTCCTGGTCCGCCTTGGTCTTCGGTTCCACCGCTACGGAAATCACCGGCTCGGGGAATTCCATCTTCTCCAGCGTGATCGCCTTGTCGAGATCGCACAGGGTGTCCCCCGTGATCACGTCCTTCAAGCCGACCGCCGAGGCGATGTCCCCGGCGCGCACTTCCTTGATCTCGGTGCGGTCGCTCGCATGCATTTGCAGCAGCCGGCCGACACGCTCCTTGCGGTCCTTGGTCGGCACGTACACGGTATCCCCGGAGTTCAACACGCCCGAGTACACGCGAAAGAAGGTCAGGTTGCCAACGAACGGATCGTTCAGGATCTTGAAGGCCAGCGCCGCGAAGGGCTCCTCGTCGCTGGCCTTGCGGGTCGCCGGTTCCCCGCGAGCGTCGATGCCCTTGATGGCGGGCATTTCGACCGGGGAGGGCATGAATTCGATGATCGCGTCGAGCAGCGCCTGCACGCCTTTGTTCTTGAACGCCGAGCCGCACATGCACAGCACGACTTCGTTGCGCAACGAGCGCGCGCGCAGACCGGCGTGAATGTCCTCGACACTGAGCGCCTGGCCTTCGAGGTACTTGTCCATCAGCGCATCATTGGCTTCGGCGGCCGCCTCGATCATCTTGCCGCGGTACTCCTCGGCCTGTGCCATGAGGTCGGCAGGGATGTCGCGGTACTCGAAGCGCGTTCCCTGGGTTTCCATGTCCCAGTAGATCGCTTGCATGCGGATCAGATCGATCACGCCCTCGAAATGGTCCTCGGCGCCGATCGGCAGCTGGATGGCCACCGGATTGGCGCGCAGACGCTGGCGGATCATGTCCACCACGCGCAGGAAGTTCGCGCCGGCGCGATCCATCTTGTTGACGAACGCGATCCGCGGCACGGCATACTTGTTCATCTGCCGCCACACCGTCTCGGACTGCGGCTGCACGCCGGCCACCGAATCGAACAGCGCGACCGCCGAGTCGAGCACACGCAGGCTGCGTTCCACCTCGATGGTGAAATCGACGTGCCCCGGGGTATCGATGATGTTGATGCGGTGCTCGGGGTGGCTGCCGTCCATGCCCTTCCAAAAGCACGTCGTCGCCGCCGAGGTGATCGTGATGCCGCGCTCTTGTTCCTGCTCCATGTAGTCCATCACGGCCGCGCCGTCATGGACCTCGCCGATTTTGTGCGAGACGCCCGTGTAGAACAGGATACGCTCGGTCGTCGTCGTCTTGCCCGCGTCGATGTGGGCAGAGATGCCGATGTTCCGATAACGCTCAATGGGCGTTGCGCGTGCCACGATCCGCTGTCCTCGGTCCTCTAGGTCAGTACCCGGCCCATGCGTCGCCGCCTACCAGCGGTAGTGCGCGAAGGCCTTGTTGGCCTCCGCCATGCGGTGCGTATCTTCGCGCTTGCGCACGGCGGCGCCGCGATTCTCGGCGGCATCCATCAGTTCGTGTGCCAGGCGATGCGCCATGGACTTCTCGCTGCGCGCGCGGGCCGCTTCGATGACCCAACGCATGGCGAGCGTCTGGCGGCGAGTGGCTCGCACCTCGACAGGCACCTGGTACGTGGCGCCGCCGACGCGACGCGACTTGACCTCGACCACGGGCTTGACGTTGTCGAGGGCTGCCGACAGCACGTCGATGGCCTCCTGGCCCTGCTTGCCGGTCTTCTCGGCAATGCGGTCGATGGCGCCGTAGATGATGTGCTCAGCCGCGGACTTCTTGCCGTCTTTCATGACGACGTTCATGAACTTGGCCAGCATATCGCTGTGGAATTTCGGGTCCGGCAGGATGGTGCGGACCGGAGCTTGGGCTCGGCGGGACATACCGTATCCTCCTTACTTCTTCGGGCGCTTAGCGCCGTATTTTGAGCGGCCCTGCTTGCGTTCGCCGACGCCGGCGCAGTCGAGGGTGCCGCGGACGGTGTGGTAGCGCACACCCGGCAGATCCTTGACGCGGCCGCCGCGGATCAGCACCACCGAGTGCTCCTGCAGGTTGTGGCCTTCCCCGCCGATGTAGCTGGTGACCTCGTAGCCGTTCGTCAGGCGTACGCGGCAGACCTTCCGCAGCGCGGAATTCGGCTTCTTCGGCGTGGTGGTGTACACGCGCGTGCAGACGCCTCGCTTCTGGGGAGAAGCCCCCAGCGCGGGCACCTTGGTTTTCTCTGTTCTCGTTCGGCGCGGTTGCCGGATGAGCTGACCCGTGGTCGCCATACTGTCTCCAAGATCCTGCGTTCGAGCGCGGATCGCGCCCCTGGAGTCTTCAAAGGGTGCGCCCGTGCGGTGAGCGGCCGGACGAAAACCGGGCCGCCTGCGCACTGCACGTCCTTTAAACGCACTCGCGAGGATTTGGCCCGGGGTCTGGGTGTCGCTATTTCCGGGGCCGGTGCGCAGTCGGGCCGACCCGAGAAAGGCCGGCGATTCTAGGGAGGGGGGAACGGAGTGTCAACGGGGCGACGGCCGAAAAGCGCCTCGGGGTGCCCGAAAACCCGAAATTCAGTCCACTGCGGTCCATCCGGCCCCCTTTTGAGCGCCGCGGGCACCCCGCGCCCGCCCGGCATCCCCCTTCGAGGGCGAGCGCCGGCGGAGCCGTTGGGCAGGCTCGTCCCCGAGCGTGGACAGACCCCGAGCGAGGCCGCCCGGATGATAAATTAGGCGGGCGCGAACCGAGCGTGACCTGAAGCACCGGCAGCAGCGGCCCATGAGAGACCTGATTTTGCGGATGTACGATCGGGCCATCGACGTCATCGTCATCGGCTTGGTGCTGATCATGATCGTCGTCATGGGGTTCGCCTTCGTCGACGTCGTCATGAACGTGTGGCACTTGATTCCGAACATCAAGTCGAACGCCGTGAATGCGGAGGATTTCCGCAACTTGATCGTCACCGTGCTCGATGTCTTCGTGCTCATCGAGCTGTTCGACACATTCACCAGCTACGTCAAGACTCGGCACGTACGCCTGACGCAGCTGCTCGACGTCACTGTCGTATTTGCGCTGCGCGAGCTGCTCGTCAAACTCTATGCCAACAGCTTTGCGGCCACCGAGCTGATCGGCCTTTGCGCCATCATCATCCTGCTGGTGCTGGCGCGCAGCCTCACCAGCCGCATGTCCCCGCACGCAGGCCGATAGCCCGCACGCAGGGAGAGAGCCCCTAGCGCGGCTCGCTTGGACCCGGCCCCGGGCCTGGATCGGATGGGAATCCAGGCGGGTTGGCCGCTCCTCGGCGTTGCGTGGCGCGCAGCCCAAGCGCGGTCTCGATGACCTTTCCGAGCCCGACCGCCACGACGATGAGTCCCCACCAGCCACCACCGTTGGTCCACAGCGCAAAGGTGAGCGCCACACCGACCAGCAGCGTCACGATCCCGCTGCTGCGGCCCCTACGGCACGAGCAGCCCCAGCCCGCCCCCAGGAGTTGCGGTGACAGCGGTGGCAGCTCGATGCCTTTCTCCAAGGCCGCCATGCGCTCGGCATGCTGCAGCTGCAGCAGCTCGCGCTGGCGGCGGTAGTGGATGTACGTGCTGACGATCGCCACGGTGAAGGCACCCAGGATCGCCACGATGGGAATGGCCATGCTGAGCATCGAGACCAGCGTGTCGGACAGAGACATGAGCGGTAACTCCCTGGACAATGTGATCGGGCGCACTTGATACCCTCGGGCCGGGCATATGGTTTCATCCCTCGAGCACGAAAAATGAAACCGAACCGACCGTGAGCGGGTATTGCACGACGGAGGGAATGCTTGAACACTGCGCTCGGACGGCCCGAGACATCCGATGCGGAAGTGCTGGACCTGCTGCGCCGCGGGGCGCGCGAGCAGGCGTTCGCGCGCGTGCTCGAGGACTATGAGCAGAAGGTCTTCCGGCTGTGCTGCGCGCTGCTCGGGAAGCGGACCGACGCGCAGGACGCCGCTCAGGAGAGCTTGCTGCGGGTCTGGCATGCGCTCGAGCGCTACGACGGACGCGCCGGGCTCTCGAGCTGGATTTACGCCATTACCCGCAACCGCTGCCTCAGCGCGCTCGCCCGCCGCCGTACTTTCGACTCCCTGGACGAGGCACAGGAGAACGAGAGTGCGCTCGAGCCGGCCGCCGACGCGCAACCGCCAGACCCCTGCGACGGCCGCGGCCAGCAGTTGCGTGATCTGGTGGAACTGCTGCCAGAGCGCCCGCGGCAGCTGCTGCGCCTGTACTATTTCGAGGACCGTTCGGTCAGCGACGTGGCGCTGATGCTCGGCTGCCCCGAGGGTACGGTGAAAACAGGACTGTTTCGGGCCCGCGCGGCGCTCGCGGTCCTGCTTGAACGGCGCGGGCTCGCCGATCCATCCTACTGGCAGGAGATGACCCCATGAGTGAGCACGGCATCGACTTGGAGCTCGACCGGGCGCTCGATGCGGCGCTCGCGCAGGCCTTGGGGCCACCGAGGCTGCCGCAGCGCTTCCGCGCTGAGCTCCACGCCGCCCGCCAGCGGCTCGAACACACCGACGTGGCGCAGGTCCGGGTGCGATTGCAGGACGAGCACCGCGAGCAGCTCGCCACGCTGCGGGCAGATTTCGTGCGGATCCGCCGCACGACCCTCGGCACGCTGCTCGGGGCCGCCTTTGCGGCCGGGGCGGTCACGGTCGTCGCGATGCCGTGGCTGCGGGCGCATTTAGGACCCGTGGCGCCCGTCCTCATCGCCTGGGGCGGCGTGGCGCTCGGCCTGCTGCTCGGGGCCGCTGCGCTGCGCGGCAGGCTTCATCCGCAGACCCGCTGAGGCCATCGTCTGCGGCGCTGCGGGGCGCCGTGCCGATGGCGTATGATTCGCGGCCATAACATTCCAGAACGACGCATACCCGAGCCGATGTCCGGACCCGCATCTCCTCCGAACCGTCCGCCCGCGCTGCGCCTGCCGGGCGGCTGGCTGACCGCGCTGATTCCGCTGATCTGGCTGACCGGACTCGGCGCCTGGGTCCTGCTGCGCTGGTCGCATCTGCCGCCGATGATTCCGATCCGCTGGAACCTCGCCATGGGAGTTCCGGACTTCTGGGTGCGCCGTTCCGCCTCGGCGGTGCTGTCGGTCATGGGCACGATGGGGGCGATCTGCCTGGCCTTCATCGCACTCGCTTGGCTGATGCTGCAACAGCCGCCGCAGGCCTCACCCGCCTGGATTGCCGCCGAGCGCCTGTTCCGCCGCCAGACCGCGCTGCTGATCGTCGCCTCAGCGTGGTTCGTGGCCTTCTGGCCGGCATTCAGCCTGCTGCCACTGCCACTTGAACTGTTTCGGGTGTGGACCGTGCTGTTTGCCGCCACTTTGATCACCGGAGGCGTCGCCCTCGTGCGCTCCGGGATCCGCATGTACCGAGCTCAGCACGGCCTGCCGGCGGTTCGGCAGCAAGGCGCACCGCCCGATGAGGGCCGCTGGTACGGACCGTTCTACGTCAACCGGCGCAACCGCTCGCTGCTCGTTCCGAAGCCGCTCGGCGGCGGGTACCTGTTCAACTTCGCCAACCCCTGGGCTTGGGTGCTGCTCGCGGCGCTGCTCGGCACGGCGTACGTGCTGGTGCGTCTGCGCCATCACTAACCGGCGCACGGCGCAGGCGCCCCAAGTGATTTTTGTTCGTGAATCTCTGCCGCACTGTTAAATGTCATGGCATGATGCGTCCGCGATGCAACTGCAGGTTCCTCGGGCGCCACAATGCGGCGTCCGCGCCGACCCGCAGCGCACACCGGACGACTTCCGCACCAGCGTAACCACCGAGAACACCCGATGAGCACACGCGGCTCTGGACTGCTCGCTCTGATCTTGATCAGCTTTCTCATCGGCAGCCTCGGTTCGAGTGCGTTCGCAGCCGCCGCTCCGCGGCACGTCGTGCATCACGTCGTACGCCATCGCTACATTCGGCATCGTCCGCGGCGCGTAAGTCACCCCTACGTACGCTCACAGGAAGCGCTGGTGTACGACGCGACTCGGGCGCGGGTTCTCTATGCGAAGCGGCCCGCCGGCGTCACGCCCATCGCCTCGATCACCAAGCTCATGACCACGCTGGTCGTGGCCGACGCGCACCAACCACTCGCGCAACGCCTGCAGGTGACCCGCGCGGATTGGACGCCGTACTCACATCTGCCGATCGGCATCTGGCTCACGCGCGCGCAGCTGTTCCACCTGGCGCTGATGTCCTCGGAGAACCGCGCCGCGCGGACGCTGTGTAACAATTACCCGGGCGGATTACACGCCTGCGTGCGGGCGATGAACGCCAAGGCGCGCGCCCTCGGCATGACCCATACTCACTTCATCGAGCCCACTGGCCTGTCGGCACAGAACGTCTCCACGCCCGGGGATCTGGCCAAGCTCGTGCTGGCGGCTGCGCACAACCCGGTCATTCGCCGCTACTCGACGAGCCCGGGCTACACGATTCGCGACGGACGCTGGCGGCTGCCGTACTACCCGACCGACCCGCTGGTCCGGGACCGCTGGTGGCACATCGTGGTGCAAAAGACCGGGTTTACCGATCCGGCCGGACAGTGCCTGGTGCTCGATACGTACATCGACCACCACGACATCGTCATGGTGCTGATGCATTCGTGGGGCAAGTACACTCGCACCGCCGATGCGCTGCGCGTCAAGCAGTGGCTGCAGGCTCGCTTGCTGCGACACCGCTGGGCCACGGTCGCCGCACGCATGTGACTGGGCGGGGCGATGCACCGCGCCGCACCTCCTGAGCGAGCCGCTCACTGAGCGCACCGGCGCAGTCCATGCATTGGCGGGCATTCCGATCGAGACGGTATTCCCCCATCCCGATGATCTGAATTTCCAAGGCTGCATGACGCTGTTTTAGCGCGCGGCGCGCCGCGCTCATATTCCACGCTACGGCGCTAAGTTCCGTGCCGCGCTCGAGCGGCCCGCCAACGGAACCGATGAGCCGCGAACGCTCGCATGGTTGGATCCGGACGAGACCTCACCGCCACGGCGATCGGCTTGGCGCGTGCCGTCCATCCGCAGCAGCGTCACGGAATCAACACCGTCGAGCCTGTCGTAAGGCGCGCCTCCAAATCACGATGCGCCTGCGCCGCCTCACTGAGCGCATACCGCTGTCCGATCCGCACCCGCAGCACGCCCTTCTTGACGGCCGCGAACAGCTCGCGGGCGGCCGCATCGAGCGGTTCGCGGCCGGCAATGTAATGGAACAACGTCGGGCGGGTCAGGAACAGCGAGCCGCGGCGGCTGAGCTCGAGCGGCGCGATCGGCGGCACGGGCCCGGAGGCGTTGCCGAAGCTCACCATCAGACCGAGCGGACGGAGACAATCGAGCGAATCCATGAACGTGTCCCGCCCGACCGAATCGTAGACCACCGCGACGCCGGCGCCTCGGGTCAGGCGACGGACTTCTGGCGCGAGCGCACCGCGCCCCGAGAGCAGCACGTGCCGGCAGCCGCTTTTGCGCGCCAGCTCGGCTTTCGCGTCGCTGCCGACGACGCCGATGACCTGAGCACCGAGCGCCTTGGCCCACTGGGTGAGCAGCAGGCCGACTCCGCCGGCGGCGGCATGCACCAGGATCGCCTCCCCGCGCTGCACGCGGTGCGTACGGCGGAGCAGGAACTGGGCGGTCAGCCCCTTCAGCATCAGCGCCGCAGCCTGCTCCTCGGCGATACCCTTGGGAATTTTGACCAAGCGCGCAGCAGGAAGGTTGCGCACGTCGCAGTAAGCGCCGGGAGCGGAGTGCACGTACGCCACGCGATCACCGACCCGGAACCCGTGCACGTTGCGACCCAGCGCAGTGATGACGCCAGCGGCCTCACGCCCCGGACAGCCCGGCAGCTCGCCAGGATACAGGCCCGTGCGGTCATACACGTCGATGTAGTTCAGGCCGATCGCCGTGTGGCGCACCTGGACTTCACCGGCCGCCGGCCGAGTGACTTCGCAGTCCTCCGCGCGCAGCACGTCAGGCCCGCCGTGTTCATGGAATCGGATGCATTTCATGTCCGCACTCCGTCAATTCTGAAGCGCCGCGCTCGCAAGCCCACGGCCATTGCCCGGCGGGCGCGGCCGGCCGGGACCGGGAAACCCTGCGGCTCAGTGCGGGCGAACCGCTCCTCTGCCGGCGCCGGTGCGCTCGAGCGCCACAGCGATCTGCTCGAGTTCCTCGCCGCTGAGCGTCAGCGTCGCCGCGCCGATCCAACCGTCAACCTGCTGCGCAGTGCGAGCCCCGACGATGGCCCCGGTGACACCCGGCCAGGCCAGCACCCACGCCACCGCGAGCGCCCCCAAGCTCACGCCGCGGCGCTCGGCGATCGGTTTGAGTGCCTCGACGAATGCCAGGTTGCGCTGCAGAGGTGCACCAGCAAAGTGCGGATCGCGGCTGCGCCAGTCGTCGGTCGGTAGGGCCCGCGCACGCTCGGCGGTGAATGCGCCGGTGAGCAGACCGGCCTGCATCGGGCTGTACACGATGACCCCCGTGTCGTGCGTCCGGCACCACTCGATCTCGGCGGCCTCCTCGCGACGGATCGCAGAGAACGGCGGCTGGAGCGACGCGACGTGCCCGATTCGCTCGGCACGCTCGAGCTGCGCGACCGAATGATTGGAGAGCGCCGCGGCGCGGATCTTGCCGGCCCGCTGAAAGGCCAGCAGCGTCTCCCAGTACACCTCGAGGGCGGTGTCATCCGCGGGGCGGTGCACCTGGTACAGGTCGATGCGCTCGACCCCCAGACGGCGCAGCGAGGCATCGAGCTCGCGGCGCAGACTCTCGGCCGCGCCTACCCGCCGGGGGGGTGCCGCGGGCCGTTGTTCGTCCCAGACCAGGCCACACTTGGTGAACACATAGGGCCGATCGGAGGCGGCCATGCCCTGCAGCGCCCGCCGCACGATCTCCTCAGAGTGCCCGAAGCCGTAAATCGGGGCGGTGTCGATCCAATTGATTCCGCACTCGAGCGCGTGACGGATGGCACGGACCGAGTCCGCATCATCCACGGCCCCCCATTCGGTACCACCGGCCGCCCACGCGCCGAAGCCTACGCGGGTGATGTCCATGCCCGTCCTGCCCAGCGCCCGGGTGGGAAGCGCCCCTCGGGGCGCTGCGCAATCGCTCGACATCACGCTCCTCCTGAACAGTACGCGAAGGTTCAAGGCTGGCATGAGCCGGGCGCCCAGGCAACCGCCGCCGGACTCAGGGCTGCGGGACGAGCACCGTGAGTTTCAGGGCCGGATCGAGCACCGGCCGCACCGTGTACTGTTCATATTGGCAGCGTCCTCGCTGCGGATGCTGAAAATTCCGTATCCCGCCCTCGCGCGCGAGGACCTGTTGGGAACGCCAGGCGGCGGCAAACACCGCACTTGCCTGTGCCAGCGTACGCACCAGCTCCAGGTGCACCGGATCATCCTCGCGCCCGGCCGTGTCGGCGCGATACTCGGCCACCAGACGCTCGGCACGCTCGGGCCACTGAAGGATGAACTGCGGCGCGCGCGCATCGAGGAAGACGTAGCGCAGCAGGTTGCGCTCCCTGCGCCGGCCGAGCCAGTCGATGAACAATTGCGCGGCCGGTCGGTTCCAGGCCACCGCGTCCCAGTGCCGATCGATCACATAGGCCGGCGCGCGCACGGCGCGCACCAATGCCAGCAGCGGCCGTGGATCGGGTGGCTCGGGCCGCGAGAGAGGATCGGCCCGGCCGCTGAGTTCAAACAGGTAGGCTCGTTCGGCACGCGAGAAGCGCAGCCCGCGGGCGATAGCGTGCAACGTCTGGTGTGAGATCGCTTTCGCCCGCCCCTGCTCGATCCACGTGTACCAGGTGACGCTGATGCCGCACAGCTGCGCGGCCTCCTCGCGGCGCAATCCCGGGGCTCTGCGCCGGCCACTCGGGAATTGAAATTGTTCGGGGCGCAGCCGCTCGCGCTGCGCACGCAAAAAGACGCCGAGGGAGGGCTCGAGTGCCCGCCGGGAGTCGCCCGGCTGTGCGTGTGAAGTCATGCGGACCGCCTGGGTCGGGGTGGTCTTGGTAATAGTATCAGTGTTCATCTTGTACCAGGATAGCGCGCGCGCATACTGACCTCCTCGCCCAGCGGAGATGATCCATGCGTTCCCACGAGCAGACCGTTCACACTCAGTTCGATCCGCGCGCCGAGGCGTACCTGCACAGCGCAGTGCATGCTGCGGGTCCCGACCTGGAGTACGTCCACGGGCTCCTTGGACAGTGCGCCGGCTTGCAGCAGGGGCTCGACGTCGGCTGTGGTGCAGGCCATCTGTCCTTTGCAATCGCCCCGCACGTCGGGCGCGTCGTGGCACTCGACCCGTCGGCGAACATGCTGGCGGCCGTGACGCGCGGCGCCGCGGCGCGCGGGTTCAGTCGGATCGAGACGCGCTGCGGGAGTGCCGAGTCGCTGCCCTTCGCGCCGGAGAGCTTCGCGCTCGTGTGTACCCGCTACAGCGCGCATCACTGGACGCGGTTGGCCGCAGCGGTGCTGGACATGAGCCGAGTGCTCGAGCCCGGCGGCCGCGCGCTCATCATCGATGTCGTCGCACCGGAGGACCCGCTCGTGGATACGCACTTTCAAGCGATGGAGTTGCTGCGTGATCCGTCCCACGTGCGCGACCGTTCCGTGCGCGAATGGCGCGAACTGCTCGCACCAGCGGGGCTCGAGGAGCTCGAATACCACCAGTGGCCCGTGCGCATCGAGTTCAGATCTTGGGTGGAGCGCATGCGCACTCCCGAGGCCTCTGTCGTTGCAATCCGTACCCTGCAGAGCGGAGCACCGCGCGAGGTACAAGACGCGCTCGCGCTCGAGGTGGACGGCAGCTTCGTACTGCAGACGGGTCTGTTCTGGCTCGTCAAGGCGGGGCGGCCTTAAGGCAGGCCGCCGGCGGATCGGTGACGCATGTGTTTGAACAGATTCCCCGGTACCGAGTCCTTGCCGAGGGCACACCCGATGATGGGGAGCGGCTCAAAATCGATCGCACAATGATCGGTGAGTGTGACCGCGAGGCCGCCGGATCGCAGCATCCGGATGCGGTGAGTCGCGGCCCTGTCCCATCCGTCCCAGGAACGCCGGGGCGGCGCCTGATGGAGAGGATCCGCGCGCGGAAAGCCGCTGGGCACCACGGGTGCGGCGCGACGTGCGTCGATGATTCGGGCCGTACGCCGCAGCGCGGCGAGCCACCGGATTGCAGGGGGCAGACGCGCCTGAGCGGGCCACGACGCACGCCGCCTCGGCGTAGCGCGATCGAGGTCTGGCGGCGATCGCGCAGCCGCGCGAGGTTTGCGTACGGAACGAGGTGGCGCAGTGGCGAGGGACCGCAGATCCAACCGCACGGCCAATGAACGGAGGCGCCGTCGAGGCGGCGGGGGATGCGGGGCCCACACGATACCAATCAGGGCCGCATGCAGCGCCAGTACCAATGCGGCCGTGACGCGACGCTGCGATGCGCGCCGGCACGGCGCGCATCGCGCCGCTCAGCCGTGCGGCAAGGAGACCGACACCAAACGCTGCCGCAGGATGAAGTAAGGCGTCAGCGCCACCGCCGTCGTGATGAGGGCCGGCGTCAGTTCGCCCACGATGGCCGAGGATGCGATCCGCAAGCCCATTGACGCACTGCCGGAGTGCCCGGCGACCGGCAGCATCAGCCCGACATTCATCAGCCGGGCGGCGAGACACACCAACAGCACACCGCTGATCAGCGCGCCCACCGGAATCGGGCGACCGCTGGCCCGCACGCCGAACAGCCCCGCCACGGCCACCGGCAACACCCACAACATCGCCGCCTCGAACGCGGAGTTCACCGCTGCGGCCGCCAGAGCCGGCACCGTGTAGTGATACCCCGCCAGGTGCAGCGCATTGAGCGTCATCACGAGCAGCGCCATGAGCGAGACACATGCGGCGACGAAACTCGCGAGCGGCCCGACAATGCACAGGAGCGGCCAGCGGCACAACCAGGTCTTCAGCTCCTCGCGTCCCGCGTAGCGATCGATGAGCACCCCGTCGGCGCCCAGCGCGTCGTGCGCACGGCGTTCAGCCTCGGCCGATGCGGCGCCACGCTCGAGCCCTTCCTCGCGCAGCTGTTCGTAGTGCGACTGCAGTTCGAGTGCCGCCCGCCGCGCGTGCCGCGTGGCGACACCGCGCCCGATCAGTGCGCGCTGCAGCGCGCGGAACCGCACCTCAGTCATGGTGTGCTCCCAGAATGCGCTCCACACCCTCGCTCATGCGGCGCCAGTTCGCGGTGAGCCGCTCGAGCCGCCTGCAGCCCTTGGGGGTCGCCTGGTAATAGATCCGCAGGCGGCCTTCCACCTGCCGCGACCGCGAGCGCAGCAGACCGCGCGCCTCGAGCGCATGCAGGGCCGGATACAACACGCCTTCGCCGAGACTGAGCGCCTCGTCGCTGAGCAGCTTCAGGGCGCGAGCGATGTCATAGCCGTACATCTCGCGCTGCGCCAGCAGGCGCAGCAGCACCAGTTCCGGAACACCGCTCATCAGGGTCGGTTCACGCTCGGGCATGCGGGCACTATACATCGCCTGACCAGGCATGAGAAGCGGCGCCTCCCCCTCGAAGCGGCATCGGAAAGCGGCGCGCAAGTCCGCCGCGGCTCAGAGGAAGCTGGTGCCGGTGATGCCGCCATACACGCCGAGCCCGGCGGTGAGCAGCGCGATCGCCACCACCACCCAGGCGTACACGCCCTTGAGACGATGTTCCGGCGGTAGCGCGCGGAAGGCGAGCGCCACCAGAAAGCCCAGCACCAGCGGCAGCATGAGGGCATTCATGACTTCCACGCCGATATTCAGCTCGACGAGATTCGGGGCGAGATCCACCAGCACCGCCCCGCCAATCACCGCTGCTGCGTAAATGCCGTAGAACCATGGAGCCTCGAGCGGATGGTGCTCGAGCGAGTGTCGGTAGCCGGTGACCTCGCCGAACCCCCAAGCGCTCGCCAGCGAGGCAACGATCGCCGCCACCAACGCCGCACCGATCGTGCCGAGTCCAAACACGACCCGGCCGACGTCCACGCCAAGGAACGGCACCAGCAGCTTGGTGATCTCGCCGATCGAGTTCAGACTGGCGTGCGAGTGCAGAGTCCCGATGGTGGCGGCCGCAGCGACCAGGATCGCCGCCATGACCGCCTGGGTGATGACCGAGCCGATCGCCGTATCGAGGCGAGCATGCCGGTAATGGTGGGGCTGGAGTTTTTTGTCCGCCACCGCAGACTGCTGGTAGAAGATCATCCACGGCATGATGACCGCGCCGATGTTGGCGGCCACCAGGTACAGGTAGTCATGGCTTCCAAGCGGCATGTGCAGCAGGCCGCTCGCCATCGCACCCCCCTCGGGGTGAGACCGCCAGGCGATGTAGAAGAACGCGAACTCGAACAATCCAAGTCCGATGGCCACCCGCTCGACGCGGCGGTAACTGCCGGTGAGCACGATCGTCAGCAGCGCTGCGACCGTCAGCGCGAGGCTGAGCAGGCGTGGGACGCCGAACAGTTCCCCGACGGCCGCGACGCCGGAGAATTCCGTGACCAGGGCGCCGAGCGTCGCCACCCCGAGGCCGCACACCGACAGCCAGGCCCAGCCGGTACCGAAGGTCTTGCGGATCAGCTCGCCGTGACCCTGGCCGGTGAAGATACCGAGGCGCACGGTGAGCTCCTGGACCACGAACAGCACCGGAATCAGCAGCAGTTGCAGCAGCAGCAGCCGGTAGCCCCACTGCACGCCGCTCTGCGCCGCCGTGATGATGCTGCCCACGTCGGTATCGGCAAGCATGACCACGAGTCCCGGCCCCATGACCGCCAGAAACAATTTCCAGCCGGACAATGCTCCGCGAGTCGGGCCAATGGCGTGATTGCGAGCGGTCGAATCCATCGAGCTTCACCTGGACCAGATCTGCACCGCGGGACGACCTGTGTCGTACCCGGACCGGCGCCGGTGTGACCGTATTAGGGCTGCGCTGGGGCGATACAAATACGACTGATTCGCATTTACATAAAGAATAGCAGTGACTCCGGGACAAGGCAATGACGGACATCCGCACTGGAATTCAGCGTCGCGGAGGCATCGATGCGGCTCGGGCGTTCGCCACCCTGTGCCGCGACCCGGTAGACTCTGTCCGGGTCACCGTGGGACGGGCGTTTCGGTCACTGTACGGGCGCGGCAGGACGCACCTGCCGTTCGGCTACGTGTGCGACCGCGGCCTCCCACTCCAGAGTCTGCGCAATTCGGCAACCCAGGGAGTCGCGCTGATGCATTTTTTTGTACTGGCGCTGCGCACACCGGATTTCGATGCGGAGGTCCTCTCACCGCATCGTGCCTATCTCGAGGCGCTGCGAATCCGCGGACTGCTCGTCGCGCACGGCCCCTTCCTGGACCAGTCCGGAGGCGCCTACGTCATCCGCGCCGATTCGCTGCCGGAAGCCGAAGCGGTAGCCGCCGCGGACCCCTTGAGCAGTTCAGGGGCGGCGGAATTGGCCGTGTGGCCCTGGGACATGATCTGGTCCGCCACCGCGGCATCCGCCCAGGGCGGGGAAGCCGCTGACGCGGTATGAACCCTGCCCGAGACGCTCGGCGCGCACCGGGTGCGCTGCCGGACGTCGGCTCGCCCCTCCCGACCGACATCGTGCGCAACCGGCTTGCATGGCGGGCACTCCGGCGGCTGCACCATCACCGTGGACGTGGCGCCCTCGCGACGCCGAGGAGGCAAATCGATGTTCATCGTGCGTGGACTGATTGACCGATTACTGCTCGTTTGCGCCATCGTGACCGGTGGGCTGGTGCCGGGGTTCCTCGCGCAGTATCGCCAGCGCCTCGGCGGGCGGCTCGATCAGGCTCAACTCGATCTGGCGCCCTGGCAGAAAATCGCCGATCAGTTCTTCGGCGGCCACCTGCGCGAACTGATCGCCTATCACTTGGCAAGCCCAGTCGCGCCCATCCATGCCGAGGGCGCCGTGATCGAGCGGCTCGTCCACTCCGTTCAGCAGCTGCGCGAGGAGGCCGCTGCGCTGCACGGGAGTCTTTATCACCAGGTGTGGTATCTGGCGCTTCACCCCGATCCGAGCCTGCTGCGCGCGACCGCTTCGAGCTGGGTACCCACCTTCGGTCTCTCGGCCCCGGCGCTGCTGTTTGCCGTCGTGTTCGCCGGCTGCGCATGGCTCATCTTCCAGACGCTGTGGTCCTTGACCAGTGCAGGGGGCCGGCGCATCGCGCGCCGGCGGCGGCCCCACGGTGGCGGCACCGGGGTCCCCCGATGAACTCGGCACCCCCATAACGAGAGGGCCGGCGCAAGCTCTCGCCTGCGCCGGCCCTGTGCGTTCAGCCGCCCGGATCAGCCGGCCGAAGTTTCCGACTCCTCACCAGCGCTGCTGTCATCGGGCTCCGGGATGCCGCCGCCGACTTCCATAAAGCTGCGCCGCTCCACTCCCTCGTTATTGCGCCGCCGCGAGGCATGCGTCGCGAAGCCCGTCCCGGCCGGTATGAGTCGGCCGACAATGACGTTTTCCTTCAACCCGCGCAGATCGTCCTCCAGGCCACGCACCGCCGCTTCGGTCAGCACGCGAGTGGTTTCCTGGAACGACGCGGCGGAGATGAACGACTCCGTCGCCAGCGACGCCTTGGTGATGCCGAGCAATACCGGCTGCAGCATCGCCAGTTCCTTGCCACCCCGTTCGGCCCGATCGTTGATGTCGAGGGCACGGGAACGATCGAGCTGCTCGCCGCGCAGCAGCGTGGTATCGCCCGCGGACTGCACTTCGGTCTTGCGCAGCATCTGGCGGATGATCACCTCGATGTGTTTGTCGTTGATCTTCACGCCCTGGAGGCGATAGACGTCCTGAATTTCGCGCACCAAGTAGTTCGCCAGCGCCTCGACGCCCTGCAGTCGCAGGATGTCGTGCGGATTCGGCTCGCCGTCGGCGATCACCTCGCCGCGCTCGACCGTCTCGCCTTCGAAGACGTTGAGCTGCCGCCACTTCGGAATCAGCTCCTCGTACTTGTCACCATCATCGCTGGTGATGATCAGCCGGCGCTTGCCCTTGGTCTCCTTCCCGAAGCTGACGGTGCCGGACTTCTCCGCGAGAATCGCCTGATCCTTCGGCTTGCGCGCCTCGAACAGATCCGCCACGCGCGGCAGACCGCCCGTGATGTCACGAGTCTTCGAGGACTCCTGCGGGATGCGGGCGATGACGTCACCGATCGATACCCGCGCACCATTCTCCAGCGCCACCAGCGCACCCGCCGGCAATGAATACACCGCCGGAATCTCGGTGTTGGCGAAAGTCACTTCCTTGCCCTTGGCGTCGACCAGCTTGATCGTGGCGCGCAGATCCTTGCCACCGCGCTGCTTGGTATCGAGCACCACGGTGCTCGACAGACCCGTCACCTCGTCGACCTGCGTGGTGACGGTGAGGCCATCGACGAAGTCCTGGAACCGCACGAAGCCGGCGACTTCCGTCACCACCGGGTGAGTATGCGGATCCCACGTCGCGACCACCTGCCCGGCAGCGACCTGATGGCCTTCCTTGACGGTGATCGTCGCACCGTAGGGAATCTTGTAGCGCTCGCGCTCGCGGCCGAAATCATCGACCACGCCGATCTCTCCGGAGCGCGAGGCGGCCACCAAGTGGCCCTTCTCATGCTGCACAGTCTTCAAGCGGTGGAAGCGGATGGTGCCCTTGTTGCGCACCTCGACACTGCTGGCCGCCGCCGCCCGCGATGCCGCGCCACCGATATGGAAGGTACGCATAGTCAGCTGCGTGCCCGGCTCGCCGATCGACTGCGCGGCGATCACGCCGACCGCCTCGCCGATGCTAATGAGATGACCGCGGGCCAGATCGCGCCCGTAGCACTGCGCGCACACGCCGTAACGAGTCTTGCAGGTGATGGGCGAGCGAACCTTGAGTTGGTCGACGCCTTCCTGCTCCAAATAACGCACCAGGTACTCATCGAGCAGCGTACCGCGCTCGATGAGTACGTCCTCGGACCCTGGCTTCAACACGTCATCCGCCAGGACGCGACCTAGCACGCGCTCCCCGAGTGCCTCGACCACGTCGCCGCCTTCGACCAGCGGCGTCATGGTCAGGCCATGCGGTGCTCCGCAATCGACTTCGGTGACCACCAGATCCTGCGCCACGTCGACCAGACGGCGGGTGAGATATCCGGAGTTCGCGGTCTTCAGCGCCGTGTCGGCCAGACCCTTGCGGGCGCCGTGCGTGGAGATGAAGTACTGCAGAACGTTCAGACCTTCACGGAAGTTCGCCGTGATCGGGGTTTCGATGATCGATCCGTCCGGCTTCGCCATCAGGCCGCGCATGCCGGCGAGCTGACGAATCTGCGCCGCGGATCCGCGGGCGCCCGAGTCGGCCATCATGAAGATCGAATTGAAGGACTTCTGACGAACCATGGCGCCCTTGGCATCGCGAACTTCATCGCTGCCGAGCTTCTCCATCATCGCCTTGGCCACCTGATCATTGGCACGCGACCAGATATCCACGACCTTGTTGTACCGCTCGCCGTTGGTGACAAGACCCGAGGCATACTGATCCTGGATCTCCTTCACCTCACGGTCGGCGTTGGCGATGATCCTCGGCTTCTGCTCGGGGATCACGATGTCATCGATGCCGAACGACACGGCCGCACGGGTCGCATAATGGAAGCCGGTGTACATCAGCCGGTCGGCGAAGATTACGGTTTCCTTCAGCCCGAGCGTGCGATAGCTCGCATTGATGGTGGCGGAGATGGCCTTCTTCGTCATGTCCTGATTGATCAGGTCGAAGGACATGCCCTTCGGCAGCACCTCGAGCAGCAGCGCGCGTCCCACGGTGGTGTCCACCACGCGGATCCGATCGTTGCCGTTTACATGCTCCTTGATACGCACACGCACCTTGGCCTGCAGGTCGACCGAGCGACTCTCGTAGGCGCGATGCACTTCGTGCACGTCGCAGAACAGCATGCCCTCGCCACGCGCGCCAATGCGCTCGCGCGTCATGTAGTACAGCCCGAGCACGACATCCTGCGACGGCACGATGATCGGGTCACCGTTGGCCGGTGAGAGAATGTTGTTCGAGGCCATCATCAAGGCGCGCGCCTCGAGCTGCGCCTCGAGCGACAGCGGCACGTGCACGGCCATCTGGTCGCCGTCGAAGTCCGCGTTGAACGCGGTGCACACCAGCGGGTGCAGCTGAATGGCCTTGCCCTCGACCAGCTGCGGCTCGAACGCCTGGATACCCAGGCGGTGCAGCGTCGGTGCTCGGTTCAACAGCACTGGATGCTCGCGGATGACTTCCTCGAGGATGTCCCATACCTCGGGCCCCTCGCGCTCCACCAGGCGCTTGGCGGCCTTGATGGTCGAGGCTTCCCCGCGCAGTTGCAGCTTCTGGAAGATGAACGGCTTGAACAGCTCGAGCGCCATCTTCTTCGGCAGACCGCACTGGTGCAGGCGCAGCTGCGGGCCGACCACGATGACCGAGCGGCCCGAGTAGTCGACACGCTTGCCGAGCAGATTCTGACGGAAGCGGCCCTGCTTGCCCTTGATCATGTCGGCCAGCGACTTCAACGGCCGCTTGTTCGTGCCGGTGATGGCCCGACCGCGCCGGCCGTTGTCGAGCAGCGCGTCCACTGCCTCCTGCAGCATGCGCTTCTCGTTGCGCACGATGATGTCGGGCGCGTTGAGCTCGAGCAGGCGGCGCAGACGGTTGTTGCGGTTGATAACGCGGCGATACAAGTCGTTCAGATCGGACGTCGCGAACCGGCCGCCGTCGAGCGGCACCAGCGGACGCAGATCCGGCGGCAGCACCGGCAACACAGTCATCACCATCCACTCCGGCTTGTTGCCGGACTCGATGAACGACTCGATGAGCTTCAGGCGCTTGGAGAGGCGCTTGAGCTTCGTCTCCGAAGAGGTCGACTGCATCTCCTCGCGCACCTTGGTGAGCTCGGAGGCGAGGTCGATGCTACGCAGCAGCTCGTAGACCGCCTCGGCGCCCATGCGCGCGTCGAACTCGTCACCGTGCTCCTCGATCGCCTCGAGGTACATCTCGTCGGTCAGCAGCTGCCCGCGCTGCAAGGGCGTCATGCCCGGATCGATCACCACGAAGGCCTCGAAATACAGGACGCGCTCGATCTCACGCAGCGTCATGTCGAGCATCAGGCCGATGCGCGACGGCAGTGACTTCAGGAACCAGATGTGCGCGACGGGACTCGCCAGCTCGATGTGCCCCATGCGCTCG
This sequence comes from Steroidobacteraceae bacterium, assembly GCA_049964755.1. Taxonomy (GTDB): domain Bacteria; phylum Pseudomonadota; class Gammaproteobacteria; order Steroidobacterales; family Steroidobacteraceae; genus 13-2-20CM-66-19. Next base: position 8,419 of record JBMFWZ010000034.1, on the reverse strand, counting down.
CGGCGCACTTTGGCCTGCGTAACTTCGACGCCGCACTTCTCACAGACCACGCCTCGGTGCTTCAAGCGCTTGTATTTTCCGCACAAGCACTCGTAGTCCTTGACTGGCCCGAAAATCTTCGCGCAGAACAACCCGTCACGCTCTGGTTTGAACGTACGGTAGTTGATGGTCTCGGGCTTTTTCACTTCCCCGTACGACCAGGCGCGGATCATCTCCGGGGAAGCCAATCCGATCTTGATCGAATCGAACTGCTCAACCGGAGCATTGGTCTTGAAAAACTTCAGAAGGTCTTTCATCGCATGTTCTCCTCACGGCGCGCCGTGATCAGTCCTGCTCCAGCTCCATGTTGATGCCGAGCGAGCGGATTTCCTTGACGAGCACATTGAAGGACTCGGGCATGCCCGCGTCCATCTGGTGATTGCCGTCCACGATGTTCTTGTACATTTTGGTACGACCATTCACATCGTCGGATTTGACCGTCAGCATCTCCTGCAGTGTGTAGGACGCCCCGTAGGCCTCGAGTGCCCAGACCTCCATTTCTCCGAAACGCTGTCCGCCGAACTGAGCCTTGCCGCCGAGCGGCTGCTGGGTGACGAGGCTGTACGGGCCGGTAGACCGAGCATGCATCTTGTCGTCGACCAGGTGGTTCAGCTTCAGCATGTACATGTAGCCGACCGTCACCGCACGATCGAAGCGCTCGCCAGTGCGGCCGTCGTATAGGTACATCTGGCCGCTGGTCGGCAGGTCCGCAAGCTCGAGCATGCGCTTGATTTCAGCCTCGCTCGCCCCGTCGAACACCGGCGTCGCCATCGGCACGCCGTGCGAAAGGTTGCCCGCGAGGCGTTTCAGGTCATCGCTGCCGAGGCTGTCGATGTCCTCGGGCTGCCCGCCGGTCTTGTTGTAGACCTCCTTCAGGAAGCCGCGCAGATCGGCTTCTGCAGCCTGACGTTCGAGCATGCGCCCGATCTTCAGGCCGAGTCCCTTGGCGGCCCAGCCGAGGTGCGTCTCGAGCACCTGGCCCACGTTCATGCGCGAGGGCACGCCGAGCGGGTTCAGCACGATGTCGACCGGCGTACCGTCTTCGAGGTAGGGCATGTCCTCGACCGGCACGATGGTGGAAATCACGCCCTTGTTGCCGTGACGGCCGGCCATCTTGTCGCCCGGTTGCACGCGGCGCTTCACGGCGAGGTAGACCTTGACCATCTTGAGCACGCCCGGGGCGAGATCATCGCCCTGGGTGATCTTGGCCTTCTTGTCCTCCAGACGCTTCTCGAATGCCTTGTGCTGGGTCTGCAGCCGCTCGGCTGCCTGCTCGAGCTGCGAATTCGCCTCCTCGTCCTGCAGGCGGATCTCGAACCAGTTCTGCCGCGGCAGCTCATCGAGGTACTCGGCGCTCACGGCCGTGCCGGCCTTCAGGCGCTTCGGTCCGCCGGCGGCGTTCTGGCCAATCAGCATGGCGCGCACTCGCTGGTACAGATCGTCCTCGAGAATGCGCTGTTGATCGGCGAGGTCCTTGCGGACCCGCTCGATCTCGGCCTTCTCGATCGAGAGGGCCCGCGAGTCCTTCTCGACGCCGTCGCGCGTGAACACGCGAACGTCGATCACGGTACCGTCCATGCCCGGCGGCACGCGCAGCCCGGTATCCTTCACGTCGGAGGCCTTCTCGCCGAAGATCGCGCGCAGCAGCTTCTCTTCGGGAGTCAGCTGCGTCTCGCCCTTGGGGGTGACTTTGCCGACCAGGATGTCCCCGGCCTTCACTTCCGCGCCGATGTAGGCAATGCCGGCCTCATCGAGCTTGGCGAGCGCCGCATCGCCGACGTTCGGGATGTCGGCGGTGATCTCTTCGGGCCCGAGCTTGGTGTCGCGAGCGACGCAGGTCAGCTCCTCGATGTGGATCGTGGTGAACCGATCCTCCTGGACCACTCGCTCGGAAATGAGGATCGAATCCTCGAAGTTATAGCCGTTCCACGGCATGAACGCGACCAGCAGGTTCTGCCCGAGCGCGAGCTCCCCGAGGTGAGTCGAGGGCCCATCGGCCAGCACGTCACCGCGCGCGATCACGTCACCGCCATTGACCAGCGGACGCTGGTTGATGCAGGTGTTCTGATTCGAGCGCGTGTACTTGGTCAGGTTGTAGATGTCGACGCCCGGCTCCCCGGCAGTCGTCTCCTCATCGTTGACCCGCACCACGATACGCGAGGCGTCGACCGAATCGACCACGCCGCCGCGCCTGGCGACTACGGTCACCCCGGAGTCGATCGCCACCGCTCGCTCCATACCGGTGCCGACGAACGGCATCTCGGCACGCAGCGTCGGCACCGCCTGGCGCTGCATGTTCGAGCCCATCAACGCACGGTTCGCATCGTCGTGCTCGAGGAACGGGATGAGCGAGGCGGCCACCGAGACCGTCTGCTTCGGGCTCACGTCCATGTAGTTGATCCGCTCGCGCGGCATGAGCGTGAATTCATTCTGGAAGCGGCACGAGACCAACTCGTCGCTGAGCTCCCCATGCGCACCCAGACCGGCATTGGCCTGGGCAATGGCGTAGTTCCCTTCCTCGATCGCCGAGAGGTAATCGATCTGGTCGGTCACCCGGCCGTTCTCCACGCGCCGGTACGGCGTCTCGAGGAACCCGTACCGATTCGTGCGTGCGTACACGGCAAGCGAGTTGATCAGGCCGATGTTCGGACCTTCCGGTGTCTCGATCGGGCAGACGCGGCCGTAGTGAGTCGGGTGCACGTCGCGCACCTCGAAGCCGGCCCGTTCGCGGGTCAGACCGCCCGGGCCGAGCGCCGAGACGCGCCGCTTGTGCGTCACCTCGGAGAGCGGATTGTTCTGGTCCATGAATTGCGAGAGCTGCGAGGAGCCGAAGAACTCCTTCACGGCTGCCGCCACTGGCTTGGCGTTGATCAGCTCCTGCGGCATCAGCGGCTCGGTCTCCGCGACCGTCAGGCGCTCCTTCACCGCGCGCTCGACGCGTACGAGACCCACGCGGAAGGCGTTTTCGGCCATCTCGCCGACGCTTCTGACGCGGCGGTTGCCCAGGTGATCGATGTCATCGACCTGGCCGTTGCCGTTTCTGATGTCGATGAGGACCTTCAGCACGTCGATGATGTCCGACGTCTCGCCCTGCTCCTCGATCAGATGTTTGGCGGTCTCATCGGTGCGGGCGCTGAAGTACTTATTGTCGTACAGGATGCCGGGGCCCACGATCGCCTCGCGACTGACCCGGCGATTGAACTTCATGCGCCCGACGGCCGACAGATCGTAACGCTCGGCGTTGAAGAACAGATTGGTGAACAGGTTCTCCGCAGCATCGCGAGTCGGCGGTTCACCGGGGCGCATCATCCGGTAGATTTCCACCAGCGCCTCGAAACGCGACTTGGTGGGGTCGATGCGCAGGGTGTCCGAAATGTACGGGCCACGATCGAGATCGTTCACGTACAGCGTGTGCACCGAGTTGATGCCCGCCTCGATGAGCTTCTCGACGGAAGCAGCGGTGAGCACTTCGTTGGCCTTGGCGATGATCTCGCCCGTCTCGGTGTTGACCGCGTCGTGGGAGAGAACCTTGCCGTAGAGGTATTCACGCGGGACGCGCAGGCGGGTGACCTTGGCCTCCTCGAGCTGACGCACGTGCCGGGCCGTGATGCGCCGGCCTTCCTCGACGATGACCTTCTCGCCGATGCGAATCTCGAACGTGGCTGTCTCACCGCGCAGGCGCTGCGGCACCAGTTGTAGCGCCACTTCGTCGGCGCTGAGGTCGAACGTGTTGGTATCGAAGAACGTCGCGAGGATCTCCTCGTCGTTCATGCCGAGCGCACGCAGGATGATCGTGACCGGCAGCTTGCGCCGGCGGTCGATGCGCGCGAACAGGCAGTCCTTCGGATCGAATTCGAAATCGAGCCAGGAGCCACGGTAAGGAATGATGCGCGCGGAAAACAGCAGCTTGCCCGAGGAGTGAGTCTTGCCGCGGTCGTGGTCGAAGAACACGCCCGGGGAGCGATGCAACTGCGAGACGATGACCCGCTCGGTACCGTTGATGATGAATGTGCCGTTGTCGGTCATCAGCGGCAATTCGCCGAGATAGACCTCTTGTTCGCGCACGTCCTTGACGGGCTTCTTAGCGCCGGGCGCCTCCTTGTCGAGCACGATCAGGCGCACTTTGACGCGCAGCGGCGCGGCGTACGTGAGACCGCGCAGCTGACACTCCTTGACGTCGAACACCGGCTCGCCGAGCCGATAGCTGACGTACTCGAGAGAGGCGTTTCCGGAATAGCTCGTAATCGGGAACACACTCTTGAACGCGGCGTGCAGACCCACGGGGTCGCGCGCGTCCTCGGCGCGTTCGGCCTGCAGGAACGTGCGGTAGGAGTCGAGCTGAATGGCCAGCAGATACGGCGTGTCCAGAATGCCCGGCTGCTTGCCGAAGTTCTTGCGGATGCGCTTCTTCTCGGTAAAGGAATAAGCCATCTCGGGTTCACCTCAGGAAATAATTGCGTTCGTCCATCAAGCAGCCTTCCGTGGACCTCCGATCGCACGCCCATCCGGAGCGTCGTTTCGGGCAGCTCCGCTCTGAGCCTCATCGGCGCCGAGCGGTGCGGCCCTGCGGGGCGCGTGCGCCCCGAGGGTCCGGTCCGGGGCCGCACGAGCGGCCCCGGACCTTCGCCTTATTTGATTTCCACCTTCGCGCCAGCGTCCTCGAGCTTCTTCTTGAAGCTCTCGGAATCGGCCTTGGAAACCGCATCCTTGACGGTCGAGGGCACGGCCTCGACCAGGTCCTTCGCTTCCTTCAGGCCGAGGCCCGTGATCTCGCGGATCACCTTAATGACCGTGACCTTCTTGTCCGCCGGGTATTCCTTCAGGATGACGGTGAACTCGGTCTTCTCTTCGGCCGGAGCGGCAGCGGCGCCGCCGGCAGCCGGCGCGGCCGCCATGGCCACCGGGGCCGCAGCGGTCACACCAAACTTCTCTTCCATGGCGGAGATGAGTTCGACCACCTCCATCAGGGACATCTTGGAAATCGCATCGAGAATTTCGTCTTTGTTGACAGCCATGTTGATTCTCCGCAGGTTCGAATGAGACAAAAAGACGCAGCGTTACGCGGCCTGTTTCTGGTCGCGGACTGCGGCCAGAGTACGGGCGAGCTTCGCCGGCGGCTCCGCCAGCGTCGCGACGAACTTCTGAATCGGCGCTTTGATCACGCCGAGCAGCATCGAGAGCGCTTGCTCGCGGGTGGGCAGACTGGCAACTCGGTCGAGATCCTCAGCCGGCAGGACCTGCCCGCCGAGCGAAACCAGAGTCGCCGAGAGCTTCTCGTTCGTCTTCGCGAAGTCCTTCACCAAGCGCGCAGCGGCGCCCGGATCGTCCTTCGAGAATGCGAGCACGAGCGGCCCTTTGAGCTTCGGTCCTACCGGCTCAAAGGTGGTGCCGACGAACGCCCGGCGGGCCAGCGTGTTTTTCACGACACGCAGATACACGCCTTGGGCACGCGCCTTGGCACGCAGCTCCGTCATCTGTCCGACCGTCAGGCCACGGTATTCGGCAGCCACGACGGACTGCGCGACGGCAGCCACTTCGGCCACCTCGGCTACCAGCGCCTTCTTGTCATCCAGGTTAAGTGCCATTCCTTCTCTCCTGTTGGGTGAGAAGATCACGGTTTACGAATGAAGCGGCCGGCATTCCGGCTCACTTCCCCATCGTCTCCGCCGCGGCGAAGCCTTTCGGCTGCGCTGCGGCGGCGGTGACCCCTCACGCCTCGAGGACGAACCTCGGTGCGATCAGCGGTTCACCATCTGCGCAGGCGCTCATTAAGAGGGTCTTCCCCTCGCCTGCGGTCTTCGATGATGGCCGGCCCCGTGAGCGCGGACCGGCCCGCATCAAACTCGTCTCAAACGTTCAGCGAGCTGTGATCGACCATCACTCCGGGCCCCATGGTCGAGGAGATCGTCACGCGCTTCAGATATTGACCCTTGGCCGCCGCCGGCTTGGCCTTGTGCAGATCGGCAATCAGGGCCGCGAGGTTGTCCCTCAGGGCGCTGACTTCAAAGCTGGCCTTGCCGATGGTGCAGTGCACGATGCCCGCCTTGTCGACACGGTAGGTCACCTGGCCGGACTTGGCGTTCTTCACAGCCGTGGCAACGTCCGGGGTCACGGTGCCGACCTTCGGGTTCGGCATCAGGCCGCGCGGTCCGAGAATTTGGCCGAGCTGGCCGACGACGCGCATGGCATCGGGACTGGCAATCACGCGGTCGAAATTGATCTGCCCGGCCTTGACCTGGGCCGCCAGATCCTCCAGACCGACCACGTCGGCACCGGCGGCCTTGGCGATCTCCTGGTTCTTTCCGGAGGTGAACACTGCCACGCGCACGGTCTTGCCGGTACCGTGCGGCATCACGGTCGAGCCGCGCACCTGCTGGTCGGATTTGCTCGCATCGATGCCGAGATTGACCGCGGCGTCGATGGTCTCATCAAACTTGGCCTTGGCCAGTTCCTTGACCAGCTGGAACGCCTCGTCGGCCGGATAGTACTTGCCCGGGGCAATTTTGCCCTGCCAGTTCTTCAAACGCTTGCTCAGTGCCATGATCAGCCCTCCACGTCCACGCCCATGCTGCGCGCGCTGCCGGCGATGGTGCGCACGGCGGCCTCCAGATCAGCCGCGGTCAGGTCAGGCTGCTTGGACTTGGCGATTTCCTCGAGCTGCTTGCGGCTGATCTTGCCCACCTTGGCGGTGTTGGGCGTGCCACTGCCCTTCTCGATGCCGATGGCCTTGCGAATCAGCACCGCAGCCGGCGGCGTCTTCATCACGAATGTGAAGCTGCGGTCGGCGTACACGGTGATCACCACCGGGATCGGCAGACCCTTCTCGAGCTTCTGAGTCTGCGCATTGAACTGCTTGCAGAACTCCATGATGTTCACGCCCTGCTGGCCGAGCGCCGGCCCGATGGGCGGCGAGGGGTTCGCCGCGCCCGCAGGCACCTGCAATTTCACGTAGCCTTGGACTTTCTTCGCCATCGATCTCTCCCGGGTGCAAACGCCGATCAGGCTCCCCGTCGTGGATTCCGTGGGCTCGCGCCCTGCTGTTACGGCCATGCGGGCCGGTGCGCCTGGCCTCTCGGCCGACCATCCCGGGCCCACGCCGCGCGCGAGCCCGCTCACTCATCCGGCGGCCATCCGGCCCCCCGGGCGGCGCCGCGCACCGCCGCAGCGGGGTGCGTCCGCGCCGCGAAACACCGCCCGTCCTAGGCCTTCTCGACCTGCGAGAAGTCGAGCTCCACGGGCGTCGAGCGCCCGAGGATCTGCACGGCCACCTGCAGCCGGCTCTTCTCGTAGTTGACGTTCTCGACCACACCGTTGAAATCGTTGAACGGCCCGTCGATCACGCGCACCACCTCACCGGGCTCGAACAGCACCTTCGGCCGCGGCTTCTCCGCGCCTTCCTCGACGCGGCGCAGAATCTGCATCGCCTCGCGGTCGGTGATCGGCGCGGGCTTCTCCGGCGTGCCGCCGATGAACCCGAGCACCTTCGGCACCTCGCGCACCAGATGCCAGGTGTCCTCATCCATCTCCATGTGCACCAGGACGTAGCCGGGATAAAACTTGCGCTCGCTGCGGCGCTTGTGGCCATCGCGCATTTCGACCACTTCCTCGGTCGGCACCAGGATCTCGCCGAACTTGTGCTCGAGTCCGGCGCGCTTGACCCGCTCCTTGAGCGACTCGGCGACCCGGTGCTCGAAGTTCGAGTAGGCATGCACCACGTACCATCTCAGCGCCACGAATCAGCCCCCCTGTCCGGTCAACGCCCGCGTCGCCCAGGCGAGCACGAGATCGAGGCCCCAGAAAAACAGACCCGCGACCGCCACAAACACGAACACCACCACGGTGGTCATGGTGGTCTCGTTGCGGGTCGGCCAGACGATCTTGCGCAGCTCGACTCGCGCGCTCACGGCAAATGCGCGGAACTCGGCGCCGTAGCGCGAGAAACCCACGACCAGCGCCGCGACGGCGATGCCGGCGGCGACGTACAGCCAGCGCAGCCAGGCTGCCTCGCCGCCGAGCAGGTAATAGGCGGCGATGCCCGCGACGATCGCGAGCACGCCCACCCACAGCTTCGCCTTGTCCGCTGTGCCGATTGCGTCGATTTTCGTTTCGTCTGTCATGTCATCGGCTGGCAGGCCAGGAGGGAATCGAACCCCCAACCTGCGGTTTTGGAGACCGCCGCTCTGCCAATTGAGCTACTGGCCTGTGTGACTGGAACCTTACTTCAGGATCTTTGCGACGACGCCGGCACCGACGGTGCGGCCGCCTTCGCGAATCGCGAAGCGCAGACCATCCTCCATCGCAATCGGCGCAATCAAGTCCACCGTCATCTTGATGTTGTCGCCAGGCATGACCATCTCCACACCCTCCGGCAACTCAATCG
>JBMFWZ010000033.1:0-29214 GCA_049964755.1 Steroidobacteraceae bacterium | reverse complement strand
CGACATCCTCGAGATCGCCACGGCCTGCGAGTACGAGGAGATCGCTCATCTGCTGATCCACGGGCGTCTGCCGAACCGCACCGAATTGGCCACCTACAAGGCCAAGCTGCGTGCGCTCTGCGGCCTGCCAGCCACGGTCCGCACGGTGCTCGAGAGCCTGCCGGCCGCATCGCATCCCATGGACGTCTTGCGCACCGGTGTGTCGGCCCTCGGCTGTGCTCTGCCGGAGAAAGACGAGCACGGCGCCGCTGGCGCGCGCGACATCGCCGATCGTCTGATCGCCTCACTCGGCTCGATGCTCGCCTACTGGTATCACGCCAGCCATGGCGGACACCGCATCGGGGTCGAAACCGACGATGAGTCGATCGGCGGACACTTCCTGCACCTGCTGCACCGTAGGCCGCCGCCCTCGTCGTGGGTGCGCGCGATGCACACCTCGCTCATCCTTTATGCCGAGCACGAATTCAACGCCTCCACCTTCACCGCGCGCGTGATTGCCGGCACCGGGTCCGACCTGTACTCGTGCGTCGCCGGCGCGATCGGCGCGCTGCGCGGACCGAAGCACGGCGGTGCCAACGAGGTGGCCTGCGAGATCCAGCAGCGCTATGCCGACCCGGACAGCGCCGAGGCGGACATCCTGGCGCGCCTGGCAAGGAAGGAAGTAATCATCGGCTTCGGCCATCCGGTGTACACGGTGGCCGACCCACGCCACCAGATCGTCAAGCAACTGGCGCGCGAACTGGCCGAGCAAACCGGCGATCTGAAGATGTTCGCGGTCGCTGATCGCCTCGAGACGGTGATGATGCGCGAGAAGCGCATGTTCCCCAACCTCGACTGGTTCTCCGCAGTCTCCTATCACCTGATGGGCGTGCCGACCGCGATGTTCACGCCCCTGTTCGTCATCGCACGCACCGCCGGCTGGGCGGCGCATGTGCTCGAGCAGCGCGCCGACGGCAAGATCATCCGCCCGACCGCCCATTACGTCGGCCCCGAACCACGCCCGTTCGAGCCCATCGAGCGCCGCCTCTGAATCCCCAACGGTGACCCCCAACATGTCCGCTCATCACGACTGCGCCCGGCCGGCCCCGGATAAGGTTCTCACTGACATCGTCGATTACGTGCTCGGCGCCGCGCCGCTCAGCGAGCTGGCGTATCAGACGGCGCACTACTGTCTGCTCGATACGCTCGGCTGCGGCCTCGAGGCGCTCGAGTACCCGGCATGCACCAAGCTGCTCGGCCCGATCGTCCCCGGCACCACGGTGCCGAACGGGGCGCGCGTCCCGGGCACCCCGTTCCAGCTCGACCCGGTCCAGGCCGCCTTCAACATCGGGGCGATGATCCGTTGGCTCGACTTCAACGACACCTGGCTCGCCGCCGAATGGGGTCATCCGTCCGACAACCTCGGCGGCATCCTCGCCACGGCCGACTGGCTCTCGCGCCAGGCGATAGCGAATGCACGCGCGCCGCTGACGATGCGCGCGGTACTCACCGGCATGATTCGGGCGCATGAGATCCAGGGCGTGATCGCGCTCGAGAACAGCTTCAACCGAGTCGGGCTCGATCACGTGGTACTGGTGAAGGTGGCCTCGACCGCGGTGGTCGGCCAGCTACTCGGGCTGACCCGCGATGAGCTGATCAATGCCGTCTCGCTGGCCTGGGTCGACGGACAGAGCCTGCGCACCTACCGGCATGCGCCGAACGCCGGTTCGCGCAAGAGCTGGGCGGCCGGCGATGCCACCAGCCGCGCCGTTCGGCTCGCGCTGATTGCGCGCACTGGGGAGATGGGCTACCCGACCGTGCTCAGCGCCAAGACCTGGGGCTTCTACGACACGCTGTTCAAGGGACAGCCGCTGAAGTTCTCGCGCGGCTACGGCTCGTACGTCATGGAGAACGTGCTGTTTAAGATTTCCTATCCGGCCGAGTTCCACGCGCAGACGGCCGTGGAAGCGGCGATGCAAATCCACCGGCGCCTCGGGGAGCTCGGGGTCGGTGTCGAGGCGATCGATCGCATCACGGTGCGCACGCACGAGGCGTGCGTGCGCATCATCGACAAGCACGGCCCACTCGCCAACCCTGCCGACCGCGATCACTGCATCCAGTACATGATGGCCGTGCCGCTGCTGTTCGGCCGCCTCACGGCTGCGGACTACGAGGACGGCGTGGCGGCCGATCCGCGCATCGACGCGCTGCGCGCGCGCATCCATTGCGTCGAGGACCCGCAGTTCACGCGCGATTACCTCGATCCGCAGAAGCGCTCCATCGCCAATGCGGTGACGGTGCGCCTGAAGGACGGGCGTGAGCTGCCGGAGGTGGTGGTCGAGTATCCAATCGGCCACCGTCGCCGCCGCACAGAGGGCATCCCGCTGCTGATCGAGAAATTCCGCCGCAATCTGGCACGGCGTTTCCCGCAGAAGCAGCAGCGCGTCATCGCCGAGGTATCGCTCGAGCAGAGTCGGCTCGAGCGCACACCGGTCCACGAGTATCTGGATCTGTTCGTCATCTGAGGGCCGCGGCGTTGAGCACGTATCTGATTGGCGCAGATCAGCCCACCACGCCCGCCGGGGAGCGCTTCGGCGCGCTCGTGCGCCGCGGGCCCATCCTGCCGCTGCCGGGCGCGTACAACGGGCTCGCCGCGCTGCAGGCCAAGCGCGCGGGATTCGAGGCGCTGTACCTGTCGGGCGCGGCGATGAGCGCCTCGATGGGCTTGCCGGACCTCGGCATCATCACCGTGGAGGACGTGTGCGGGTTCATCCGCCAGGTGAGCCGCGCATCCGCACTGCCGGTGCTGGTCGACGGAGACACCGGATACGGCGAGGCACTGAATGTGATGCACATGGTGCGCGCGTTCGAGGAAGCTGGTGCCGCAGCCGTACACATCGAGGACCAGGTGCTGCCGAAGAAGTGCGGCCACCTCAACGACAAGCGACTGGTGGCCCCCGAGGAGATGGCCGCGAAGATCGCAGCGGCGGCGCGTGCACGACGTCACCTGTACATCATCGCGCGCACCGACGCGGCCGCCAGTGAGGGCCTCGACGGCGCAGTGGCACGGGCGCACCGATATCTCGAAGCCGGCGCCGATGCGATTTTTCCCGAAGCCCTGACCAGCGCGCAGATGTTCCGCGAGTTCGCCCAGCGCATCGACGCACCGCTGCTCGCGAACATGACCGAGTTCGGCCGCACACCCTATTTCACGGCCGAGGAATTCCGCGCCATGGGCTATCGGATGGTGATCTGGCCGGTCAGTGCGCTGCGGATCGCGGCGAAGGCGCACGAGGAGCTGTACGCCACGATCGCCCGCGAGGGCGGCCCGAAGAGCCTCATCGGCCGGATGCAGACGCGCCAGGAGCTCTATGAAACCATCGCGTATGCGGACTACGAGACGCTCGATGCCTCGATCGTCAAAAGTGTCGTACCGAGGTGAGCGTCGACCCGCGCATGCGCGCGGGTTCGAACCGTGTTACTCGCTCTTCGAGGCGATGGTGTCGATCGAGTAGCCGATCAGCAGCGCGAAGGTGAGGATGATCTGAGATGCAGCAATAACCATGTGTTTCTTCCTTTGGATTAACCAGCGCGCGCAAGTGTAGAGATCCCAAGGACCCGCGACATGCCCATCGCGGGGGTCGCACTCCTGTCCAGCGCGGGGGCGGTGGGGATATTCCTTTTGGGAGAGCCACGCGCCAACCCGGCGTGACGCACGCGCGCTCGGCGCGCTAGAATTCAGCTCATTCGCGCAGGTCCGCTGCGCCACATCCTTCCTCTTTCTGCACTCCCGGAGCGGCTTTGATGGCCATTGGCACAGATTCCGTCGTCAGCATTCACTACACCCTCAAGGACGATACCGGCACGGTGCTCGACCGCTCCGAGGCGGGCGAGCCGCTCGCCTACCTGCACGGCCACGGCACCCTCATCCCGGGCCTCGAGCAGGAATTGACGGGCAAGAACTCGGGCGATGCGTTCACGGTCACGGTGCCGGCGGCGCAAGGCTACGGCGAGTACGATGAACGCCTGGTTCAGAGCGTGCCACGCCGGTCGCTGCGCGGGATCAAGGACGTAAAGGTGGGCATGCGTTTGCATGCGCAGAGCGCTGAAGGGACCCAAGCCCTCACGGTGACGAAGATTCTCGGGGACATGGTGACGCTTGACGGTAACCACCCGCTGGCGGGCAAGAGCCTGCACTTCGAAGTCAGGATCGAGGAGGTGCGCGCCGCCACGGAGGAAGAACTCTCTCACGGCCACGTGCATGGACCGCACGGCCACCACGAGCACTGAAGAGTACGAGAGCCTGCCGGCGCACAGCGCGCCGGCAGGCTCTGAGCGAATCCTGAGCGAACCGTGAACCCGGGCCGCAGGGACTCCGACGACCGCCCGACGTGAGCCGCTGGGCGGACTCAGAACCAGCCGTAATTGAAGCTGATGCTGATGCGCTCGCCGGCCGGGTTGGCCGGGACCTCGTGACGCAACCAGCTCTCGAACAGCACGACGCTGCCCGCAGCGGCCGGGACCTCCACCCACGGCCGCTTGGCGCGACTCGCACCGCGGCGCCGCGGCGGCGCGGCCATCATGCGCTCGAGCCGAGGATCCTCGAGTTTCAGCCCCGCGCAGCCGCGCGGGGTCTTCAGGTAGTACGTGCCGCTGATGGTCGCAAGCGGATGCAGGTGCAATCCGTGCGCGGTACCGCGCGGCATGATGTTCACCCAGCAGTCGGTCATGCTGAGGGCCCGCCCCGTCAGATCGAACTCGAGCGCACGAGCGAACGCGGCAACATGCCGATCGAGCGCACGCTCTAGTGCCGCGAACGTCGGGGAGAGCTGGTGCATCCGGAACGCCGAACCATACGAGGTGTAGCCGCCCGGATAGTTCTTCGCCGACCAGCGCCGGCCACCCGCATCGTCCAACTGCAGTTGGCGGCACTCGCGCAGCAGCCGCGGCCCGAGGCGGGCCGCGGCGGGTACTCGCCGGGTGTAGACCAACGTCGGAAACAGTCGCTCGAGACTCATCCGGTGAGTATATCGACCCGGCGCTCATCCGGCGGCGAACTGCTGCACCTCCGTACTGCCGGCCAGCGCCTCGAGCGAGGACGTCCCGCCCGTGATCGCCTGGGTCAGCTCATCGAAGTACCCGGCGCCGACTTCGCGCTGATGGCGCGTCGCGCTGTAGCCGTGGCGCTCGGCAGCGAACTCCGCCTCCTGCAGCTCGACGTAAGCGGCCATGTGTCGATCGCGGTAGCCGCGCGCCAGCTCGAACATCGAGAAGTTCAACGCGTGAAATCCCGCCAGAGTGATGAACTGGAACCGATACCCCATGGCACCGAGCTCGCGCTGAAAGCGCGCGATGGTCGCATCATCGAGCTTTCGCTTCCAGTTGAACGAGGGCGAGCAGTTGTACGCGAGCAGCTTGCCGGGGAAGCGCTGGTGCAGCGCTTCGGCGAAGCGGCGCGCCTCCTGCAGATCCGGCTTGGCCGTCTCGCACCACACCAGGTCGGCATAGGGCGCATACGCAAGCCCGCGTGCAATCGCCTGGTCGAGTCCCGCGCGGACATGGCAGAACCCCTCGACGGTGCGGCCGCGCGCCGTATCGATGAATGGCCGGTCGCGCTCATCCACGTCTGCGGTGAGGAGCTTGGCCCCTTCGGCATCGGTCCTCGCCACCAGCACGGTCGGCACATTGCACACATCGGCTGCGAGCCGGGCGGCAAGCAGCTTGTTGATGGCCTCCTGGGTCGGGACCAGCACCTTGCCACCCATGTGTCCGCACTTCTTCGCCGAGGAGAGCTGGTCCTCGAAATGGGCACCGGCGGCGCCGGCCTCGATCAGCTGCTTCATCAGCTCGAAGGCGTTCAGCACTCCGCCGAAACCGGCCTCGGCATCGGCGACGATCGGCTTCAGCCAATCGGTGCTGTCGTTGCCTTCCGCATGATGAATCTGGTCTGCGCGCCGCAGCGTCGAGTTGATGCGCCGCACGACCGCGGGCACCGAGTCACTCGGGTACAGCGACTGATCGGGATACATCTGCCCGGAGAGGTTGGCGTCGGCGGCGACCTGCCAGCCCGAGAGGTAGATGGCATCGAGCCCGGCCTTGACCTGCTGCATGGCCTGATTGCCGGTGAGCGCCCCCAGGGCATTGACAAACGGGCGCTCGTTCAGCATCCGCCAGAGTTTCTCGGCCGTCAGGCGCGCCAACGAATGCTCGACGGCGATGGTGCCGCGCAGGCGCACCACATCCTCGGGCTGATAGGCGCGCTCGATGCCACGCCAGCGGGGAGAGTCTTGCCACGACCGGCGCAGCTCTTGTGCGCTCGGCAACAGGTCATCAGGTCTCATACTCAGTCCTCCAGGGCGTCAGTCGATCAGTTCATAGGCCGGTAGCGTGAGAAATTCATCGAACGAGTCCTGCACGATCATTTGCTGCATCAGCCGCGCCGCGCTCGGAAAAACACCCTCGCGCAGGCGCGCTGGGCCGACTTCGGCGTGGATGCGCTCGAGTTCCTGGGCGAACAGCCGCTCCATGCGCTGCGCCGTCAGGGGCACACCATCACTCGTGCGGGCGCCGTGCCGTAGCCACTGCCACAGCTGCGCGCGGCAAATCTCCGCCGTGGCGGCGTCTTCCATGAGGTTGTAGAGCGGCACGCAGCCATTGCCGCGCAGCCAAGCCTCCAGATACTGCACGCCCACCCGGATGTTGGTGCGCACACCGTCCTCGGTGATGTCCCCGGCGGGCACGCGCAACAGATCTTCACCGCGCACGCGCGCATCCTCACGGGCAACATGCAGTTGATTGGGGCCGTGCATCAGCGCATCGAATGCGGCGCGCGCCACGGGCGCGAGTCCCGGGTGAGCGATCCAGGTCCCGTCGTGCCCGGCCCTCGCCTCGCGCAGCTTGTCGGCGCGGACCCGCTCCATGGCGAGAGCGTTCGCCTGCGCATCGCGCACCGGAATTTGCGCCGCCATGCCGCCCATGGCATGCGCGCCGCGGCGGTGGCAGGTGCGGATGAGCAGATCCACGTAGGATTTCAAGAAATGTCGCTCCATCGTCACCTGCGCACGATCGGGCAGGACGAACTCGCGGCGCGCACGCAGCTTCTTGATGAAGCTGAAGATGTAGTCCCAACGACCGCAGTTCAGTCCGACGATGTAATCGCGCAGCTCGAAGAGGATCTCGTCCATCTCGAACGCCGCCGGCAGCGTCTCGATCAGCACGGTCACCTTGATCGTGCCATGCTCCAGCCCGAGCGCCGTCTCGGCGGCCGCGAATACCTCGGCCCACAGCCGCGCCTCGAGGTGACTTTCGAGCTTCGGCAGATAGAAGTAAGGCCCAGTACCGGCGTGCGCCAGACCTTCGTGATTACGCACTAGGTAGAGTGCGACATCCAACAGCGCGCCGGAGACCGGCTCGCCGTCGATGCTCACGTGCTTCTCCGGCAGATGCCAGCCGCGCGGCCGCACGATCAGCGTCGCGCGCCGCTCGCCGAGCCGGTATGCCTTACCGCTCGCCGGATCCACGTGGCTGATCGTGCCCTCGATGGCGTCGGCGAGGTTGATCTGCCCTTGGATCAGGTTGTGCCAGGTCGGACTGCAGGAGTCCTCGAAATCCGCCATGAACGCGCACACCGGCGCATTCAGCGCGTTGATGATCATTTTCCGCTCGACCGGACCGGTGATCTCCACGCGCCGGTCCACCAGATCGTGCGGCACCGCGGCAATACGCCAGTCTGCTCGGCGCACCGCCTCGGTCTGCGGCAGAAAATCCGGCAGCGCACCGCTGTCGAATTCGTGCTGACGGCGCGCGCGCGCCTCGAGCAGTTCTTGCCGACGCGAATTGAAGCGGCGGTGCAGCCGCGCGAGCAACTCCAACGCGCCGGGCGTGAGCACTTCCGGGGCACGCGCGATGCCGGTGGGAGCGACCCGCACGGCAGGCGTTTCGCTCTGCACCACGGGGGACTGGATCGATCGGGTTGGGGCTGCGGTGTTCATGGGATCGAGCATAGCCCCCGGACGTGAAGAATTTGACTATAGAAACTTCACATTGTTAATTTCACAGATGCGGACCCCCTGTCCGTGCATCCCCGCCGAGGAGCCACCATGTCGCCGCTGCTGCGTAAAGGCCATTTTCTCGGAGCAAAGCTGCGCGAATTGCGCAAACGCAACGGCTTGACGCTCGAGGAACTGTCCTCGCGGTGCATTCAGCGCGACGCCGAGCGTGCCCCCTCGGTGTCGTATCTCAGCATGATCGAGAGCGGTAAGCGGGTTCCTTCCGCGGAGTTGCTCGAACTGCTGGCGCTGGTGTTCCAGCGCGAGCCGAGCTGGTTCCTCGACGAGAGCAGCGGCGCGGAACTGGTCACGCTCTCGGCGCCGGCCGGCGGTGCGGCCAAGGTACCGTTGGAACCGGCGTTTCTGTTCTCCAAAGAAGTCCTGCAGGCGGCGATCCCGGAGCTGCTGCAGCAGACCGGCACCAGCGGGCGGCAGTTTGCCCACCTGCTGATTCGCACCCATCAAGAATTCTCCCGCAACGACTTTCCTGACCTCGAGCGCGCCGCAGAAGAGGTGGGCGAGCGTAAGTTTCCGCTCAGCGTCGAGGACCTGATTCGCCTGACGCGCCGGCACGGCCTGGAGATCCGCTGGTTCGAGCGCAAGGCGCTGCTGGCTCGCGACAAGGACCGCGAGGTGCGCAGCGTCGTGCGCTCGTTCTTCGAGTCACCGCGATTCATCTACGCCAATCGCGCGCTGCAGTCCGATCCGGCGCGTTTGAAGTTCGATCTGGCGGCACACATTGCGCACAAGGTGCTACACGGCGGCGACGGATTGAAGTCCGCGCACGCCACCGGCGGGGAGATGGGTGGCAGCCCCGAGGGCGCCTCGAGCGCGGGCATGAATGCCGAGGACGTCCTGCACGCCTGGCGCGATTTCGAGTGCAGCTTCTTCGCCGGGGCGCTGCTCGCCCCGCGCGTACCGTTCCGGCGTTTCCTGGCGCGCGAGCGCTACCGTGTCGAGAGTGGCACGTGGCTCGAGTTGACCCCCGCGGTGATCATGCGCCGCATGACGAAGGTCTCGCCGTATCCGTATTGGCATTTCTTCGATGCCTATCCCCCGGGCTATCTGCGTGCCGTGTACCGCGGCAACGGCATCCCCCTACCCTGGGGCAACCTGGCACAGGTGAGCGATCCGTGTCCGAACTGGGCAGTGTTCCGCATGCTCGAGGGCGATCGCGACAGTGGATCGCAGATCTCGGTGCT
Source organism: Steroidobacteraceae bacterium (assembly GCA_049964755.1). Taxonomy (GTDB): domain Bacteria; phylum Pseudomonadota; class Gammaproteobacteria; order Steroidobacterales; family Steroidobacteraceae; genus 13-2-20CM-66-19. Next base: position 19,985 of record JBMFWZ010000033.1, on the reverse strand, counting down.
GCGCGATGCAGAGCGCGCGCTGCTGTATTGCTGCCACTCGCGGCGGGTGCGCGACATGGCGGGCAACCCGCACGTGCTGTCGGTCGGGGTCGATCTGGCGCCCGCGCTGGACGCCAATGGGGTCTCGAGCAAGGAGATTACCGCGGCGATCCAGGCCGCATGCACGCGCGGCGGCGGGGAGGCCGAGCCCCCGCGCAGTGCCAAGACAGCGCTACAGGCCGTCGCCAACGTACTCAACATCGCCTGGATCGACACCGCACTCGAGCGGCCGGCGCACCTGATCTGCCCGCGCAGCTCGCGGTGTCCACGGCCCGATCGCTGCGCCGGGGCGAAGCAGCGGCCCTCGCGCGCGCGGGAAATCGACGACGTGCGCGCCGAGATCCTCGGCACGCCGCGCTGATCAGTCCTTGGCGTGCATGAAGATCATCGCCGGGTGCTCGAGCAGCTCCTTCATCGCCTGGATCATTGCGGCCGCGTCGTACCCATCGACGAACCGGTGATCGAATGACGAGGAGAGATTCATCATCCGGCGCACCGCAACGGCTCCATCGACGACCATGGGGCGATCGACCGCGCGGTTCACCCCGAGGATCGCAACCTCCGGGGCATTGATGATCGGCGTGCTGACGATGCCGCCGAGCTTGCCGAGACTGGTGAGCGTGATGGTCGAACCGGTCAGCTCTTCGCGAGTCGCCTTATTGGTGCGCGCCCCTTCGGTCACACGCCGCATCTCCGCAGCGATACCCCACAACGAGCGCTGCTCGGCATTGCGCACCACGGGCACCTTCAACCCGTCCGGCGTTTGGGTGGCCACCCCGACGTGTACCGCGCGGTGGCGAATGATCACCCCACGCTCGGCATCGTAGTGCGCATTGCACTGCGGGAAGTCCTTGAGCACGCGCACCAACGCCACCACGAGAAACGGCAGGTACGTCAGCGCCGGCTCCCCGGAGGCGAGGCGAGCGTTCAGGTGCCGGCGCAGCCCCTCGAGTTCACTGACATCGATCTCCTCGACGTACGCGAAGTGCGGAATGTTGCGCTTCGCCTCGCTCATGCGCTGGGCGATCAGGCGCCGCAGCCCAATGACTTTGATTTCTTCGGTCAGAGCCGAGGCCCGCGGGGGGGCTGCGCCCGCACGCGCTGCGCCAGCGGATTCGGCCGGCGGCGCACTGCGCAGGTGCACCTCCAGATCCTCGCGCAGGATGCGGCCCTGCGGGCCGCTGCCGCGCACCTGCTGCAGGTCGATGCCGGCCTCGTGCGCGCGGCGTCGGTTGGCCGGTGAGGCCATCACCCGCCCGCGTGCCGTGGCGGGCGGCACCTGCGGCAGCGGTGCTCGAGCGCCGGCGGGCGCAGCGACCGCGGCCGGTGCTGCTGCCGCGGCCGGCGCCGGTGCGGACGATTGCTCGGCGCCCGTTTCGAACACGATGAGCTCGGCGCCGACGGCAACCATTTCACCCGGCTCACCGGTGGTCGAAATCACCCGGCCGCCGACCGGCGAGGGCACTTCCACCGCCGCCTTCTCGGTCATGACCTCGACGAGCACCTGCTCTTCCTCGACGGTATCGCCGGGCTTGACGTGCCAGCTGACAATCTCGGCCGACACGGTGCCCTCGCCGAGATCCGGAAGTTTGAAGACGTAGCGGCTCATCGCGCCTCCATCACGCCGCGAATCGCGGCGACGATACGCGCCGGCCCGGGGAAGTAATCCCATTCGAAGGCGTGCGGGTACGGGGTGTCCCAGCCGGTCACCCGGACGATGGGCGCCTCGAGCTGCCAGAAGCACTCTTCCTGCACGGTGGCCGACAGCTCCGCACCGAAGCCGCTGAAGCGAGTGGCCTCGTGCACGATCACGCACCGCCCGGTCTTGCTCACCGAGGTGCAAAGCGTATCGACGTCAAGCGGCACCATGGTGCGCACATCGATGATCTCGGCATCGACCTCGGCCAGACGCACTGCCGCTTCCGCCACGTGCACCATGGTGCCGTAGGTCAACACCGTCAGGTCCTTGCCGGGGCGCACCACCTGGGCCTTGCCGATCGGAATCGCGTAGTGGCCCTCGGGCACCTCGCCCTTCGGATGGGTACTCCAGGGCACCGCGGGCTTGTGCGGATCGCCGTCGAACGGTCCGTTGTAGATGCGCTTCGGCTCGAAGAACACCACCGGATCTTCGTCCTCGATGGAGCTGATCAGCAGCCCCTTGGCATCGTAGGGATTCGAGGGCATCACCACTTTGATCCCGCAGACGTGCGTAAAGACGCCTTCCGGACTCTGCGAGTGGGTCTGGCCGCCACGGATACCACCCCCGCAGGGCGTGCGAATGGTCACCGGCGCGCAATAATCTCCTGCGGTGCGATAGCGCAGGCGCGCCAGCTCGCTGACGATCTGATCGAACGCCGGGTAGATGTAGTCGGCGAACTGGATCTCCGCGACCGGGCGCAACCCGTTGACGCCCATGCCGATCGCCGTGGCGACGATGCCGCCCTCGGCGATCGGGGTGTCGAGCACGCGGTGCTCACCGTACTTGCGCTGCAGGCCGTCGGTGCAACGGAACACGCCACCGAAGTACCCGACGTCCTCGCCGAAGACCACGACGCGCGGGTCGCGCCCGAGCATCACGTCGAGCGCCGAGTTGATCGCCTGCACCATGTTCATCTGTGCCATCGATCAGCCCTCCCCGCCCGCGACCTTGGCGGCGGCCGCGGCATGCTGCGCAGCGGTGAGGCCACGCAACTCCTCGCGCTGACGCTTCAGGTGCGCCGGCATGTCGTGGAAGACGTCCTCGAACATGCTCATCGGGTCGAGTGTCGGTCCATCGGTGAGCGTGCCGTAGGTCACCGCCTCCTTCCAACAGGCGGTCACGTGTGCCTCGAGCTCCTGCTCGAGCGCCGCATGGCGCTCCTCGGACCACTCGCCAATGCCGATCAGATGCTCCTTCAGCCGCTTCACCGGATCGCCGAGCGGCCAGGCCTGCCACTCCTCCTTCGGCCGGTAGCGCGAGGGATCATCGCTGGTCGAGTGGGCCGCAGCGCGATAGGTCACATGTTCGATCAGGGTGGGGCCGCCGCTGGCGCGGGCCCGCTCGGCGGCCCACCGGGTCACGGCGTACACGGCGAGGAAGTCATTGCCGTCGACCCGCACTCCGGGGATCCCGTAGCCCGGACCGCGCTGGGCGAACGTGCGCCGCTCGCCGCCGGCGAAACCCTGAAAGCTCGAGATCGCCCACTGGTTGTTGACCACGTTCAGAATGACCGGCGCGCGATACACCGCGGCGAACGTCAGCGCATGATGGAAATCGGCCTCGGCGCTGGAACCCTCGCCCATCCAACTCACCGCGATGCGATCCTCGCCCTTGATGGCCGCGGCCATCGCCCAACCGACCGCCTGGGGAAACTGGGTGGCGAGGTTTCCGGAGATCGAGAAAATGTTACCTTCGGCCCAGTGATACATGATCGGCATCTGCCGGCCGCGGCACATGTCGCGAGTGTTCGAGAGGCACTGGCTCATCAGATCGACCAGGCTCTTGCCGCGCACGATGAACAGCCCCTGAGTACGGTACGAGGGGAAGAGCATGTCGCCCGGCTGCAGCGCCATGCCCTGCGCGACGGCGACCGCTTCCTCGCCGGTCGACTTCATGTAGAACGAGATGCGCCCCTGACGCTGCATGCGTTGCATGCGCTCATCGAAATGGCGCGTGAGCAGCATGTGACGCAGCGCAACTTGCAGCTCCTCGGGCTCCAGGTGCGGATTCCACGGCCCGACGGCGCGGCCTTGCTCATCGAGCACGCGCACCATGCCGGTGCCGAGCCGCTCGATCTGCAGAGCCGGCGCCAGGGTGTCCGGACGAGGCTCATGCCCCGCCGGCGGAATCTCCAGATAACTGAAGTCCGGCTTCTCCCCCGGGCGTGCCGGAGGATGTGGAACGTGCAGGCGCGACTGCGTCATGAATTCTGATCCCCGTCATCGCCGTTTACCGGCTGATTGGAAATTTTACCGCCCCAAAAGTGCAACACACGTTCCAATCCATTCGCAAATCGGCCACTCAGCGCAATGAGCATCGCACCCCGGAAGGTCGGCCGCAATGGCGGACAGATGGCAGCGCGGTCATAATCCGCGGCGTGAAATCCTACCCCACTGCCCGCGGCGTCGTACTGCGCAAATCCCCCTCCGCGCCTCCTCGTGCCCCGGTGAGCCCGGTCCCGACAGGTGCGCCGATGCGTGTTCGGGTGGGGCGCGAGGTGGCCGGTCGCGGCGGCAAGGTCGTCTCGGTCGTCCTCGGTCTGCCCCTCGGCCCGACGGAACTCGAGACGCTCGGCCGGGAACTGAAGAAACTCTGCGGCGCCGGCGGTGCGGTCCGCGAGGGCCGCATCGAGATCCAGGGCGAGCATCGCGACCGGCTGGTCGAGGCACTGCGTGAACGCGGCTACGACGCCAAGCGCTCCGGCGGCTAGGGCCGCAGCACCGCCAGCAGCACGATCGCAATCAGCAGCACGCTCGGCACCTCATTGAAGACCCGGAACCAGCGCTGCGAGTGGTGGTTGCGCCCCGCGATCAAGCCGCGCATCAGCACATAACACCACAGGTGGTAGCCGATGAGCGCGGCCACCAGCACGAGCTTCACGCGCAGCCACGTGAACTGGAGAAACGCCGGCGCATCGAACACCATCGACAGACCGAAGGTGACGGTGAGCGCAGCGCCGATGCTCATCAGGGCAAACAACCGCCGCTCCATCAGCGCAAAGCGCGCCAGTCCGGGCGCATCGGTGGTCTCACAGTGGTAGACGAACAGCCGCGGCAGATAGAAGAGCCCGGCGAACCAGGTCACCACGAATACGATATGGAATGCCTTGAGCCAGAGCATGCAGTATCGTACCCGGCTTCGGCACGCTTGACCAAAAAGCGCGCGGCAAGAGACAGGAGGATTGTCATGAGCAAAATCGGCTCTGGAGTAGCCCCGGGCGCACCGGGTCTCTCACCCACCTGGTGCAGCAGCGCCAAAGACGTCGTCGGGTGTTCCCTCGGGCGGCCGCGCCTGTGGTTCACCGTCGGCGGCGGAATCGTCAACGAAGTCTATTACCCCCGCCTGGACATTCCGCAGATCCGCGACCTGGGTTTCATCGTCGGTGACGGTGAGGGCTTCTGGGTCGAGGTCAAGCGCCTGGGCAATCCGACCATCACGCTGGCCGGCTCGGGGATCCCGGCAGTGCGCGTGGTGCACCGTCACGAGCGCTTCGAGCTGCGCCTGAGAATCGTGCCGTCCGCCGAGCGCGATGTGCTGCTGATCGAAGTGGAGCTCACCGGTGAGAAGCAGCTGCGCCCCTACGCGCTGCTCGCACCGCACCTCGGCGGCACCGGTCACGATAACGTTGCAACGGTCGCCGATCACCGCGGTCATCGGCTGCTGCTCGCCGAGCAGGGCCCGTTCGCGCTCGCCCTCGGAGCGGTCGACGACGATCAGCGCGACGCGTGGGGACGCGCAAGCTGCGGTTATGTCGGAACGAGCGATGGCTGGCAGGACTTCGCGTGCAACGGCGCGATGCGCTGGGAGTACGAGCAGGCCGGCCCGGGCAACGTCGCTCTGCTCGGAGAACTGCCGCGCAAAGCGGTGCTCGGTCTTGGCTTCAGCAGCAGCACCGAATCGGCCGCGAGCCTCGCGCTCTCGGCGCTGTTCGAGCCGTTCGAGTCGAGCTGGCAGCGTCAGGTCGCCGAGTGGTCGGACTGGCAGAAGGAATGTGCCGTGCGCGCCCCGCTCACCGGCTCGCTGCCGCCGGACTGCCGCGAGCAATTTCGCGTCTCGACGATGGTGCTGCGCACTCACCAGGGCAAGACCTTCCCCGGCGCGATGGTCGCGAGTCTGAGCGTGCCTTGGGGCAACACCAAGGACGAGCGCGCCGGCTACCACCTGGTCTGGCCGCGCGATCTGTGCGAATGCGCGAGCGCGCTGCTTGCCTTCGGAGCGACCCACGAAGCGCTGGACACGGTGCGTTATCTGCGCGCCACGCAGCTCGCCGACGGGCACTGGAACCAGAACCAGTGGCTCGGCGGCACGCCCTACTGGACCGCCGTGCAGCTCGATGAGACGGCGTTCCCGGTGCTGCTCGCCTGCGCACTGCACGAGCGCAACGCGCTCGACGGCGTGCGCGTCACGGACATGATTCACCGCGCCCTCTCCTTCCTCGTGCGCAACGGTCCGGTCTCCGACCAGGACCGCTGGGAAGAGGACGCCGGCATCAACACCTTCACGCTCTCGGCGTGCATCGCGGCGCTGGTGTGCGGCGCTGCGCATCTGCCGCCCGGGGCGCGCGAACTCGCGCTCGATATCGCCGATTACTGGAATGCGAGCCTCGAGGACTGGACCGCGGTGTGCGATACGCCGCTCGCCCGGGCACACGGCATTCCCGGCTACTACGTGCGCGTGGCGCCCGCCGAGGCGCTGCACGACCGCGGCGCTCTGCAAGATGCGCTGCCGATCCGCAATCAGGCCATCGACCCGGCACTGCCGGCCTGCGCGCAGGTCGGGGTGGATTTCCTGCAGCTGGTGCGCTTCGGCCTGCGCGCACCGGACGATCCGTTCATCGCCGGGACGGTCAAGCTGGTCGATGCGCTGCTGAAGGTCGATACGCCGAGCGGACCGAGCTGGCTGCGCTACAACGATGACGGCTACGGCGAGCACGACGACGGCTCGGCGTATGACGGCACCGGCCGCGGCCGGCCGTGGCCGCTGCTCACCGGGGAGCGCGGGCACTACGAACTCGCCGCCGGTCACGATCCGCTGCCGTACCTCGAGGCGATGCTGCGCATGGCCTCGAGTGGCGGGATGATTCCCGAACAGGTCTGGGACGGCGAGCCCATCCCCGAGCGTTTTCTCCTGCCCGGCCGGCCGACCGGCAGTGCCATGCCGCTGGTGTGGGCGCACGCGGAGTTCATCAAGCTCGCCGTCTCGCGCACCCTCGGCCGTCCATTCGACCGGCCCGAGCCGCTCTGGCGCCGCTACGGCGGACAGCGCCCGAAGCTGCGCCGCCTCATCTGGGCGCCACACGCCCCAGCGAGCGCCATCCCACAGGGTGCGGCACTGACGCTGACTCTGAACGAACCGGGCGTATTCCGCGTGGGCTTTGACGGCTGGCAGGACATCGAGGAGCGGGCCACTGAGCCCAATCCGCTCGGTCTGCATCTGGTGGAAATCGACACCGGCGCACTCACGGCCGGCCGCAGCATCGACTTGACCTACCGGCACCTCTCCGATGGACAGTGGGCCGGGCAGGATTTTCGGATCCTGGTGACTGCGCCCCGCTGATCGCTGCAGCTCGAGCCATACGACGGCACGTCGATTTCGTCGAGCACATCGGCGGGGATGGCTTCGTGTGCCTGGTGCGCAGCGCGGACTGGGCATCGGGACCGAGCTTTCACTGCGCCGAGCGCGGCCGCGGCCGCGGGCGTCCCAGGACACGATCGCGACGGGTGGCCGCGGCGGCTCACGCTCCTGGACGTCTCGATCGGCGCGTCGAGATGGATGGCGGACGTGCTCGAAAATCTTCGTAAAATCAGAATATTGGCGAAGGACCATCCGATTCGAGCGGCCTCGGCGCGCGCCGGGGCTGGTTCACGGGCCTCAGCCAACTCGCGCGGGGTGAGATCTGCGTGCCCGGACGCAAAGCGAGAGCGGTCGGGCGCGCCTGAGCCGGCGACCCGCACTCTGTTCGCGCCATCGCTCCGGCCGTATAGTGCCGCCACTGCAGCGTAGCCGCGGCCATGGGCCGAGCGACCGCTGCCGCAATCCCCATGTCGGCGATCGGAGTCAACCCATGGAACCTTCAGTCGTTTTAAGAGTCAGTACACAGTGGAGGTAGTCACTATGAGCGCGATATCCGTTGGTCGTTCGTTCAGGATGTGCGGAGTCGCAATGGCTGCCGTGGCCTCGATGCTGCTGGCGGCGTGCGCCACGGCACCGGTCATTCACACGCGCATGGCGGTCGGCGCCAATCTGTCGCAAGCCCATACGTACGCGTTCGTACGCCATCCGGGCACGGACCATGGGCCGTACAAGTCGCTCACGACCCAGCACCTCGAGCTCGCCGTCATGCAGCAGATGCAGGCCCGCGGCTATACGCTGGTCGCCGCCGATGCCGAGCCGGATTTGCTGGTGAATTTCCGCATCCGGACGCGCGATCGCGTCGAAGGCGGGATGGGACCTGCGTTCATGGGCAGCTACTGGGGCGGCTTTGGGCCCTATGGCTGGGGCGGCGGCTGGGGTGGACCCTACGGCTGGGGCTGGGGAGGCTATTACGACGACGTGCGGACCGTGACCTCTGCGGCGCTCACCGTGTCGGTCATCGACCGCAGCACCCGCTCGGTGATCTGGAGCGGTACGGCCTCATCCGATGTATCCCGTCACCAGCGCTATCACCCGGGCAAGTCCCTGAATGAAGCCGTGCAGCAGATTTTCCTCCACTACCCGGTGCCGGCGGGCGCGCACTGAGCCCGCGCCGAGACGGGGCGAATGAGCCGGCGGACCGCGGTGCGGTCCGCCGGCAGATTCACTCTGAGAGGTAGGAGACCCGCTCGCGCCAGCGATCCGGGTCAACGCGCTCTGCCGGCGGCGCATCCACTTCGGTTCCGATGTAGAGATAGCCCACCAGCGCATCGGCGGCTTGGAAGCCGAGTTCGCGCTTGAGGGTCTCGTCGTACGCCGCCGCGCCCGTCTTCCACACGCCGTTGAAGCCCAGAGCGTAGGCGGCGAGCAGAATGTTCTGCGCGGCGGCGCCGGCGCAGAGCACCTGCTCGATCATCGGCACCGAAGCCTGCGCATCCTTTACCGCGCCCACCGCAATGATCAGAGGCGCCCGAAATGCCTTCTGCTGCTCGCGCTCGAGCGTCTCGGCAGTTGACTGCGGGCGCACACGCTGAAGTTGGGCCGCGAGCAACGCACCGAAGCGCTGACGCGCCGCGCCGCGGATGACGACGAACCGCCAGGGACGCAGCCGCCCGTGATCCGGTGCGCGCGCGGCACTGGTCAACAACAGCTCGAGCGCGCCCTCATCGGGGCCCGGCTCGGTGAGGGTTTTCGCCGAACGTCGTTGGAGCAAAAGATCGATCGCTTGCATGGGGCAATATTGACACAAGTGCGCAGCAAACCGTGTACAGTCCGCGCCCATGGACGCGCGTGACCTCAAGGCGCTCAAAGACGCCATTCGCTGCATCCCCGACTACCCCAAGCCGGGCATTCAGTTTCGCGACATTACGACTCTGCTCGGCAGCGCGCCGATGTTCCGTCTTGCCATCGACGCACTGGCGCAACCCTGGTCGGACTCACACCTGACACACGTTGCAGGGATCGAGGCGCGCGGGTTCATTCTCGGCGGCGCGGTCGCCCAGCGTGTCGGGGCCGGCTTCGTCCCGATCCGCAAGAAAGGCAAGCTGCCGCATGAGACGGTACGGGTGGCGTACTCCCTGGAGTACGGCATCGACGAGATGGAAATGCACCGCGATGCGCTGCAGCCAGGGGAGCGGGTGCTGCTGATCGATGATCTGATCGCCACCGGGGGCACGGCGGAGGCGGCCGTGAAGCTGCTGCGCACCCTGGGGGCTGAGATCGTCGCGGCGTGCTTCGTCATCGACCTGCCCGAGCTCGGCGGCGCCCGACGCTTGGAGGCGCTCGGGGTGCCGGTCCATAGCCTTGTCGCTTTTCAGGGACACTGAGTCGAGCGCAACATTACGTTCTGGTCATGCACGGTTGCGGCGCGGATCTTCCTGCAATAATCCGCCCCGTTCCGGCGCCGAGCGCTCGGGGCAATTCTCAAACCGCTCAAACTCTCTTTTGGAGAAGTCGATGTTCAAGAAGCTCGTCCCTGTCCTCGGAGCGCTGCTGCTGGCCGGTTCGCTGGCTGCCACCCCCGTCGCCGCCGTTGCGGCCCAGACGCCCACCACTGCGCATCACGTCGTGCATAAGAAAATGATGCACAAAAAGATGATGCACAAGAAGTGGCACAAGAAGGTGATGCACAAGAAGTGGCACAAGAAAGCCGTGCACAAGAAGTGGCACAAGAAGGCCATGAAGCACTCGATGGCCAAGAAGAAGGCCTAAGGGTCACGGCTGGTGCCCGAAGAGCCCCGCCCCGTGCGGGGCTCTTTCGTTTCGGGCGGGTGTTACTGCGCACGTGCCCCCAAAGCCCGCGTGCTCCACGACTTGCGTGCCGGTCGGCCGTGAACATCATCGAGAGTCCTTGGCGGCGCGCCCATTGGCCGATGACCTGCCGAAGGGATCCCGGTCTGCCGTGTCCTGCCAAGAATGGGCGGTATCCGACGGAGCCATCCCCTTTCTCAAAATTGTCGTCGGTCACCCTCGCGGCTCGGGCGTCACGGCGCCGGATGACTCGATCGATGGCCTCAAGGTCACCTCCGGCGCCGCCGCATCCTCGGCAATGCGCGCAAGACGGCTCATGTGACCCACAGTTCGGGCCCGCAGGTCATTCCGAAAAAGCGTTCGTATGACGCGTGGGCATCTGGGGCATCCTCTGAGGGTACCCCGCGCCTCGCTTGCGGCCCTTTTACCTGTCCCTTGAGGTCGGCCGTGAAAGACATACGTTCTTCGCGTCCTTGGGCAAGTGCGTCGGAACACCTTTTCGGCCGGACGTGACGCGCCCGCCGCCGCCGCGCCCTACAATCCTCATCGGATGCAGCCGCTCACCGAAATGCTCGTGTTGCTGGCCGCCGCCGTCTTGCTGGTCACCGTGGCCCGCCGGCTCGCGCTGCCCACGGCGCTGCCGTACCTGGCGGTGGGCCTCGCCTGCGGCCCCTACGCACTCGGCGTGGTGCACGGGTCGGCCACCGTGCGGCTGCTCGCCGAGCTCGGGGTCGCCTTTCTGCTCTTTACACTCGGTCTTGACGTATCGTTGCCGCGGATGATCGCGATGCGGCGCGAGGTCTTCGGCCTCGGTGCGGCCCAGGTGGGCGCCACGACCCTCGTGTTCGCACTGCTCGGACGCCTGGCCGGAATCCCTTGGCCCGCCGCGGTCGTCGCCGGAGGGGCGATCGCGATGAGTTCGACCGCCATCCTGCTGCAGCAGCTGACCGAGCGCGCCGAGCTGAACCGCACGCACGGCCGGCTCGCCTTCGCCATGCTGCTGTTCCAGGACCTGGCCTTCGTCCCGCTGCTCGCGCTCGCCTCGGCGCTCGGCCCAGGCGCAGGCCCCCTCGATCTGCACGCCGCACTGCTCGCTGCCGCCGGCGGCGCGCTCGCCATCGGCGCGGTGCTCGCGGCCGGCCGCTGGTTGCTGCGACCGCTGTTTCACGAGATCGCACACAGCCGCCTGCGTGAGCTGTTCACGCTCGCCGCGTTACTGGTCGTGATCGGGGCGGCGTGGATCAGCCGCCTGGCGCACCTGTCGGCCGGGCTCGGCGCCTTTCTCGCCGGCGTGATGCTGGCGGAGACCGAGTACCGCCACCAGCTCGAATCGGTGCTGCGGCCGTTCCGCGACATTCTGCTCGGCGTGTTCTTCGTGTCGGTGGGGATGCTGCTCGATGTGCGCCAGCTCGCCGGCGAGCTCGGTACCGTACTGAGCCTGCTCGCACTCATCACGGTGCTCAAGGCCGCCATCGCCACGCTGGTCACCCGGCCGTTCGCCCGAGCACCGTTCAAAGCGCTGCGCACCGGCATCGTGATCGCGATCGGCGGGGAGTTCGGCGTGGCCCTCGGCAGCGTCGCGCTCACCGACCGGGTGCTGCCGCAGCCCTTCGGCCAGCCGCTGCTGCTCGCGCTGGTGCTCTCGATGGTGCTCAGCCCCCTGCTGCTGAATCACAACAAGCGCATCGCCCGGCTGCTGCTGCGCGAACGCGGCCCGCCGCAGCGCACGGCCTTCGAGCGCGAGAGCGAAGCCACAGGGGCCATCGGTCGGCGCGAACACGTCATTCTCTGCGGCTTCGGGCGAGTCGGTCAGAACGTCGCGCGCGTTCTGGAAGCGCAGGGTTTTGAGTACATCGCACTCGATCTGGATCCGCTGCGCATTGCGGCGGCCCGCCAGGCCGGCGACCCGGTGATCTATGGCGACAGCGCCGATGAGCAGATCCTCTCACTCGCGGGTCTCTCGAGCGCCTCGGCACTGGTCGTCACGTTCTCCGACCCGGCTACCGCGCTCGGCATCGTGCGCACCGCTCGCGCCGAGCGGCCCGACGTACCCATCCTGGTGCGCACTGCCGATGATTCACGCTCCTCGGAGCTGAAAGCCGCCGGCGCCACCGATGTGGTGCCCGAGACGTTCGAGGCGAGTCTGATGCTGGTCTCGCAGGTCCTGATGCTGCTGCACGTACCGGTCTCCCGAGTGGTGCGTCTGGTCGGAGGGATTCGCCGCCAGCGCTACGGCGTGCTGCGCGCCGTGGTCGGCGAGGGCGACGGCGCGGCGCACGAGGAACCCGAGGCGCGTGCAACCGAGGTGAAATCCGTGGTCGTGCCCCCCGGAGCCTGGGGCGTCGGGCGCACGCTCGCGGCGGCACGCGAGCGAGGCGTGCAGGCGACCATCACCGCAGTGCGCCGCCGCGGCATCCTCGGTCGGGATCCGGCCGAGAGTACCGTGCTGCGCGAGGGCGACGTGGTAGTGCTGTACGGCACGCCCGAGGCGCTCGAGCGGGCCGAATCGGTACTGCTCGCCGGTTAGGCGGCGCACTGGGCTACAATCGGCAGCCCGTGAACCGCAGTGACATCCAATTTCCACCCGAACACGCCGCGCTGCGCGAAGACGTGCATGCGCTCGGGGAACTGATCGGACAGATCCTGCGCGAACAGGGCGGGCAGCCGCTGTTCGAGCTCGTTGAACTCGACCGGCGCGCCGCGATCGCCCGGCGAGAGGGCGACATCGGCGCGGCTGCGGAACTTGCCGCTTCGGTGCGCGAGCGCCCGCCGACACTCGCCCGCGAGCTGGTGCGCGCCTTCTCGATGTGGTTTCGCACCGTCAATCTCGCCGAAAGCGTCCATCGCATCCGCCGGCGGCGCGAATACTTCCGCAGCACCGATCATCCGCAGCCCGGGGGCGTCGAGAGCGCGATCGTAGAGCTCGCCGCCGGCGGCATGACGCTCGAGCAGATGCTTGAGCTGATCGGCTCACTCAACATCGAGCCGGTCTTCTCCGCGCACTCCCTGCAGGCCACGCGGCGCACTCTGCTGCGCAAACAGCAGCGGGTCGCGCAGCGCATGCTCGATCGGATGAACCCGACGCTCACGCCCCAGGAGCAGCGCAACCTCTGGAGCGGTATCCGCTTCGAACTGACCACCGCGTGGCAGACCGAGGAGCTGCCGCGCAAGCAGCTGACGGTGGGCGATGAGCGTGAGCAGATCGTGTTCTACCTGGTGGAGATTCTCTACCGCGTCGTGCCTTCGTTTTACGAGGAAATCGCGCTCGCGCTCGCCAAGGTGTTCGACGTGCCTGCCGAGTCGATCGAACTGCCGTGCATCCTGCGCTTTGGCTCCTGGGTGGGCGGGGACATGGACGGGCACCCCGACGTACATGCGCGCACCATCCGCGAGACGTTCGCGCGCCACCAGCACATCCTGCTCGGGGCCTACATCGCGGAGTGTCAGAAGCTCGCCGAGCGACTCTCGCAGGGCGAGCGCCGCACCAGCGTCTCGACCGAACTGACGCAGCGCATCGAGGAATACACGCGTCTTGCTCCCGGAGCGCGGCCGGCGACGCTCGGGCGGCGCGATCGCATGCCGTACCGGCTGTTCTTCTCGCAGCTCGCGCAGCGTCTGCGCGAGACGCAGGAGGGTCGAGGCAAGGGCTACGACAACGCGCGCCAGTTTCGCGAGGATGTGCAGCTGGTCGCAGCGAGCCTGCAGGCCCACAAGGGCGCGACCGCCGGGCTGTTCCAGGTGCGCCGGCTGCTGCGGCGCATCGACACGTTCGGCTTTCACCTCGCCAGCATCGATGTGCGCCAGCACGCCAGCGTACTGCACCAGATCATCGCGCAAGGCAACAACGATCCGGACTGGTCGCGCCGCCCGAGCGCCGAGCGCGTGAAACTGCTCGCCGAGGCATTGGTGAAGGACGCCGGACCGCGCGTCGAGCTCGATGCGCTGGCGCGTCGCAACCTCGGGGTATTCGAGACATTCGCACAGATCCGCCACCGCTACGGACGCAGAGCGATCGGCTGCTTCGTCGTCAGTGGCACCGAGGGGGCGGATGACGTGCTCGCCGCTTTGCTCCTGGCGCGCTGGGCGTCGGTCTTCGACAAGGAAAGCGGCGAGGTGACGCTCGACATCGCACCGCAGTTCGAGTCGATCGGTGCACTCGAGCGCGGCGGGTCGATCATGCAGCAATTGCTCACCGAGCCGGCCTACGCGCGTCATCTGGCGGCCCGCGGCGGCCGCCAGCACGTCCTGCTCGGGTACTCCGACAGCAACATGGAGGCAGGCCCCTGCGCCTCGCGCTTCGCTCTTCACCAGGCGCAGCGCTCGCTCGCCGAAGCCCTCGGCGCGACCGCGCAACGCTTCTCACTGATGCATGTGCGCGGCGCGAGTCTTGCGCGCGGCGGTACGCGCATCGATCAGCTGGTCAAATCCGCCCCGGCGGGCATCGCCAACGGCGTGCTGCGCCTGCGCGAGCAGGGCGAGACCATCAAGCAAGGCTACGGCCTGCGGCCGATCGCGATGCGCACCCTGGAGCGGGCCTTCAACGCGATCAGCCTCACCACGGCCCGGCGCGCGGCAGAGCCGACCCCGGCGGCGTACATCGAGTGCGCGGCGACGATCGGCGCGGCGAGCCGTGACGCCTACCGGGCACTCGTGTACGAGCAGCCGCAGTTCTACGAATTCTTCCGCGCCATCACGCCCATCGATGTCATCGAGCGGATGCAGGTCGGCTCGCGCTCGGTTCATCGTCAAGAGAGCGATGGCATCGCGGGGCTGCTGCCCGTCCCCTGGGTCTACGCGTGGACGCAGACGCGCCATCTGCTGCCGGCCTGGTTCGGCGCCGGTACGGGCCTGAAGTGCGCCGCGCAGCGGCACGGGACTCAGACGCTGCGCACGATGTATCGGGAGTGGATGTTCCTGCGCAGTCTGATCGATGACATCGAATCGATGCTCGCGCGCACCGACCTGCAGATCGCCGCGGCATATCACGCCCTCGCGCCGGAGCCGCTCAGGCACTTCGCCGATGTGATCCGCGCCGAGTACGATTTGACTCGCGAGCACCTGCTGCTCGTGACGGACAGCACCGAGCTGCTCGACCGCGAGCCGATGCTGCAGCGCGCGATCCGCCTGCGCAACCCGTACCTCGATCCGATGAACCTGATGCAGGTCGACCTGTTGGCGCGCTGGCGCGCCGGCGGACGCGCCGACCGCGATCTGTTCGAGGCGCTGTTGGTGAGCGCCAGCGGCATCGCGCAAGGTCTGCAGAGCACCGGATGAGCCCCATCGCGATCGACATCCGCCCGGCGCGCGAAACTGACATCGCGCAGATCCTCGAGTTCATCCGCGCACTCGCCCGCTACGAGCGGCTCGAGCACGAGGTGGTGGCGACCGAGGCGCAGCTGCGCGAGACGCTCTTTGGCGCGCACCGCTACGCCGAAGTGCTGATCGCGAGCGCCGCGGACGAACCGGTTGGCTTTGCGTTGTTCTTTCACAGCTATTCGACGTTCAAGGGTCAGCCCGGTCTCTATCTGGAGGACCTGTACGTCAAAGAGCACCTGCGCGGCCAGGGCATCGGCCGGCAGCTGCTGCGCCGGCTCGCGCGCCTCGCCATCGAGCGGCGCTGCGCGCGCCTGGAGTGGGCCGTGCTCGAGTGGAATGCGCCCTCGATCGCCTTCTACCGCAACCTCGGCGCACGTCCCCTGGACGACTGGCGGACTTTTCGCCTGACGGGCGAGGCGCTTGAAAAACTCGGCGCCTGAGCCGCTCGCGGCGCGCCGGCGCTGAACGATCGCTGAACGGGCCCGAAGCGACTGCTCCCAACTCCCATCGCAGCGCGGTCTGCGGTAAGCTTCCCTCATCGGGTCGGGTTAGGACGAGTCCACCGTGCGCAGCCGCGCAGCTCGCGCCGCCCAGCCCCGGGCACTGGAGTACACCTGACATGCGCATTCGTTCCCGCCTGCTCACAGCACTCGCCGGCGTGCTGTTCGCATTGACGACCGTCGCCGCTCACGCTCAAGCCCGCCAGGAAGGCCGGCTGCTGCTCGCCACCCAGGTGCTGCATGACCTGGAGGGCACACGCGACCAGGGCATTCCGACCTGGCTGCTGCAACGCGCGTACGGCATCGCCGTGATTCCGGGTCTCACCAAGGTCGCATTCTTCTTCGGCGCCCGTCGCGGCCACGGCGTACTGGTCGTGCGCAAGCCCGACGGGCGCTTCTCGAGCCCGGTATTCATCACCCTCACGGGCGGCAGTTTCGGCTTCCAGTGGGGTGTGCAGAAGACCGACCTGGTGCTGGTGTTCACCTCGCGCAAGGGCGTGGCGGGCTTGAGCGGCGGCAAGGTCACCCTCGGCGCATCGGCCTCGGTGGCGGCCGGACCGGTCGGACGGCAGGCCTCGGCCGCCACCGTGCAGACCTTCAATGCCGCGGTATATTCCTATTCGCACAATAAGGGACTGTTCGCTGGCGTCGCGGTCAACGGCTCGGAGCTCACCGTCGACAGCGGCGCCGACGAGGCCTTCTACCGGCGCAAGCACGTGCACGCCTCGCAGATCATGGACGGCACGCTCAGCAGCAGCGATTACGCGGCTCGCCGATTCATCGCCGCGGTCGATACGGCCGCCGGCGTGCCGGCCGGCCCGAGCGGCGCGTCCTCCGGGGGCGACGCAGCGCCGGCGGCGGCCCCGGCGAGCGGCTCACCGGCCGCCCAGGCCTATCCGCTCGAGCAGGGAAATTCGAGCTCGAGCAGCACGCCCCCGGCGAGCACGCCGCCGAACTGATCCGCCGCCGCCTGAGCGACCCGGGTCGTCCCCGCCGCGGGACGGCCCGGGCACTTCCAAAGGGAGAGGCGGGCGGGCGGCCGATCCGGCACAGTAAGCGCCTCAGCCGGAGTCACCCGTGAACGATACCGTCGCCCGCCCAAGCGCCGCGAACGCCGCCAGCCAAACCGCCTTCACGGTGCTGGCCGCCATCAGCTTCAGCCACCTGCTGAATGACATGATGCAGTCCCTCCTGCCGGCGCTCTATCCGATGCTCAAGGCGCACTACGGCCTGTCATTCGGGCAGATCGGGGTGTTGACGTTCACCTACCAGATCACCGCCTCGATCCTTCAGCCGCTCATCGGCCGCTACACCGACGCACGCCCGCGCCCCTACTCGCTCGCGAGCGGCATGGGCTTCACGCTGTTGGGGCTCGCGCTGCTCGCCTATGCCCACAGTTACGCGCTACTGGTTGCCGCAGCGACCCTGATCGGGACGGGCTCCTCGGTGTTTCACCCCGAATCCTCGCGCGTCGCCCGTATGGCCTCGGGCGGTCGCCACGGCCTGGCACAGTCGGTGTTCCAAGTCGGCGGCAACGTCGGCTCATCGATCGGACCGCTGCTCGCGGCCTTCATCGTGCTGCCGTACGGCCAGTCGAGCGTGGTGTGGTTTTCGTTCGCGGCACTGGTCGGCATGTTCGTGCTGTTGCAGGTCGGGCACTGGTACCGCGCGCACGGACTGGAGCGCCTGAAGCCACGAGCTGGTGCGGCTCCGAGCACCGCCGCGGTCCCGACTCGCAAGCACGTGACCGTGGCGATCGCGGTGCTGCTTGCGCTCATCTTCTCGAAGTACTTCTACCTGGCGAGCCTGACCAGCTACTACACGCTGTATCTGATCAGCCGCTTCCACGTCTCGATCCAGAATGCGCAGATTCACCTGTTCGTGTTCCTCGGCGCGGTCGCCGCCGGTACGCTGATCGGCGGTCCGATCGGGGACCGGATTGGGCGCAAGTACGTGATCTGGGGCTCGATCGTCGGAGTGCTGCCCTTCACGCTGATTCTGCCGCACGCGAATCTCTTCTGGACCGGCGTGCTCACGGTGCCGATCGGGGTGATCCTCGCCTCGGCATTCCCGGCGATCGTGGTGTATGCCCAGGAGCTGCTGCCGGGCCGCACCGGCACGGTGGCTGGCCTGTTCTTCGGCTTCGCTTTTGGCATGGGGGGCATCGGCGCAGCGGTCCTCGGACAGCTGGCCGACGTCTCCGGCATCCGCGTGGTCTATGAGCTGTGTGCCTGGTTGCCCGTCATCGGATTGCTGGCCGGCTTCCTGCCCGATCTCGGCGCTCATGAGCGCGTCCGCGCCGCATAGACCATCACCACCTCAGCGATCGGTGGGCGGCGCACCCCGAACGGCCCTTCGACGGTAGCTCCCAGCGCGAATCTCGACGGCTGACTCCCCGGGAATGGTGACCCGCTCACTCCATGGCGCGCGAGCGGCCCATGAGGCTCGGCCGCGCAAATCAGGCGCCGCTCACGTCATGTACGGGGCGATCACCATGCAGATGACGGTCGCGGAGAGCAGCACCGCTGCAATACGCTGCGAGCGTAACGGCGTGCGCCGCATGCTGCCCTGGACGCCCGCGGCGAGCAGCGCGAACAACGCCCCGACCGCCAGCGTGTGTGCCATGGGGTCCTGCGCACCGCGGATCACGATGCCCCAAAGCCCCAGCCCCGCCACTACCGCGAGCACGGCGGCCACCATCTGCGCGCGGAACAACTTCGGAGTGAGCTCGCAGTACGAATGGGACAACGCCAGCGTCGAACCGACCCAGAACACACCGGCGAGCGCGTGCACGGACAACAGGACCATCACCAGGATATGCATGCTCATGAGCCTCCCGTAGTCGTGGATGTCCGCGCCGGTACGGCCCGGCGCGCGGCACGTATTGTAGGCGCATTCACGCCGGGGTGAGCAGTCGAATCCCAAGCGCGTCGTCAGCCCCGCCCCGGGGTGAGACGCCAATCAGCAGTGTGTGCGTCAGCATCGAAGCACCCCCTGCGCCGAGGCCCTTGCGCCCCCGATGGATACGGCAGCGTAGGGATCTGCCGCATATCGGCCGGCGTAGGGCCCCGCCCCCTTCGGCGCGATCTGCACCTCCAGCGCCGAGTAAAGGGTGAACCGCCGCGCATTCCTGCCGGCTCCGTTCAAGGCCCGCGATGGCCTGCCGACACAGAGGCATCGAGACATTTCCCGAGAGAACGCAGCGCCAGCTTCGCGCCCGGTGTCACCCTTGGAGCGGACCGCAAAACCACTGCAGAGCTCGACGTACCGGGCCGCGAGAGCTCGGCGGAGTGTCGCGGCTGCCTCAGGGTGGGTGATCGGCGCGAGCGCGTTGCTCGTGAGCGGCGCGACCCTTTGGCGCACCGGCGGTGCTCTGAGGGCACACCGCACCGATACGCTCCTGGCCCTGGCGTTCATAGGCGCGGCCGCCGCCACACTCCTGGCGCTCCAGGTGCGCAGAGGCGCGCGCACCGTTGATACGCTACGCACCGTCATTCGACGTCAGAATCGTCGACTGGAGGAAATCTCCGCCACCAACCGCATGATGGAGCTGCTGCAGGTCTGCCATTCCCCGAGCGAAATGGCCGGCGTCATTTGCAGCGCGCTGCCGAAGCTCCTCGCGGGAATCGATGGGGCGTTCTACACCGCGCGCGGACCGGAAAACACACTGGATTTGCAGGCCCGCTGGGGTGATGCGCACGTCGCTCAGAGCTTCGATTCGAACGAATGCTGGGCGCTGCGCCGCGGTCGCGCCCATCTGTACGAACCGGCTCGCCCGGGCGCGCGGTGTGCGCATGTCGTTACCGGTGAGCATCCGTGTCTCTGTGTTCCTCTGGTGGCCGACGGCAATGCCATCGCCGTACTGTATTTAAGTGGTGCGCACGGACAGATCTTTCCCGCTGATACGCAGCGTCTGGCACGGACCGTGGCCGAACAGCTCGCGCTCGCGTTCGGCAATTTGCGCCTGCAGGAGACGCTGCGCACCGGTGCGGAACGCGATCCGCTCACTGAGCTGTACAACCGGCGGCACCTGGAGATTTCGCTGCAAC
>JBMFWZ010000032.1:0-29425 GCA_049964755.1 Steroidobacteraceae bacterium | reverse complement strand
CTACCTTGCCAAGGAGGATCGGCTGCGCGCCAGCGCGTGTCCTGATCCCGTCGGGAACCACTGTCCGAGCAAAGTGGAATGCCTTGCCTACTGTGGCTTCAAAGACGGCAATCGCGCGGCCGGTCAATTCTGCATCGAGAGCCAGCTCGCGGCAGCTCAGCGTGGCAACATCGACAAAGGTCTTTTCTTCCGAGGCAGCGAATCGTTGCCGTTCGGTTGCGAGATCCGCAGCGTCCTGGATTTGCTGAAGCGTCTGCTCACAGAGCCGCGCGAGATCGCGGTCTGATTCGTCTTCATAAGCGCGTAGTAAACCAGATGCTTCTGTTGCGTGGGGCGCGAGTCTGCTGCGCCTGATCGGAGTCGATCCTTTGATGTTCTCTCAGGAGGATGTCGGATCGGCCGGCGGTTAGGCCCCTCGGTGGGCTGAACATTTACGAATCCGCGCCTCGATGCGGCTGCGAGTGCGAGGGATACGTACTCGGGCTCAATGGCGATTTAGGTGTTGTCGTTGGAGTTCCCGGGTTCTGGATTCATATCGGTCATTGGCACGACGTCACGCAATAGACCGATTTGCGCTCAACGCTCGGCGCAGGGCAACGTCGCTCATCAGAACGCATGCCCGGCAGCGGAACTGAGAGTGACAGAGCCCGAAACGACGGGGGCTGTCCCCTGCGAGCGAGTCGTCCCAGACTCACTGTGGCCGTGATGAGCATGAGCCACAGATGGGCCGACTCGAGGATCCGGGCCTGCTCGCATTTGGAGTACGATGATGTTCACGCCCCCGGGGTCGTCCGGCGGTGCACGTCTCGGTGAATGACCCGCAACGCGCGCAGCCTCTGGAAACCCTGCGCGCAATCCGCTGGAATACCCGCCGGGACTTCGGGGAGGGTGAGGGATGCGAATCATTCATACGGCGGACTGGCAGCTCGGCTTGAAGCTGCGCTATCTGAGCCCAGAAAGAGCCGCGCAGCTGCGCCTGCTGCGGTTCCAGACCGTGCGGGCCATCGGAGCGCTCGCACGCGAATTGCGCGCCGATGCGGTTCTCGTCGCCGGTGATGTACTCGACGACAACGCGCTCGGCCGCGATGCTCTGCAGCAGACCTCCGATGCGCTCACTAGCTTCGGGGATATCCCGGTCGGGCTGCTGCCGGGGAATCACGATGCGGCGACCGACGATGGTGCTTTGAGCCGGCTCGAATTGCCCGCGACCGTCCGCCTCATGGTCACCCGGGAGCCCCTACGGTTCGGCGAGGCGCTGATTTACCCGTGCCCTCTGTATCGTCGGCACGAAACCGAAGATCCGACGGGGTGGTTGCCGCAGCGGGCTGCCGGTGAGGGCATCCGGATCGCCGTGGCGCACGGGGGAGTCATTAATTTCTCCGGCGATACCGAGCGCGTCGTCCCGAATCTCATCGATGCGGACCGGGTGATCGCCAAAGGCTTCGATTACCTGGCCCTCGGGGATTGGCACGGAACGTTCCGCTACAACGCGCGAGCCTGGTACCCCGGCGCCCCGGAACCGACCCGATTCAAGGAATTGGAACCGGGAGCGGTTCTGGTGGTGGACATCGACGGCCCGGGCAGCGAACCGCGAGTGCAGCGGCGGCAGGTTGCGCAGACTCATTGGCTGACCTTGGATCGGGAAATCACCGAAGATGCGCAGGTCAGTGAGCTGCGCGCCGAACTCGAGGCACTTCCGGATCGATCCCAGACCTTGGTGCATTTGCAGGTACGGGGCGCAATCTCCATGGTGGCCAGGGATGCGCTCGACGCACTGGTGCAGGAATACGGCGAGCGGCTCGCCTACCTCGATGCCGATCTCGATGCGCTGCTCGCGCAGCCCCGTCCGGAAGACCTGATGGCCATGACCGCCGAAGGGTTCATGGCGGCGGGCGTTGGGCGACTGCAGTCCGGAACGGAAGCGGCCGATGCGGACGCGCTGCAGCTGCTCTATCGGCTCCAGCGGGAGACCTCCGATGCGGTTGCTTGAGCTGGAGACGCGTCACTGGCGCGGGCTTTCGCGCAGCCTCGGCCCCTTTTCGCCCCGGCTCAACCTCGTACTCGGTCCCAATGAAGCGGGCAAGAGCCGGCTGTTCCAGGCCATTCAGTTCGCGCTGTTCGAATCGCACAAGGGCTCGGCGCAGCACAAGCAGCGCCTGCAGAGCTGGAGTTCTTCCGAGGCCCCGTCTGTCCGACTCGTGTTCGAGGTCGAGGGTCGTCAGTACGAACTGCAGAAGCAGTTCCTCAAGGGCGCCATGGCGCAGCTCGCCGGCGGTGGCGCGACGCTGCGTGCTGAGGATGCAGAGGCCGAGTTGCGCGACCTCCTTGGGACTCGGGCGAGCGGCTCGCGCGCGCCTCACGCGGAGGAGCTGGGAATCTGGCCGCTGCTCATGGTGGCTCAGGGAGCGTCGCGGCGCGGCACGGATGAGGATCTCAACGACGACGGCCGCGCTCGACTCCAGCAGCGGCTGTCTGCAGAAATCGGCGTGGCCGCCGTCTCGGCGAAGGGCCAGCAGATCATGAGTCGCGTCCAAGGGGTCTACGAACACTACTACACCCCGACCGGCCAGGAGACGGTGCTGCTGCGTAACGCGCGCAAGGAACTCGCGCAAGCGCAGGACGCTCAGCAGGCAGCGCAGAACGCCCACGAGGCTCGCGAGCGGACTGTAGCCGACCTGCAAACCGCGCGAGCGGAATTGGCCTCGCTGTCCGCTCGGCTGGAGAATGCCAAGCGGGAGGCGGCCGAGGCGGATGAGCGTGCCGCAGCGGCGCGGCGCGCGGGAACTCAGTTGGCTGCCGCCGACGGCGCGCTCAATACGGCAGTGGTGACAGCGGCCAGCGCCGAACAGGAGCTGAAGGCACGGCAGCAAGCCGATGAGGTGCTGCGGCGACTGGACGAGGAGCGCGATGAGCTGGACGCGAGGCTCGAAGCGCTGAGGGTGCGCCAGCAGCTGCTTGAGGCGGACGCCGAGGGCGCTGTGCGCAGAGTGTCATCTGCAGAGCAAGCGCTCAAGGCGGTGACCGCCGCTCTAGAACAGGCGCGGCGGGAAGTGCGTCGAGGTGAATTGACTGAGCGGCGCCGCGAGCTTAACGAGAAGCTCGAGGAACTCGAGCGCATCGATCGGTCGCTGCAGGAGGCGCATCAGCAGCGCGCCGGAGAACCTGACATCGGGGCGCGGGCGCTCGCGCATTTGCAGCGGCTCGAGGAGGCCGCGCGCACGACGGAAGCTCATCTGCACGGCGCCGCGGTCAGTGTCGTGGTTACACTCGAGCAGGCTTCGAACATCGACGGGACGCCGCACCCTGCCGGCACGAGAGTGGCATTCGACGTGATCGAGAATCGCACCGTGCGGCTCGGCGATCTCGCCACGATCGAGGTCCGGCCGGGCCGCGGCACGCTGGATGCGCTTCGAGACGCGAAAACGCAGGCCGATGCCGAACTCGCCAACGCTCTGAATCGTTCCGGTGTCCCCACGGTGCAGACGGCACGTGCAGCCTATGAGCGTATTCAGCGGATTACCCAGAACATCGAACAGCTGACCGGGCAGGCGCGAGCCACGTGGTCGAAACCGCGGGAGGACTTGCGCGAGGAACTGCTGCGCACCGACGCGGAGATCGCGCGGCTCGGGCCGCAGAAGCCGTTGACGGACAGTGCGCAAACGCTGGACGCAGCGCTCACCGCCGCGGACGCCGAGGTCCACTCCGCCCGAGGCGCGCGCGATGCGGTGAGCGCTGCGCTGATGGGCATCCGTTCGGAGATCGCGGCACAGCTCGCGGTTCGTCGCGAGAAGCAGGCTGAGCGGGAGCGTTTGGCGGCTGACTGGGCTGCTCGTCCGACCGCGGAGGCGCTGCAGCAGAATCTGCAGGAGCACATCGGTCGCCGGGTGCTTGCGCAGCAGGCGGCCGAGCATTGCAGACGGGTGTTCACGGATCTGGGAGGCGAGGGCGCCGAGCAAGACGCGCGGCGGCTCGCTCAGTGCCTTCATAGCCTGCAGGGTCGCGTCCAGGAGGTTCGCGATCGAGTGCAGCAGCTCACCGGCGCATGGCACGCCGCCTTGGGCGTAGGAACATATGACAGGTTGCAGGATGCGCAAGCGCTGACAGAATCGGCGCACGTGCAGTTGACGCGTCTGCAGCGGAAAGCCGCGGCGGCGAAACGCCTATGGGAAGTGCTCTCGCAAGAGCGCAAGCGTGTCGTCGAGCGCCTCTCGGCACCGGTCATGCAGCGGGTCAAGCCCTACCTCGTGAGCCTGTTCCCCGGCTGCGACCTCGATCTGGGTGAGGAGTTGGGGATGGTGGGGCTACGCGGTGATGCGCTGAGCGAACCCTTCGAGGATCTCTCTGGGGGCGCGCAGGAGCAGCTGGCGCTGCTGACCCGGATCGGGCTTGCCGAGGTACTGGCCGGGGAGGGCACGCTGCCTCTGGTGCTGGATGACTCCCTAGTGAACACCGATCCGCTGCGGATCCGGCAGATTCACCGGATCCTGTTCCGGGCCGCGAACCGACTGCAGCTGCTGGTCTTCAGTTGCCACGACGTGCTCTTCGACGGATTGGGCGCCGAGCAGGTGTTTCGGCTGGGCGGGTCGCGGCGCACCGCCTGATAGGCGGTACGGCCAGAGATGCCGTCCGGTCCTGATTCAACCGCGGCGCAGGAAACCGACGGGGTGCGCACGCATCGCGCTGCGCAGTATCCTTCAAGGGCGGCCGCTGCGCCGCCGCAGGTACTCCCGCACGCCTGGGTCCGTCGCGTACACATAACACCCTTTCATGCCTCGGGTCATGAGCGTCCGGTACGTGTTCTTGATGATTCGATCGATCTTCTCCCGGGCGCTCGCCGGATCGATCGCCAGATCTTTCTTATATCCCTGGATCGACTTGTCGAACCGGTCACGGGCCTGTGGGACCGTCTGCAGTCGATCTTCCTTCATCACCAGGTCGGGCCCGATGATGACTCCGATGTATTCGACTTCAAGTCCCTGGCAGGTGTGGATGCAGCCGACTTCGCGGACCGACTCCGGGGCGATGATCCACAGACTCCCGTCCTCGGTCAGATTCCAACGGCGGGCGTACTCGCCGATGACGATGTCGTGTGCGGCAGGATTGCGCCTGCTCTTCCACGGCCAACAGTACCCGGCGACCATGCGGGCCTTGTTGCGGGCATTCTTAGCTTCGATTGCGCCATGCATTGCGCCGACGTCGTCAAATACGCGAAATTCGAGTGGAATGCCCGCGAGCGTCTGGTGCGCAGTGGGGCGTATCTCGAGCACTTCGTCGACCCACGCCAGGTAGCCATCGGATCCGGCACACCGGAATTGAGAGGCCAGCTGAAGGACTTCGAGTTGCGCGCCATGCTCGGCGGCGATTCGGCTGATGACTGCTCTTGAGCCAATATCCTTCCAGGTCACCTGCTGGTTCTCGTCCAAAAAAAAGATTGAGCAGGGCGCCGCCCGGACGAGATCTTTGATGGAATGCTCGCCCTTGTTGCCGAAGAAACCGACTTTTTCCGTGAGCCGGTGTGCCTCGTCCACGATCAACGTGCCGACGGCGTTCGCCGGCGCATCCAGGAATCGGTCGGGGCCCGTGAACAGGCCCGCCAGTTTGACCTTGTCCTGCTTGAGGCGGCCGAGCTGCGCGACGAAGACGTGTCGTGGGGCGGCGTTCTTCGATACGTACGTCGCGAAGATCTTCTTCGCCAGCAGCGCCGCGAGCAGATGCACGGCGACCACGGACTTGCCTGTGCCTGGCCCTCCCTCGACGATGACGACGCGCGGGGCGCCTGGACTTGCGGTACGTGCCGCCTCCAGGCAAGCCTCGAAGACTTCCTTCTGGTCATCGAGCAGGATGAACTCTTGCCGACCCTGAACGATTCCCGTGACGGCATCCGCGAGAGCTCGGGAGGGTCTGATGCGGCCGTTCTCTAGCGCCACCAGGACTTCGTTGCCCCGTCCGCGCGGAATGTGTCTGCGGATGAAGTCCCGGAGCTTCTCGCCCTCTCCCTTGGCGAAGAGCGGTGCTTCGCGCAGGTAGGCCTCGTAATGCGTCGAGTCAATAACGCTGTCGCGTTTGTAATTGTGCAGAAACGCGCAGGGCTGCAGGCCAATACCCGGACTCTCCGCGTAAACCGCTTCGTTGAAGCCGCGCAGGAAGGCCGCGTACGACCACGCCTGGTAGGAGGGGTGAACTTCCGGGCGTTCTCTGCCGCCGACGTGGGTGAGGACGATCGCATCTCGGGGCGATGCGCGGGCAGTTTCCCACTGCTTCAGTTCGATGATGATGGCGCGGCGCTCGCCGGCATCGGTATGCCCGGCGATGGTGACGTCGATGCGCTTCAAGGACAGGGGGAGCAGGAACTCGACGGCGATGCCGAGATCATCGGGAACCCCGACGTCATCCAGCACATTGGCGACGTGCTGGAGGGAATTGCCCCAGGAGCGCTGTTCGGCCTTGGCGACCGAGTGCCCCGTTGCGGCCTTGAATTGCTCCAGGATCACCTCGTCGATGTCGCCGCGTCGCACATCGCGCAGGAAGGCATTCTTCTGCGATCGATAGACCATCATCGGGCTCAGCCCCCCGGGCGGGTCGTTTAGAGATCCGTATACTTCTTACTGCTCCCGCGCGCCGCCTGGATCGGATATTTTTCGGCGTTCACACGCAATTTCTCGGCCGCCGCGGCGGCAAGGTCGACGCCGAGGACGTCGGCGAGGCGCACGACATAAAGCAGAACGTCCGCCAATTCGTGGCGGACGGCGATCGCGGTGGCGGGATCCCGGGCCGCCTCGTACGAGGCTTCGGCGCTCATCCATTGGAACACTTCGGACAGTTCCCCGACTTCGCCGGTCAGTGCCATGACGAGGTTCTTGGGCGCATGAAACCGGTCCCACTCTCGTTCCGCGGCGAACCGTCGAAGCGCTCCGATGAGTCCGCTTGCATCGATGAGCGGTTCGCAAGGCGTGTCGTGATCGTTCATGTCGGTGGATGCGAGCTGTGGCCCAAGGGCGGTACGCTGCCCGGAGTTTACGGGGTTTCGTGCGCAACGGTTCGCTGCACTCGCGGCAAAGTCATGAGGGGCGCGAGTCTCCCCGGTCGCGCACTCCCGGTCTCGGCCGCGCCGGCCGACGCCCCGCGGTGATGCGCTACGCTGCCGGGCTTCGCGGCGCGCGCGCTGAACGAGGGCTGAACGGCGGCCCGATCGTGAGGCTCACCGGCGTTCGATGATCGGTGCAGCGCGCGCCCGCAGACCAAGACCAGCATGTGGATCCAAAGGGGCTATTTCGGCCCCTATCCGCCCCCGTACAATGTCCCCATGCACGTCCCCCGTCAGCTGGCGCTCAGCGCCATCCTCTCTCTGTTCCTCAGTGTGGCCGTTCGAGCGGGCGTGGCCCCGTTCGATCTCGCCGGCCCCAATCTCGAGGTGACCGTCACCCGGCACCGCGAGACGCTTCCGATTTCCGATGTGCCGAATCTCGCAGTCGGAGACCATCTGTGGATTCGTGCGGATCTGCCCGCCACGCAGTCGGAGCGCTATCTGCTGATCGTGGCGTTTCTTCGCGGCGCGACCAATCCGCCGCCGGAGCGCTGGTTCCACGGCTGCTCGACGTGGGAGCCACAGTGCGCGCGGCGGGGCCTGACGCTCACCGTGCCGCGGGGGGCCGAGCAGGTGCTGGTGTTCCTCGCGCCGCAGACGAGTGGAGACTTCAGAACGCTGGTGGGTGCGGTGCGCGGGCGGCCGGGGGCGTTCGTGCGAACCTCCCAGGATCTGAACCAGGCGACTTTGGACATTGCGCGGCTCGATCGGTACCTGGACGCCATCCAGTTCTTGGAAGTGAACGCCCCGGAGCGCCTGAAGGACGCCGCCCCGAAGCTCGCCCGCAGCCTTGCGATCAAAGTGAACACGAAGTGCCTGCAGCGCATTCCGCAGCTGCAAGCCCCCTGCCTCATGCGCGGCGGGCAGTCGCTGATCCTCAATGACGGGCACAGCACTTCGATCGTCGATGCGCTGACCTCGGGCCCCGCCTCTGCTTTGGCCATGGAGGCGAGCTATACGCCGCAGCTGAGCTATGGCTATTACAGCCCGTACATCGCCTCGGTCATTGATATCGCGCGCATCTTCAGCTCGTTCACCACGGCGCAGTACGAGTACATCCCGGCGCTCGCCGCCCAGCACGGTGACGTGCTTGCGCTCACGCTCAATACCCCGCCGTCGTTCCATGATCCGAAGTCGGTGCTGGTGACGGCGCTGCCGGCGATCGAGGCGGCCGAGCTGCCGCCGCTGCATGCGGTCAACTCGCAGCAAAGCTTTTGCATTCGCCGCAAGCGCCTGATCCTGCCCGTCGAGGGCGCACCGCTGGTGTTCTCGACCAATTATGCGCACCGCATGCGGTTGCGGTTGACTGAGGCGAACGGACACTCGATCGACCTGCCGGCGTGGGCGGATCCCGAGGTCGGCGGTTTCGTCGTCGATACCAGCCCTCTTCGCGGGACGCCGCTGCGCGACGCGGTGAACGGCGTGCTGCACGGGGATTGGGGGTTCTCGCGCTACCGCGGACCGCGCTTCCGGTTGGAAAATGCCTCCGCCCAGGGATGGTCGGTGGCGACGCCCGGCGACGCTGCCGTCATCGTGGGACGGGATGACTCGATCCGCCTCACCGCACCGAGTCTCAGCTGCCTCAAGAGCATTGCGGTGCGCGACTCGGCCGGTACCGAACGGTCCGCGCACTGGACGGCGGTCTATCCGAATCAGGTCAAGGTACAGTTGCCGCTGAAGGATGCACCGCCGGGTCCGCTGACGGTGCTGCTGAACCAGTTCGGTACCCCGGCGCCCGTTCGAGTGCCTCTGGATGCCTACTCGGTCCCCGCGAGTCTCGACAGCTTCGTGCTCCATGCCGGGGACAGCCAGGGGATGCTCAAGGGCAGCCGCCTCGACGAGGTGGCCCGCCTGACGATCGATCGGGTGGTCTTCATTCCGGGCGCACTGAAGACGCGTCACGGCGTGGATCATCTCACCGTGACAGCCCAGGAGCCGAAGGTCGCTGCGCGTCTGAAGGCGGGCGAAGCCGGCCTCGTGCGCGTGCAGCTGAAGGACGGTCGAATCCTCACGCTCCACGGGACAGTCGCCGCGCCTCGGCCGAGTGTCGTGCTCATGGCCAAGAGCGTGTATCTGTCGGGTTCGAGGGCGCCCAGCCACATCCATCTCGGACAGGGCAACGAGCTGCCCCAGTTTGCCCAGCTGACGTTCTCCGTGCGTGCCGTGGCGCCCATGGTGTTTGACCAGGACGAGTCGATCCAGGTGGCCACGACCGATGGTCTGTACTCGACCACGCTCAATCTGACGAACGGCGGCATCACCCTCGAGAATCAGCAGGTGGCCATTGCGACGCTCGATCCCGCCCGGGCATTCGGACCTTCGGCGTTCGGGCCGCTGCAGTTCCGGGTCATTGATGAGGGGGTGAAGGGCGGCTGGCAGCCCCTCGCCACCCTGGTACGGCTGCCACAACTGCACCACATGGTCTGCCCTGTCACGCCGAAACTTGCCTGCAAGTTGACCGGTGCCGACTTATTCCTGGTCGACGCCATTGCCAATAACCCGGCGTTCCTGCATGCCGTGCAGGTGCCGGACGGATTTCCGGGGTACGCACTGCCGGTACCCCATCCGGTGAACGGAGAGCTCTACGTCAAGCTGCGAGATGATCCCTCGGTGGTGAACGTCGCGACGGTGGCGGTGGAGCAATTGCCGGCCCCACACAAGGCTGCGACTCGGAAGATCCACCCTGCAGCGCGCAAGAGATCCCCGCAGCTGGCTGCCCAGACGAAGCCGGCGGAGCAGAAGCCTGCGGTGCTGACGCTTGAGTCGCAGCCATCGTTGCCGAAGAAGTCTGAATCCAAGACCTCTGGAGTCGAGAAATCAAAGCACTCTGCGAGCCGGGCCCCCAGTGTCCCGTCGTCGCCCCCGGCGCCGCGCGCACCGGCCGGTGAAGGCACGCTCGTATCGGCGGCCGCGCCGTCCCGAGTCGCTTCGAGCGCATCGCCGGGAACGCCGGCACCGAGTGCGGCGCCTTTCGCGAAACGCGCATCGAGTGAGCCGTCGCAGCCGCCAAGTCCCGCAGGTCCGTCGCCAGCGAGCACATCGCCGACCACTTCGCCCGTGCCGCAGACCTCCACTCCGACACGATCGAACTGAACGGGTGCCGTCGCTGCAGAGGGGTGCGACGGAACGCAATGCCAGTCGCAGCGTGCGCATCGAAGCGAGCAGGGATGCTGGCGACTCCGTCTGTTCACGCCATCTGCGCAGCTTCCATTCATAACGTCAGTGCAGGCGTTGTATGGGGGCACGCAGCAGGGCGTCCGGCGGCAGTTAGAAGTTGTGTTCGGCCCGCTTATTTTTGCGTCCCGACGTGATCAATGCGCCGATGAGCGAGCCGACGACTCGCGAGCGAGCCGGCCCCATGCGCTGCCATCGGAGCGCGCCGCGGGCGACGGTCTTCGCGCCGACGCCTCTGGCCGTCCGGCGACGGTCCCGCCGGGCGGCCAGAGGCACTGTTCTCAGACCATCGTCATCGGAATGCCGGCGAGATAGTCGCGTTTGCCAAGCTCCACGCCCGAGTGACGCAGGATCGCGTAGGCGGTGCTGATGTGGAAGTAGAAGTTCGACAACACGAAGTGGTTGAAGTAATCCACCCCACGCATCTTCGCCTTGTTCTCACGACCCAGCGGGAAAATCACCTCGCGCTCGGCCGAGCTGTCGATCTTCGCTTTGTCGAGCGTCTTGACGAAGGCGATCGTCTTGGCGATCCGTGCTTTCAGTTCTGCAATCGACTGTTCGGTGTCTTCGTGTTTCGGTGGTTCGATGCCAGCGAGCCGCGCACCGCCGTTCTTCGCCGCGTCGCAGGCGATCTGCACCTGACGGGTGAACGGGAACATGTCTGGAAATAGCCGGGTGTTGAGCAGTATTGCCGCATCGAATTTCTTCGCCGCGGCATAGGCTTCCGCCTTGTCGAGCATCGAGGCAAGTGCGTTGAGTCCGATTTCGAACGATGAAAGCGCTGCGTTTGATATCGACATGAAGTGACCTCGTTGTGGAATGACTGATGCGCCGTGCTGCAGGTGCGGTCTGCGCTCCCGCATGAGCGCGGTTCGTCTCGCTGCGGGAATGATGCCTTTGAAAATATGACGTTTCGTGCATCCTGCGACCGGACGAGGCATCGCTGCGACAGCGATGCGGCGAGGCGACGCACTGGAATTATAGAGTAAGCGTTGTGGAAAATTGCAGGGCCGTACGGGCCGGGGCGACTTGCGCGGTATCGTTGAGGCCGGCATCAATGCGCGCGTGTGGCACTTCGAGCTGCTGCCGCCGTGGCAGGTGATCGAGGCATTCTTCGGGGATTCGCTGCAGTGCTTGCCCGCCGATCCGCAGCACAAGGGCGGAATAGTGGTCAACTCGGCGCTCGAGCTTGCACCACCTGGCGCACAGGTGCGTGCCGTGATTGCCGAGATCTTCGAGCGCATCGAATCTGCCTTCCTCCAGTGAGTGCGAGCAGGTCAGCTGCACGGCACCATCCATGCGACGCTCGGTGCGCGCAATCTTGTCCGCAGCCTCATGACTGTCCTGATGGGGCGGAGAGTACTGGTGCGTGTGCGTCCGGAGAAAACATTCCTCTTCGGTGCTAGGGCGCCGCTCCTGACGCTGCCTGCATCGCAACGCCCGTGAGCGCCGCGGCGACGAAACTCCCGATTTCAACGCTGCCACTTCTCGTCACTTGGTTGGCGATTCCGCTTCGACTCGGCTTCGAGTTTAGCGTCATCGAGTACGGGCGGGCGACGTTAAATGCGCGGACCGCAGGAGTTCACACCATCCTGCACGCCGGCGGTGTGCCGAGGCCCCGCCTGCTGGGATGGGCGAGGAGGGTCGTGGAGCCGACCGGTGGAACGCTCCTCCTGCTCCGTGCCTCCATCACGGCGACGGCCGTGCCGCGGCTCACCGCGCTCTGGGTGGCGATCTTCACGGTACACCTGCCCTACATGGCCACTCTCATGGCGCTGTGCGGGCCAGGCGCCTGTCCCTGACTTTGTCGATGGTGCGTCGAGGGGGCGCGTCGCGCTCCGGTGTGCGAAGGCGGTCGAGCGGGCGGCCGGCGCTCAGCGCGCTGCCACTGGGGTGGATTGCCGGGGGCTTGCCGGGTGACGCAGGAATTCGAGACGCACGCGGTGCGGTGCGAAGCCGGTGAGCTGTCGTGTGTCATTGAGGCTCCATGAATCGATTGATCGACCCCGACGCGCTACGCTGCTTTGGGACCGCATTGCTGTCGTACGCCGACGTGCCTCCTGTGGATGCTCGTCTGCTGGCCGACACGCGGGTCACCGCGCAGCAGTGGCGCCACGTTTGCTTGCGTCGTCCCAGGGAGCCAGCTTAATTGGGTCTGCTGCCAGCTGTTCCATTTCGCCTGAACATCCCGACTGCGCCGGCTGCGGATATTCGCAGCTCTCGGGGGCAAGGTCGGCGGCGCTCTGCATTGTGCCGCCGAGGTCATTACAATGGTCGCGGGGAGAGCTTCTGGCGACGGTTTGCAGCGAGGGTGTGCACGGGCGTTCGATTGCTCGGGCCGCATCGCTGTGCTCGTGGCCACCTTCATTGAGGATGGCGAGATGCGACACATGTACTACGCCGTGGCAGCCACGGCTCTCCTGGGGGCTTTGGGCGCACGGACGAGTTACGCCGTGACGGTGACCCAGGCGGTATTCGGGCACCTGCCGAACGGCAGAGCCGTAGATGCGGTCACGTTGCGTAATCGGCAGGGCGTCACGGTCCGGCTGCTGACCTACGGCGCGCGGGTGCAGGAGATCCTCACGCCCGATCGCAACGGACACTTCGCGGACGTCGCGCTTGGTTACGGCACGTTGCGCGGCTATCTCAGCAAGTCCGATCCGTACTTCGGGGCCACGGTCGGGCGGTTTGCCAACCGGATCGCCAAGGGCCGTTTCACGTTGAACGGCCATACCTACCAGCTGCCGATCAACGACGGTCCGAACTCATTGCACGGCGGCACGAAGGGGTTCGATCGGCGCTTATGGACGGTGCTCAGTGTTCGCCGCAGCCCTTCACTGGGCAGCGTCACTCTGCGCTACGTCAGTCCGAACGGTCAGGAAGGCTATCCGGGTACGCTCACCGTGACGGTGACCTACGCACTTTCGAGCCGCGATCAACTGTTCATCCGCTATCGGGCCACGACCAATGCCCCGACGATCGTGAATCTGAGCAACCACACCTACTGGAACCTCTCCGGCGAGGGCTCCGGCAGCATCCTCAATGAGCAGCTCATGATTCCGGCGGCGGACATCACGCCGACGGACCGGACCCAGATCCCGACGGGCGTGATCCGGCCCGTGGCGGGCACGCCGTTTGACTTCCGCAGGCCCAAGACCATCGGCCGCGACATTCTCGACGGCCACTCGCGCCAGCTGGTCTATGGCCGCGGCTACGATATGAACTGGGTGTTCGGCCGTCGGCCCATTGCCGGATTGCGCCTGATGGCTCGGATCGTCGATCCGGCCTCGGGCCGGGTGCTCACGCTGCAGTCGAACCAGCCCGGCCTGCAGTTCTACAGCGGCAATTTCCTCAACGGCACCATTGTGGGCACTTCCGGGCACATTTATCGGCAGGGCGATGCGTTCGTGCTCGAGCCACAGATCTTCCCGGATACGCCGAATCACCCGAACTTCGGCTCGGCGCAGCTGAATCCCGGCCAGGTCTACCGCAACACCATCGTGTATACCTTCTCGACAACGACCGCCGGCGCGGCGAAGCGGTGATGCACGCGGGAGTGGACGGGTGTTCGGCCCGGCCACTCCCGTTTCCCGGCACCGGCACGGCATGCGGGGGCAGACTTTTGACTTCAAGCAGATTAATCTTATGAATGCAGCGGGCAGGCCGGTGGCGCACCGGGCTCGGCCCGCGATTCGACGCCGGCAGCGCCGATGCTCGTGTTGCGAGCGCTCGGCGCGAGCAACACGGGCGCCAGGTCACCTGCGCGCGTGGCGTTGCGGACAATGCAGGGGGCAGACATGACGATGAGACACGTGGTCGGCGCGGCAACCCCGCCGGTGATTGCCATCCTCCGCGGCGTGACGCCGGCGGAAGCGATCGATATCGGCCGGGCGCTGATCGACGGCGGGATCCGCATGATGGAGGTGCCGCTGAACTCCCCGCAGCCCCTAGAGAGCATCGCAAGACTGACCCGGACGTTCGGCGAGCAGGCACTGATTGGCGCCGGCACCGTGCTCACGGTGCAGGACGTAGAGGAGGCCGCCGCAGCCGGGGCGCGGTTCGTGGTCTCGCCCCACACCGATCCGCGCATCATCCGGCGTACCGTGGACCTCGGGCTCGACAGCTTCCCGGGGTTCTTCTCCGCGAGCGAAGCATTCACCGCGCTCGGAGCCG
The DNA here is from genome assembly GCA_049964755.1 of Steroidobacteraceae bacterium. Classification (GTDB taxonomy): domain Bacteria; phylum Pseudomonadota; class Gammaproteobacteria; order Steroidobacterales; family Steroidobacteraceae; genus 13-2-20CM-66-19. The sequence goes on along the minus strand of JBMFWZ010000032.1, from coordinate 14,994 downwards.
GCGCTACGCAGCTGAAGCTCTTCCCGGCGCTCACCGTGGGGACGGTCTACCTCAAGGCTCTGCGCGAGGTGTTGCCCCGCACCGCCGGGGTCTGGGCCGTCGGTGGTACCGGCGCGCACGACCTCGCCAGCTGGCTCGAGGCCGGCGCCGCGGGCATCGGAGTCGGCGGCTCACTCTATAAGGCCGGGGATGCCGCCCCCTTGGTGCGCGAACGCGCGCAGGCGCTGCATGCCGCCTGGGCTCGGCACCTCGCGACCCGGCGCGCCTGAGAGGCTCAAGATGCATCCGAAGGCGATCGACTGGATCATCATGGGGACGTACTTCGCGGTCGTGCTCGGCATCGGCGCGGCCTTGAAGCGCTCCATGCGCACCAGCACGGACTTCTTCCTCTCTGGGCGTGCCATACCGGCCTGGATCGCCGGGCTTGCGTTCATCTCCGCGAACCTCGGTGCGCAGGAGGTCATCGGCATGGCCGCTTCGGGCGCCAAGTACGGCATGGCCACAAGCCAGTTCTACTGGGTAGGCGCGATCCCGGCGATGGTATTTCTCGGGGTGTTCATGATGCCGTTCTACTACGGCTCACGCGCCCGCTCGGTGCCGGAGTACCTCAAGTTGCGCTTCGATGAGAAGACCCGGGGTCTGAACGCCATCACCTTCGCGGTGATGACGGTGTTCTCCTCCGGGATTTCACTGTACGCCCTTGCGCTGCTGCTGCGCCTGCTGCTCGGTTGGGACTTCAACACCAGCGTGGCGCTCTCGGCGCTCATCGTGCTGGTGTACATCTTCCTCGGCGGACTGACCTCGGCGATCTACAACGAGGTGCTGCAGTTCTTTCTGATCGTGTTCGGCTTCGCGCCTTTGGTGCTGATCGGCCTGAAGGACATCGGTGGCTGGCCAGGTCTCGTCGCTGGCCTGCATGCGGTGGCCCGCTCTCGCGGCTTTGCGCCCAACGCGTGGCTGAGCACCTGGAGTGTGATGGGCAGCCCGCATGAGAACCCCATGGGTATCGACTGGTTCAGCATGGCCATGGGGCTCGGGTTCGTGCTGTCCTTCGGCTATTGGTGCACGGACTTCCTGGTCGTGCAGCGGGCGCTCTCGGCCGAGTCGATGGACGCGGCGCGTCGTACTCCGCTGATCGCTGCCATCCCGAAGATGCTCTTTCCGTTTCTGGTGATTCTGCCGGGCATGATCGCCATTGCCGCCACGGTGCATGGCGGGGCGAGCGGGCTGACGTTGCCGCGGCAAGCCGACGGGCATCTGAACTACAACATGGTCGTGCCGCTGATGCTGGGACGGTATTTCCCGAACGGCATGCTCGGGCTCGGCCTGACGGCGCTGATGGCAAGCTTCATGACCGGCATGGCGGGCAACGTCACGGCGTTCAACACGGTGTGGACCTACGACATCTACCAGGCGTACATCCGTCGGGAGGCCTCCGATGCGCACTATCTCACGGTCGGACGTGTGGCCACCGTGGTCGGCATCGCGCTCTCGGTCGCGGCCGCCTACGTGACCGATCGCTTCAACAACATCATGGATCTGCTACAGCTGCTGTTCGCATTCGTGAATGCGCCGCTCTTTGCCACGTTCCTGCTCGGCATGTTCTGGAAGCGCACCAGCGGGCACGGCGCATTTGCGGGGCTCCTGGCCGGTACCGCGGCGGCCGCCGTGCATCACGGCCTGACGCTGCCGGCGCGCGCAGCGCCGGGCATCAAAGGCGGCTGGATCGCCGTGATGCATCTGTACCCGAGTCCGATGGCGCAGAATTTCTGGACCGCAATCTACGCGTTCGGCGTGTGCTTTTTGGTGACGGTTGGCGTCAGTCTGCTCACTCGGCCACGGCCCGAGCGGGAGCTCGTCGGGTTGGTGTATTCGCTCACGCCGCGCCAGAGCTCAGGCGCCGCCCGTTGGTATCGGCGTCCGGCAGTGCTCGGGGCGTGCGTCCTCGGCGCCGCCGTGGTGCTCAACCTCCTGTTTTGGTGATCACGCATGGGACTTGATATCCGCATTCCCGTCGGCGCGCTGTTCAGCCTGCTCGGCGTTTTGCTCGCCGGCTACGGGCTGCACGGCGGAGCTGCGCTCGCGCAGCGCTCGCTCGGTATCAACATCGACTTGTGGTGGGGCATGGTGATGCTCGTGTTCGGTCTCGCGATGCTGTGCTTGGCGTGGCGCGCCCGCACGCGCAGCCGCTGAGGCACCGGCGCGCCGCATCGCTGACGAACCCGATCGTTCCCGACTCATCAATCATGAGCGCAGCAGCCCGTGGGTCCGGCAGTGCACGCCCCAAGTGGGCTCGGGGTCGCATCGCAGGGCCGGATTATTCGTCGCGGCCGGGCGGCCCAGAAGTGCGTGCAAGTGCGTATCCGCATCCGGCCGCGCACGCGCGCCGCCGTTTATGGCGCGAGCAGCTGCTCGAGGCGCTGGAGCTGACGCTCCAGGGTTCGCTGCGCTTCCAGCAGCTCCACGGCCAGCGCTGCACCGCTTACGTTCACGCCGAGATCGTGCATCAGTCGCCCGGCGAGCGCCAGTCGCGGTAGCGCCGCCGCGGGCAGCTGCCACTCGGTCGGGGCGGCGCCTCGCGGTGCGACCAGGCCCAGTTCGGCCAGCTCGGTAATCGCCGCGAGGTCGAGTTGGCACAGGGCGCAAATGTCGCGCGCGCCGATCCAGTCGGCCTCGCTCACCAGGCGTACCTCGTATCGGTTGACGGCTTCGGTCACGGCGTCATCCCTTCAGTTCGGCGCGAGGATCGAATGTCCCGAGCTTCGTGCGCATCTCTTCGTATACCGCTCGCGCCTCCGGGGAATTCGCCGGTGGCACGACGATCTTCAGCTGAACATAGGCGTCGCCCGGCGGCTGTCCGGGCAGACCTCGCCCCCGCAGACGCAATTTTTGGCCGGACTGCGCGCCAGTGGGCACCTGCATGTCGACCGCACCGCCGAGCGTCGGGACGGTGACCGTTGCGCCGAGCGCCGCCTCCCAGGGCGCGATGGGCAGCGCCAGCGTGACGTCACGGCCCTCCAGCTGGTAGAGCCGATGCGGCCGCACGTGCACCTCGAGATACAGGTCGCCCGCACGGGCGCCACCGGCGCTGCGCTCGCCCTGGCCGGCGAGGCGAATCAGCTGGCCGTCGGTGACGCCCGCCGGAATGCTGACCCGCACGGTGTGAGCACGCACGTCGAGCGAGCCATCGGACTTCGTTTCGGGCCGCTTCAGTTCCAGCGTGCGGGTGCTGCCACCGAAGGCCTCCTCGAGCTCGAGATCGATGCGGGCATGATGATCGCGGCCCTGGCGCGGCGCTCGCCGAGCACTGCCGCCGAACGGGCTCGCCCCGCCGAACAGTGAGGAGAAGAAATCGCTGAAGCCCTCGCCGTCGAAGCCGCGTGTCCCGGCGCTGCCGCCGGGTCGTGCCCCACCGCTGAACTCGAAGCCGCTCGCCCAGTCCGGCGGCGGACGGAACTGCTGTCCGGATTTCCACTCGCTGCCGAGCTGATCGTAGGCGGCGCGCTTCTCCGGGTCTTTCAATACCTCGTAGGCTTCCTGCACCTCCTTGAACTTCTGCTCGGCGTCCTTTTCCTTGCTCACATCAGGGTGGTATTTGCGGGCGAGCCGCCGATAGGATTTCTTGATTTCCTCGGCGGTGGCCGTCCGGGCTACGCCCAGCAGCTGATAATAATCCCGGTATTCCATGTGCGACGCAGCCCTCGCGGAATCGATAGAGGAAACGCTGAACGCAAAGATGGGGACGATGGCCGCGAAGCCAAGGGTCGGGGCGCTTGAACCCCGTCGGTTCTGGCCCCATGTCCCGTTCATGAACGCCGAAACCTCCCTGGCTGATGCTCTGCTGGTTGCCTGCCCCCACTGCCACTCGCTCGTGCGGGTGCCCCAGGCGCGTGCCGGGGAGCACCCGAAGTGCCCGCGCTGCAAGGCCCCGATCCTCAGCGGGGAGCCGGTCGCTCTGGATGCCGCTGCGTTCGCTGCACATGTCGAGCGCGCCTCGCTGCCGGTGTTGGTGGACTTCTGGGCGCCGTGGTGCGGTCCGTGCCGCATGATGGCCCCGGTGCTGGACCGCGTGGCCGCGCAGCGCGCCACCACGCTGCGCATCGGCAAGGTCAACACCGATGAGCAGCAGCAGCTGGCCGGCCGTTTCGCCATCCGCAGCATCCCGACTCTAATTCTCTTTCGTGGCGGTGAGGAGCTGGCGCGCCAGTCCGGCGCGGTGGACGCTGCCACGCTTTCGCGCTGGCTCGATCAGGCGCTGCGCTGAGCGCCCGGCACACCGCTCAGGACACGCTCTCGGCGCTGTAGCGGGCGAGGAGTCCTGTGCGCAGCGCGTGGCGAAACACCCGCAGGAAGAAATACGCCGCCAGCGCGACGTCGAGCAATGCGAGCGCGGCACCCGGCAGCAGAGCCGTCGCCGGTAGCGCATGACCGGCGAGGATCGAGCGCATGCCCTGGAAGACGTACGCCGGTGGCAGACCCCGAGCGATCAGCTGCATCCAGTGGGGTAGCGTCGCGAGCGGATAGAAGACCCCGACGAACGGCGAGAGCAGAGCCGGCAGCGGCCACACCAACCACTCCGATGCCGGGCCCAGGCGCAGCACCAGCGCGCTGGCGAGAATGCCGAGGGCGATGCCGAAGCAAAACAGCACGAGCAGGAACGGGAGCAGCATCGCACCGAGGGAGAAGAACGACAGTCCGAACACCGCAGTCGCCAGCACCAGCATGACCGCGAGTCCGATCGCGCTGGTGCCGATGCTGGTCATGACCAGCCCGGTGATGTACTCCGAGGTGGTGAGCGGTGTGGCAAACAAGTTGAGGAAGTTCCGTGACCACACGTCCTCGAGAAACGCGGTGCTCACCCCTTGCATGATGCGGGTGAAGAAATCCCACAGCAGCACCGCCCCGAGCAGGCTCGGAACGTAGTTGAATCGGCCCGCGCTCATCGTGTTCAGGTAGCGTGTGATGAAACCCCACACCACGATGTCAATTGCCACCCACGCGAACATCGGTAAGGCCCGGACAGGGCTGCCGCGGATCAGGTAGAACTGGCGCAACAGGATCCCAGCGATCGGACGCAGCTTCATCGCGTGTGCTCCGCAGCCCTCAGTGTCTCGCGCGCCAGACGGATGAACAGCGCCTCGAGGGTCTCGGCGCCGTGCTCGACCGGCAGCCGACGCGGATCACCCTCGAGCAGGATCCGGCCGTGCGAGAGAAACAGCACTCGGTCGCAGACCGCTTCGACTTCGTACATGTTGTGCGAAGTCCAGAGAATGCCGCACTCATCCTCGGCTGCAAGGCGTCGGATCCGCTCGCGGATCGTCTGTGCCGCGGACGGATCGAGGGATGCCGTCGGCTCATCGAGCAGCAGCAATTGCGGCCGGTTCAGTACCGCCTTGGCTAGTGCGACCCGCGTCTGCTCCCCGGAGGAGAGGACGCCGCACTTGGTGCTGCGCAGGTGCTCTAGGTCGAACTGCATCAGTAGCGTTTCGATGCGCACCGTGAGGCGCGGGATGTCATAGATGAGCGCAAAGAACCGCAGGTTCTGCTCGACCGTGAGGTTGCCGGGCAGCGTGGCATATACCGCCGCGAAGTTTGCCTGGGCCAGCGCGCGCGAGCGCTCCTGCGCCAGATCGATCCCCGCGATCCGGATCTCACCGGCGCTCGGGCTGAGCACGCCGAGAATCATGTTGATCGTCGTGGTCTTGCCGGCACCGTTCGGGCCCAACAGGCCGACGACTTCGCCGCGGCCCACCTCGAACGAGATACCCTCGACCGCGACCAGGGCCGCGTAGGTCTTGCGCAACTGCGCGACGCTGAGTGCCGGAGGCGCCCCGGCGGGACGTCCGGCCGTGGACAGAGCGACTCGCGCCAAGACGGTGTCAGAGGTTCGGTCGTGCATCGGCGTCAGGGATGTCCAGGGTACAGGCAGCCCACTGCGCGGACGGTGTGGCGCCATCGCGCGCGATGCGTCACGGACTGCGCCGGTTCGGGTGACTGCGCGAAACTGTAAATCTATCTAGGCACCCGAGCCGAATCAAGCCGTGCCGCGACCCCAATGAGCGGCGTATCGCGCCACCCGGCGATGGGTGTGGGGGGCGATCACCGATCGCTCGATGGGTACAGCTTCGCGGTTGCGGCATGCGCCACGCCGTGGTACACCATTTTTGTATCGAGGGAGCGGGCCTAACATTGTGAACGTGGCCCGAGTCGTGCCGTGCAGGAATCACCGAATCCACGATCCGAGGTCATGAGCGAGGCGACGCCGGGCGCCTACGGTCGGCTGCTGCCGTTTCTGGCGCACCCGGTTCTTCGCGAGCGCCCGCGGCGGCGGCTCACGATGTGGACTTGGTTCGGGTGGCTGAGCCTGCTGCTGGTGCTCGGATTCCTCGGCGGCCGGCTCGATGACCTGCTGGTGCACTGGTTCGGCTGGAGCATCGCGCCCGACACCTTCCAGGCCTACCTGGTCACGCATCCGTCCCTCGCCGCCGCCAGCATCGTGCTCGTCGCCCCGCTGCTCGAGGAGCTCGCCTACCGGGCGTTTCTCTCCACCGCGCCGCCCGCGGTGTTCATCGGCCTCGCGTTCTTTCTCTGCTACACCTACCTTGGCATTCGCATCAATCTCGAGCACCCGCGCGCGATCAGCACCATTCGCCACTATTTCACGCCCTTCTGGACGCTCGTGCCCGCGAGTCTGGTGAGCCTCGGACTGTATGTCTATGCGCGCCAGAGCGTGCTCGGGTTCTTTCGCCGCCACGGCATCTGGGTGTTCTGGGTGTCCTGTGTCCTGTTCGGCGTGGAGCACGCCGAGGTGTACTCCAGGTCGCTCACCTGGTGGGCGCTCGTGCTGGTGCTGCCGCAGTTTCTCGTCGGCGTCGGGCTTGCCTACATCCGCATCGCTTTCGGCCTGCGCTGGAGCATCGCGACGCACTTGGCGTATGACGGCTTGATCGTTTCGGCGTCCTGGACCTACCTCTCGACGGCGAGCGGAACACCGATGCGCGAGGCGGTCGGGCTTGGCCTGATGCTCCTCGTCGCCCTGATTCTGGTGTACGGGCTCACCGTGACGTGGCGGGTGCTGCGCAACCGCTGAGCGTGCGCAAGGAGTGCGCGCGATCGCAGGGCGGTGTGCTCTGCGTGCCGCGCACCCGAGCGGCCCGTCGCGCCCGATAGGGCGCGACGGGCCGGTTCCTCCCGGGTACAGACGCCTCAGAGCAGGCGCCGACCCGCGGCGCTCGCGGCTTGCAGCCGCTGCTCGCCCTGGCGGGCCTGCTGCTCAAGGGTGTTGAATGCCGCGATCTGTGCCGGATCCGGCGCCCGGTAGTCCAGACCAATGCTCGATTGCAGGTAGGCGAGGAAGCTGCGCAGACGCATGTTGTGCATCACGTCCCCTTCACTCGAGCGCACGTGACGCTGCACCACGGCGTGCACCGCTTCATGCAATTCCTGCATCGCCGGGGCCGCGGCTGCAGCACTCAGCTTGTGCTCGGAAACGGCCTTGGCGAGCCGTCGGCGCAGCAGGATTGCCGCGTTGATGTCCCGATCGAGTACATCCACGCTGCGGTGCAGCGCAAGCTGCAGAGCCAGGTGCTGTTTGAGGATTGCCGGCGTGGTGTGCAGGCGCGGATCGAGATTCACCTCGAACGACTGTCGGTACACCTGCTTCCCGTAGCGTAGCACCACGGTGTAGCGGCCTGGATTGACCAACGGTCCGCGCGCACTCGCCGAGAGGCCATCCGTAACCTCCGGGGGCTCCCAGCCGATCACCTCTGTGGCGCTCGCATAGCGCAGATTCCACTGGAAGCGGTTCAATCCCGCCGTCACGGCGGTCATCTTCTCCAGCGCTCGATGCTTTACCTGCGAGGGTTGCAGGTTGTCGCGAACCGTGGCAGGCAGTTTTCGCGCGTGCGCGGGCTTCAGATGCAGAGAATAGTGCGCAATCTGCTGCCCGTGGGCATCAAGAAACGCCAGGCTCACCGGAGTCTGGCCGTGGTAGCCGGCCGGGAGGTGGAAGAACACGGTCGCGCCGAACGGCGGGTTCGTACCCACCGACTCGCGGTGTACCGCGCCTAAGTCCTCTCCGTAGGCATGCGTCAGCCACGCGGTCTCGGGCGCATACAGGTGTGCCGCGACGCCCAGGGGCTGCGCCGAGTGCGTCATTTGCTCAAGCAGCAGCACGTCATCGAGAATCCAGAATGAGCGGCCGTGGGTCGCGGCGACGAGCTCGCCTTCGCGCCGATCGAAGGCGAGATCACGCACCTGCACGTGCGGCAGGTTGACCCCGAGCGCCGTCCAGTGCGCACCGCCATCGAGGCTGGCGTATACCGTGTTGCCCGTGCCGAGGACCAGGAGCCGGGCGTCCGCCGGATCCTGCTTCACCACGAACACGTACTGATCGCTCGGCAGTCCCTGGGTGAGCGTCGTCCAGTGACGCCCGTAATCTGTCGTCTTGAAGACATACGGGTGATAGTCATCCCACATGTACCGTGACGCGGTGAGATAAGCGGTGCCCGCCGCGACGTGTGAAGGTTCGATCGAGGTGATCTCGGCCCATTTGGTCAGCTGCGGCGGGGTGACGAGCTGCCAATGCTTGCCACCATCAACGGTGACGTGCACCAGCCCGTCCTGCGAGCCGGCCCAGATCACGTGCGCGTTCAGGTGCGACACGGCGAGAGCCGAGATATCTGGAAAGACTTCCGCGCCGGTCTGATCGAGGTTGATCGGGCCGCCCGGCGGTCCCTCGGTGGCCGGGTCGTTGCGCGTCAGGTCCGGGCTGATCACCTTCCAGGTGCGGCCATGATCGTGGCTGACCATCACGTATTGCGAGGCGAGGAACAGCTCGTGCGGATCGTCGGGGGAGAAGAAGATCGGATGGGTCCAGCCGAAGCGGTACTGCATCCGCGCGGCATCTCCTCCGTCCATGTAGATCGGCGAGGGGCTCACCGAGCGGCGCACGCCGGTCAGCCGGTTGTAGCTCTGCATGACGGTGTAGTAATCGCTGCCGTAGGTGACGTAACGGCTGTCGGGCTTCGGGGCGACGAACGAACTCTCACCGAGTGCGACCGAGTGCCACGCGGACACCGGGATCGCCCCGTCGATCGACGCGCTTGGACCTTCGAAGGAACCTTCATCCTGCTGCGCACCGTAGACGTTGAACGGGAATGCGTGATCGAGCGCGACATGGTAGAACTGACCCGTCGGCTGGTTGTGTTCGGTGCTCCAGGTCTTGCCGCCGTCGGTCGAGACCGTGGCGCCGCCGTCATTGCCGACCAGCAGGATCTTCGGGTGTTGCGGGTTGATCCAGACGATGTGATTGTCGCCGTGGCGCATGTGCAGCAGCGAGAATGCTTTGCCGCCGTTGCGCGACACCCAGACGCCGTCGACGTTCGGCGCATACATCGTATTCGGATTGCTGGGGTCGACGTAGATCGACATGTAGTAGAAGGCTCTCTGGCGAAGGCTCCAGCTGCGGTTGACGCGCTTCCAGTTCGCTCCGCCGTCGGCCGAGCGGAACACTCCGCCGTGTTTGGCCTGGATGATGGCGTAGATGACGTTGGGGTTGCTGGCGGCGATCGACACGCCCATGCGTCCGAGCAGTCCGTGCGGCATGCCCGGGTTGTGCGAGAGGTTTATCCAGTGCGCGCCACCGTCGGTGCTCTTGTACAGTCCGCTGCCCGGACCGCCGTCGATGAGTGTCCAGGGCGTGCGCTGCGCCTGCCACATCGTCGCGTACAGCACGTTCGGGTCGTGCGGGTCCATCACCAAGTCGATCGCGCCGGTCTTGACGTTGACGTAGAGCACCTTGTGCCAGGTCTTGCCGCCATCGGTGGATTTGAAGATGCCGCGCTCGGCGTTGGGCTTGAAGACATGACCCATCGAGGCGACGTAGAGGATGTCGGGGTTGTGCGGATCGACGACGATGGCGCTCGTGGTGCGCGTGTCGGCGAGACCTGCGTACTTCCACGTCTTGCCGCCGTCGATGGATTTGAAGATGCCATCGCCGGTGACCATGTCATTGCGGATGTCCGCCTCGCCGGTGCCGACGTAGATCACCTTGGGGTTCGAGGCGGCCACGGCGATCGCTCCGACGCTGCCGCTCGCAGATGTCCACTTGCCGTCGGTGATGTTGTGCCACCGGACCCCGTAGTCGGTGCTCTTCCATACGCCACCGTCAACGGCGCCCATGTAGAACAGGTTGCGCTTGCCGGCAACCCCCGCGACCGCCACGACGCGACCGCCGATGTCAGGCCCGATGTTCCGCCAGGTGAGCTTGCCGTTGAGAAATTCCTGCAGCGCGGCAGCGTGCGCTGCGAGCGGTAGACACAACAGCGCCGCGACCGCGATGAACCTGGATTTGCCGCGGACGAGCCGCGAGTCGGCATCGACGTGAAGCATGCGCGAGCACCTCTTGGGACCGGGTGTAGGGAACGCGAGCGGAAGCGAATTGGGCCAGCTTAGCGGACTGCCCGGAGGGCCGCAATGAAGTGGCGGGGGCGGGGTTGGTCGCGGATGCGCGGATTTTCCGGTCCGTTGCGGACGGCCGCGACGATCAGAGTACTTCCCGCGGTGAACTGACGCGTCGTTTCGGACGGCGAATGCGCAGGCGCTGCTCGGCGCGGCGTTCGGCGGCGCACACCCCGTAGGCGAATCCCGGGCGTATACTCCCCCACTCCAGAGGTGCCCCTGTGTCGACCGCGAGATCTGTGGTGAGCGCTCGGTCCGGCATGTTCCGCGTAGTGGCGTCATGGGCGGTGCTGGCGTTACCGGCCGCAGCGGGGATGGTGCCGGCCCCGCCGCCCGCGCCGCTGCCGTTCGCCGCTCCGGTGCGGCCGGGAGTGACCGAGCGGATCGTCGTGGCCGTGCGCATCGACGGCGCGGGGCCTTTTCATTTTCTCGTTGACACCGGCGCGGACAGTTCGATGGTCTCCCCGGGACTGGTACGCAAACTCTCGCTCGCGCTGCATCGTGACGGCAGCGAGCAGGTACAGGGCACGACGGGTGTCGAGCGGCTGCCGTGGGTGTTGATCCGCCGTCTGCGCGTCGGGGCCATCGTCAAGCGCGATTTGCGCATGCCGGTGAGTCACAGCCCGGTGATGATCGGCCTCGATGGGATTCTCGGTATGGCCGGTTTCGGTCCGGTACGCCTAGTGGTCGATTTCCATCGCCATGTGGTGACCATAGAGCGTTCCAGCCGGCGCATCCTCGGCAGTTTCCTGCAGATCCCCGCTCAGCGTACCACCGGCGGGTTGCTCGGCATCGCTGCGCGCGTGGCGGATGTTCCGGTCGAGGCGGTGCTCGATACCGGTTCGGCCGATACGTTCGGTAACCTCGCGCTGCGCAAGGCGCTGCTGCGAGATTCGAAGAACGCAGCGCTCGCGGTGGTCTACGGCGTGACTCGGCAGGTTGCCAGTGGCGGCGTTGTCCGCGCGCCGCCGATTTATCTCGGGCCGGCTGCCATCCGCAATCTGGCCGTCGTCTACAGCGACATTCCGATTTTCAAGGTGTGGCACCTGCAGCACCGGCCGGCTCTGCTGATCGGCATGAATGTGCTCGGCACCGCCCGCGCGCTGATCCTCGATTACCCGCGAGCCCGGGTGTACCTGCTGACGGCGCCCCCGTCGTCGGTGCGCATCACACACGAATTCTTCCCGATTCCCTGAATCGGGTGCCAGCGGTGTTCTGGTTCCGGTACAGCCCGCGCCCGGCCGCGCGCTCCGGGCGCTGCGCAGCGACGCGGCGGTTGTTGCGCAGTGGCCCGTGCCGCAGTATGCCGGGCACGCCAGAACCGGCCGCTGTTGTCCGAGGAGATGCCCGTGATCAAAGTCAGCGTGATGTATCCGAATCAGCCTGGCGCCCGCTTCGATCATGATTACTACCGCGAGCGGCACATGCCGCTAGTGCAGCGGCTGATGGGATCGCGCTGCCCTTACTACACGGTCGACAAGGGGCTCTCTGGCGGCGCGGCGAATTCCCCGGCGGTTTATGTGGCGCTGTGCCACATCTTCTGCGATTCGGTGGAGGCCTTCGAGGCCGGATTCGGTCCGCATGCCGAGGAGATTCTCGCAGACATCGCCCACTACACCGATCTTGCGCCGGTGATCCAGATCAGCGAGGTCGTGGTCGGTCATTGACCGGGGGGCGGGCGTGCGGGTGGGTATCGCCGAAGCGGGTGACGGCGCGGGCGCGGCAGCCCCTCTCCCTGCCGTGGTGAGCACCCGCGCGGTATTAGCACACCACGGGCACGCTCTCGCTGAAGGATGGTGGGCTCACGCCGAGAGCCGTGCTTGCCGCGTGACGCCGCGAGGAGCCCGAGCACACGGTCCCAGCGCGAAGACTTGAGCTAGCGGCGAGCCGCTCCTCACGGCCGCTGCGCGACCTCGGTCCCGCGAGCCGTTCCACGCGGATCGCACTTCTCGACTCCGCTAGACTTGGCTCGGCGAGGTGCGGCGGCCCGCACGGTTCGAAGCTAGGCGCGGCGTGCCGGAGGCCACATCGTGCGTCGGTCAGTGGTCTGCGGCGGCTTCGGAAAGCAGATCGATGTTCTACGTGGCACGCTCGGCGGGCCGATCATCGGAACAATGTTCCACCGCGCCGGCCGCACAATGCTCGATCTGCAGCTGCGCACCCCGGGGGCATGTGCCGATGAGCATCAAGGCGGAGGCATTCGAGCACTGGATCCGCACGACGTTCGTGGATCTGAATACCGAGCTCGAGGAGCACTATTTCGCGCAGGCCGAGCGCTCTCGAGTGGCAGGTACGGGCGAGACACTCAAGGCGACGCTGCGGGATGAAGGGCTCGTGTTCATCCGGGCGCTGCTGCGGGAGGGCAACACCGGGGAGGGCTTCGAGAGTGCATTTGCGGTCCTCGGCAATGTGGGGATGTATCTCGCGGCGCTACGCCGCCACGAATTGACCCACCCTGCGCGCGAGGAACGCTCCCCGTTTCCCGAGGCTTCCGCGCTTGCGCTGCACGTCGGGGCATCGCTCGGCATGGCCCCACGCTTTGCCACGAGTCACTTGGCCACCCGCAATCGTGCCCGCGCCGGGGTTCGCAAGAGCTTCACTCGGTTGCGCGATGAGTTTCTGTTCATCGACGAGAACACCCGCGGCATTCTCGGACTGCAGCTCGCCGCCGACGCTCTGACGAACATCGTGCACCTCGGGGTTTCCAGTCCCGTGGCCGATGGGATGTTCGCCGCGGCGCGCCGCTGTCTCGAGGACGTGCTGGTGATCAACGAGCGGCTGATGACGTCCCTCGACGTCGAGCGATTCTTCTACTCCGTGCGGCCTTACTACAAGCCCTATCGAGTCGGGCGGCAGGAGTACCGCGGCGCCAACGCCGGGGACTTCTCAGGCATCAACGAACTCGATCTGCTGCTCGGGGTGTGCCGCGCCAACGACCCGTATTACGCACAGCTGCTGGTGGACAAGATGCTGTTCATGCCGCCGGACGACCAAGCGCGACTGCGCGTGTGCATGACGTACCGGAGCCTGCTCGATGAGCTGCTCGAGCTGCTGCCCGGACACCGGCACGCCGACTGGTTCCAGAGCAACGCCGGTGCATACCTCGACCTGTGCGATCTATTCGCCCGCTGCGCTACGCAGCATCACGACGGACTGGTCAGGCGATTTATTTCCGAGCCCGCCGCGCAGCTCGCTGCGCAGAGCCTCGAGGACCTCACCGCCAGCGGTCCACCGCTACCGGTGCTGCTGCGGGCGCTCGAAGTGCTGCGTGATCTGCGCTGCGCGGCCGACCGGAACGATATCGCCACGCGCCATGGCGATCTCGAGCGACTGCGCGCAGCGGTGCATGGGTGAGACACCGCGGCCAGTCCAGCCGGGTACACACCGGGCAGGGTCGTGACGCCGCATCTCGCGGTACGGCGCCAGCGAGTTTCGTGTCCGCCCACGGAGCCTCATCAAGCGGTGCCCTCGACCTCGACGCGGCTGTGCTCCGAGCGGTTCGACAGTCGCCATGGCATCGCGCGACGCTCTGACCATGTCAGCAGAGCTGCTGGCCGAGCGCATCGCGGCGTCCTTGTGGAGCAATACCGTTCGTGTCTGCGCTATCTCCTGCCATTCGCAAGAGGATGTCGAGCGACCCGGCGCGGTGCTCGCACCTCATCGCTGGCGTGACCTTCCGACGGAAGCGGCTTGCGCGCTGCGTCCCCACGGCGCCGTCCCGGTGGCGCCGGCCGCACGTCCGTTGGCGCAGTCACGTTGTCGGGTGAGGCGGGTGCCGCCTACAATCGGGCACTGGTCGCCGCGCCAGCCTCGCCGGGTCAGCTGGGCAACGTCGCGGCAAGCGCTACAAGAGGCGGATCTCATCATCCGGGGCACAAGATGGTCACCGCGATCATACTGATGAATGTCGAGCCGTCCCGCACCGTCGAGGTGGCGCAGGCGCTGAGCGAGATGAACGGGGTGTCCGAGGTCTACTCGGTGGCGGGGCATTTCGATTTGGTGGCCGTCGTTCGTGTCCGGGAAAACGAAATGCTGGCGGATCTGGTCGCGCAGCGCATCCGTACCGTTTCCGGCGTGACGCGGACCGAGACGCTCATCGCCTTTCGTGCCTTCTCGCGCCACGACCTCGAGAGCCTGTTCAGCCTCGATTGAATCCCGCCCCGAGGCGGACAGCGTCCCTCTGCGCGCGCAGTGGCGCCCGATGGCGCAGTCGCCTGCTGCACCCTGCCGTCGTTGCGGGAGAAATTCCTGCCGTCCCGCACCAGAATGGCGCGCACGCCGCCGCTGGGCGCGCCTTCCGTTGGTTTTGAGCAACGAATGAAGGGTGCTTGGACACTGTCCCGCCACAGCGTCACCGCAGGGGTCGTCGCACGACATCGAAAACGCACCTGCCGCGAAGCGCCAGCCCGCCGAGCCTGGTCGAAATCACGGCCGATGATCCGGGCATAGTGTTCGTCCAATCAATGAGTTATGGCAGCGTTGTCAGCCGCACCCATCAGTAATTTCCAATCCAGGTATGAGTCTGAGCGGGGC